>VFZX01000107.1 GCA_016871015.1 Acidobacteriota bacterium | reverse complement strand
CAAATTCGGCCTCGGAAGCGAAGAGAATGTAACGTTGCTGGCGCGAGTTCGGCTGCTTCGGCTGTCTCTATTGATGGGAGAGCCACGAGGGGATGTTGGGCTACGCGTTGCAGTTCGGTACTCAAGCGGCGGCGACGGTTGGAACGCTCGTTGAGCTGGGACAAGCCTCCGCCTACACGCTATTGAAAATGATGCAGTGGCCGATCCATGCCATGGAGGTAGCGATTGGGCCAAGGCCGGCCCGGTCCCCAAGCAAACAGGTCCCCCTGGCTCGCGCGCCGCGGGTTTGCATGGATCCCGAAACCTTGGCCGCCTACGCGGACGGTTTCGGCGGTGCGGAGGAGCGGGCACAAATGGAATCCCATCTGGCCGGATGCCGCGCCTGCCGGGCCTCGATCGCCTTGGCCCTGAGCCTGGATCCAGCCGATCCGGGGCCCGGAACCGCCTTCCGGGCCTGACACGATGGGCCGCCCCTTCCAAGCCCTGCGGGGCGAGCCCAAACGCTCCTACGACGCCATTGTCACCGGCGCGGGCATCGGAGGGCTGACCTGCGGACTGTGCCTAGCCAAGGAAGGACTCAAGGTCCTGCTCATCGAGCAGCATTTCATGGTGGGCGGCTATTGCAGCACCTTCCGGCGTAAGGGGTACACGTTCGACGCCGCGACCCACTTCTATCCGCTACTGGGCAACAAGTCGAGCATTACGGGCAGGCTTCTCGACGACCTCGGCGTGCGGACCCGGTGGGTCAAAATGGATCCGGTGGATCACTTCCATTTCCCAGACGGATCCCACTTCCGCGTTCCCGCCGACTTTGACGAGTACCTCCGCGAGGTTAAGGCGATGTTCCCGGACGAGGCGGCGCAGCTCGACGAGTTCTTCAAGCTGGTCCGAAGCACGTATATGCTGGGGCTGCTCGAATACTTCCGCGGCGTGGGCACCGAGCGGTTGGACCCCTACCGGCGGCTGACGGTCCGCGATGTCCTCGACCGGCACTTCCGCGATCCCAAGCTCAAGCTGCTGCTGTCGGCGGACGCCGGTCACTGGGGTTCCCCTCCGTCGCGCACCTCCTTCGTTTTCGATTCAATGCTGCGCCTGTCGTATTTCCTTGGGAACTACTATCCCGAGGGCGGATCGCAGGCTTTCGCCGACGAGCTAGCGCGACGCTTTGTTGAACTTGGCGGTGACGTGCTGATGAGCTCATCTGTCGAGCGGATCCATGTCGAAAACGGGCGTGCCGCTGGTGTGGATGTCCGCATTGGACCGGCGCGCTCGCAATCGCTGATCCGCGTCCGTGCCGGAGCGGTGATCTCGAACTCCGACCTGGTCCACACTCAGACCCGGCTGCTCGATCCGGGCCTCGTTCCGCAAGAGGAAATCGGGGCGCTTCGGCGGATGCGCATTTCCCACCCGTGCTTCCTGACGCATATCGGGCTCCAGGGAATCACCACCGAAGAACTCCAGCGCCACGATGGCTACCATTGGGACTGTTGGGACTCCGACCGCGTCGCTACCAGCGCCTTCAAGGTCTTCGTGCCGACCCTGTACGAGCCTCGCATGGCGCCGCCCGGCGGCCACATCATCATCGTGCAGAAGCTAACCAACGTCGACTATCCGCTGGTCGACGACTGGACCCTGCACAAACTCGGTGTCGAGCGGTACATTCTTTCAAATCTCGAGCGGATCATGCCGGGCTTCTCGCGGAAGGTCGTTGTGGCATTGAGCGCCTCGGCCTTCACCTCCTACCGGTACACATGGAACTATCATGGTTCCATGCTCGGTTGGGAAATGTCCCCGGATCAATTGGGCGACCACCGCCCGGATATCACTGGCGCCATCCGTGATCTCTACTACGTCGGCCACTGGACCCGGCCCGGCGGCGGAATCACTCCGGTCATCGTCTCGGCCATGAAGGCGGCCAAACTCATCACCGCAACGTCACGGGTCGCGGAAGCCGCGAGGATGCTCGCATGAAGACCGCATCCGTCACGGGAACCGGGACGCTCGCGGGCCGCGTTCAGGAACACTTGCGCCAGTCGGGAATCCCCATCGCCCCGGAGGGCGCCGCCGACACAGTGGTCTACCTGCCCCGGCTTCATGGCATTGCGCGCATCGGTCCGGACATGGTGGAGGCGCAGCAGGCCTTCCACCGCTTCGCGAGCAACCCGAGCACGAAGGCGGTCGTGATTTCGAGCGCCGAGATCTATGGTCCGCACCACAGTAATCCGGGGATGATGCTTGAATCGCGGGTCCCCGTGCAGACTGGCAACCGGGTTCAGAAAGCCTGGCAGGAGTACGAAGATCTCGCGCGCAAGCTCTGGACTGGCGAGCGCCTCACGATTCTCCGCTGCGCGCCGGTGATCACCACCGACGGACCGGATTTCTACAGCGCGATGTTCCGGTCGGCGGGGGCATGGGTCCCGCCCGGATGCGCGAGCGTTCTCCAGCTTCTGCATCCGGATGATCTCGCCGAAGCCGTGCGTTGCGCGGTGGCCGAATTCGAATTCGGCACCTACAACATCGCACCGGCGGGCGTGATCCATCTGAACGCCGCGCTGGAGCTTGCGGGCGTCAAGCGGCTGCCGTTCCCGCGCCTTTTGCAATCGGCGGTCCGCGGTCTGCGCGGCGCCTCGGCCTGGCCGCCGGACCAGCTCGAGTACCTGCGTTACCAGTGGACCGTATCGGGCGGCCTGGCCCACCGGGAGCTTGAGTTCAAGCCGCGCTACACCAGCGCGCAAGCTTTGCAGCCCGACTCGCGCGCCACGTTTGACGACTACGGCATGGACCTCCGCTACATCCGCCGCTGGGGTGAAACGGGATTCAAGATCCTGCACAAGTTCTACTGGCGGATCGAGACGCGGGGGCTGTCGAACATTCCCAAGTCCGGCAAAGGCGTCCTAGTGGGCATGCACCGCGGATTCATGCCGTTCGACGCGACGATGATCCTGGACGCCTGCATGAAGGGCGTGGGCCGGGCGCCGCGGTTTCTCATCCATCCGTGCCTGGTCAAGATGCCTCCGCTCAACAACGCCATGACGCGCTGGGGCGGACTTGTCGCCAACCAGGAAAACGCCGACTGGGTGCTTGACCGCGATGAACTGCTTGGCGTTTATCCCGAGGGCATCCGCGGCGCGTTCTCCTACTACAAGACCGCGTACACGCTCGGGAACTTCGGGCGCGCCGATTTCGTCCGCATCGCGCTGCGCAACCGCGCGCCGATTGTTCCGTTCGTCACCGTGGGGCACGCCGAGATCTTTCCCATCTTCGGGCGCATTGATATCGCCGCGTTCAAGCGTTGGACCGAGTGGCCCTTCTGTCCGGTGACGCCCACCTGGCCGTTGCTGCCGTTGCCGCTTCCTTCGAAGTGGCACACCGAGTTCCTGGAGCCGATGCACCTGAAGGAGTGTCCGATTGAGGCGGCCGACGACAACCAGGTGGTCAAGGAGATCAGCAATCAGGTCCGGGCGCGCATGCAGGACGCCGTCAACCGGCTGCTGAGCCAGCGTCCGGGCATCTTCTTCGGCTCGATCTTTCAAGGAGAGCTACGTTAATGGAACCTCGCCATTACGACGTGGTGGTGATCGGCGCTGGACTGGCGGGGCTGTGCCTGTCGCGCCAGCTCCTGTTGAACACCACCAAGACCGTGTTGCTCGTCGAGCGGCGCCCCGAGATCCCGCTCAAGCGCCAAAAGGTCGGCGAATCGTCGGTGCAGGTGAGCGGATATTATCTCGGCAAGGTGCTCGACCTTGAGGAGTACCTCCTCCACGGCCAGTTGCTGAAGTACAACCTCCGGTTCCATTACAAACGCGACCAATGCGGCAACCGCAATTTCGAGGACTACTGCGTTTCCTACATCCGCACATATTCGAACCTTCCCACCTACCAGTTGGACCGCAACACACTCGAAGAGGAGCTGCTAAGGAGAAACGTCCAGTGCGAGCGGTTCCGGTTCGTTGCTCCCGCGGCGGAACTTGAGACTACGCTCTCAGCGACGGATGAAGCGCCGCACCGGGTGAGCTTTCTGAACAACGGAACGCCTGAGACTGTGACGGCGGGATGGGTGGTCGACACGTCGGGCCGGTCCAAGTTCATCGCGCGCCAGCAGGGCCTGAAGCTGGAGAACCCGATCCATCACGGGTCGTCTTTTTTTTGGGTGGAAGGCCTGGTGAACATCGAAAAGCTCAGCGACCGTTCGCACCGCGCATCGCGCCTGGATCCAGCGCGCCAGTCGATCGGCAGCTCTCCTTTCTGGCTGGCGACGAATCACTTCGTCGGCGAGGGATTCTGGTTCTGGGTGATCCCATTACGCCATAAGACCAGCCTCGGGCTGGTGTACGACCGCTCGCGTGTCCGCGAGGATGACGTGAACACGCCCGAGAAGCTCACGCGCTGGATCTGCCGCGAGTTCCCTCTGTTTGAGCGCGACCTGCCCAAGCGCAAGGTCCTTGACTGGGGCTACCTGCGTGACTATTCGTACGACTGCGCGCAGACCATCAGTCCGCGGAAATGGGCATTGTCGGGTGAAGCTGGCCGGTTCTCCGATCCGCTCTATTCGCCCGGCGGCGACCTGATCGCGCTCTACAACACCCTGATCGCCGATGCCATCTGCACCGACGACCCGATCCAGTTGCGCCTCAAGTCGCGGTTCTACGAGGGCATGATGCGGGCCTTCTACGAGGCCTACGTTCCGAGTTTTTCCACCGGCTATGACGCACTCGGCGACCAGGAGTGCTTCGTCATGAAGTACACCTGGGAGCTGGCCGTCTACTTCTCCTTTTACGTGCTGCCGTTCATCAACGACTTCTTTACCGATCTCAAGTTCCTGCCCCACTTCCTGCCCCGGTTTGCACGCCTCGGCCCGGTGAACAAGACCTTGCAGATGTTGATCAACGGTTATTATCACTGGAAGAAGAACGAACGGATGCCGCAAACGGACCGGACGTTCTTCGACTTCTACGAGATCCTGCCGCTACGCAATGCCGAGACGCTGTTCTACCGGATCGGCATCTCGCGCGAGGAAGCCGGCATGATCCTCGAAAAGCAGCTCATGGTGGTGATCGAGTACGCGAAGTTCATCGTGGCCCATATCACGGCCCGGGTTGTGGACGATCCGGCGGTGGTGACCAACCGCGCGTTCATCGAAGGGATCGACCTGGCCAATGCGGCGTTCAACGAGCACCAGATGCGAGCGCGCTGGGCGGCGTGTCCGAAGGGCGGCGAGCCGTATCAGTGGATTTTGGATCCCTGCGTTTTCGACCGGTTCCAGACAGCGCTGCGGCCTGAGCTCATGCTCGCCGCGGGGGACTAGCGCGTGGCATCCGATTACGCCCCGTTCCTCGAACGTGCATTCTCCATCCCGCCCGCCGAGGACTCCTACGCGATGACGCCCTCGTCCGGTGAAGTGCCCCGCTACCTCACGGGGACCTACTACCTGAACGGCCCGTGTCTGTTCTCCCGCTCTGGCCAAACGTACCGCCACTGGCTTGACGGCGACGGCATGGTGACCGCGCTGCGGTTCGGTGACGGCCCAGTCCACTGCACGCATCGTTTCGTACGAAGCAGCAAATTCGTCGAGGAGGAGGCCGCGGGGCGGTTCCTGTACCGCGCATTTGGAACGCCGTTCGAAAAGCTCAAGCGCGGACTCGGCCTGGAGTCGCCCGTCAATGTCAGCGTCTATCCGTTCGGGGGCAAGCTCTACGCGTTCGGGGAACAGGGGCTTCCGTGGGAGATCGACCCGGTGACGCTCGAAACGCGTGGCGAGTCGTCAATGGGCGGGCGGCTGAACGCGGTGACGCCGTTCTCCGCGCACCCGAAGTTCGACCCTCATACCGGAGAGATGTTCAACTTCGGAATCGCCTACGCTGCCGCCGAGCCGCTGCTCAACGTCTACCGGTTCGACGCGCAAGGCGTTCTGCGGAGCCGGGTGCGGCACAAGCTCGAATATCCCTGCTCGGTACACGACTTCGGGCTCAGTCCCAGCTACACGGTCCACTACTTGTCGCCGCACCTGCTGGACATGGCCGGACTGATGCGCGGCGGCAAGTCCCTCATGGAGGCGATGCGGTGGGAGCCGGAGAGTGGAAGCCGGTTGATGATCCTGCGCCGGGACACGGGAGAGCTGGTGACGGCGTTCCACCTGGACGGCAAATACTGCCTGCACCTGATCAACTGCTTCGAGTCCGGGCCGCTGCTGACGGTCGACTTGCTGGAGCTCGACGAGCCTGTCTACGGCCAGTACCAGGTGATTCCCGACCTGTTCACCGATGTCGCCGAGGGGTACCCGGTCCGCATGGTGTTGGATTTGGAACGCCGCAAGGTGGTCGAGCGCTGTGAGCTGCCCTACCGCCTGTCGCCGGACTTCGCTACCATCATCCCGGACCTGTTCATGCGGCGGACCTCCGATTTCTGGATGCTCGGCATCTCAGCGACAGGGAGGCCGGGGCGCAAATTCTTCGACCAGTTGGTCCACGGCAGTTTCGAGTCCGCGCGCGTCGATGACATCTTCCAGGCGCCGCCGGGAGTTTATCTCGGCGGAGAGCCGGTGTTCCTGCCGGATCCCGCGGATCCGCATCATGGATCCGTGATCTGCCAGATCTTCGACGCCAACCGTACGTCGAGCGCGTTCGGGCTGTTTGATCCATTCCATGTCGCGGCCGGACCGAGGGTGGTGCTGCCGCAGCGCCATGCGTCGCCTCCGTGCTTCCATTCCTGCTGGGTGCCAATGAACTGATCCCGCGGTCAGGCGGCGGTTCATGAGGCTCGTGCGCATTGTACATTAGTAGCGAAGAAGGCTCTTGATCATGTCCCACCAAATCACCCGGCGCAACGTGCTTCCGGGCGCCGTGCTGGCAGGCGCCGCGCTTGCGGGAGCGTCCACCGGCATGCGGATGTCACTGTCGGTCCGCGTGGCCGAAGCGTTCGACAACAAGGAGAAGTCCACGCGGACGATCGGCGAGTTGATAGGGCTCGCCAAGTCCTGTGGCTACGAGGCGCTGTGCATGCGGGCATCACAGGCGGGCGTCCATTCGCCGCCGGAGAAGATCCGCGACGTGGCGGCGAAGATTCGGGCCGCCGGCCTGGCGGTGTCGATGATCACAGGCGATTTCGCGGTCCCGTCCAACAACGAGCAGGGGCCGATGTGCTTGCGCAAGATCACGCCGTACCTCGACCTTGCCGATTCGTTCGGCGCCAATCTGATCCGTGTGTGCATGAAGAAGGACGAGGACATCGAATGGGCGCGCCGGGCCGCTGATGAAGCACGCGAGCGCAAGATCCGTCTCGCGCATCAGTCTCATTGCGCGAGCTTGTTTGAGACGGTGGACGGAAGCGAGCGGGTGTTGAAGGCCGTCAACCGCCCCAACTTCGGACTCATCTACGAGCCGGCCAACTGGCTGATTTCCGGACAGGTCTACGGCGGCGCCGCGATCACCCGGCTGAGGCCGTACATCTTCAACTTCTATATCCAGAACCATAGGCTGAATCCGGCGGGCGAAACGTCGCTTGAGACGTGGACGAAGGGCCGGGTTCGCTTGGACCACATCGGGGTGTGGGAGAAGGGCGGCGTCGATTCGGAGGAAGTCTTTGCCGCCCTGCACCGGACCGGCTACTCGGGATCCATCACGGTGCATCAGGCTTTCGGTAATGTGATGCCGGTGGATGAGGCGGTCCGGCGGAGTTATGAGTATTTGAAGCCGCTCACGGCTTCGGTACCAGGCCGGGTCGCTCAGTAGTTGTCGCGGCCGTGGATTCCTGCCCTCCCGGACGCTATGGATGAGCCGGCGCAACGCTGCTGGACTTTCAGGGGTGAACACGAAACATCTCAGTGCCCGTCTGTGCGGGCCTGCCACGGTGGCCTTTGCACTGCTGTCGCAGGTCCAGCCAGCCCTCCTTGAGGGCGTCATTCAGGATCCCACGGGAGCGGCCGTCGCAGGGCCGCTACACCATCCGGGTTGAGTCGCCTGGTTTCACCATCGCCCAGGTGGAGGTTGATCTTCCGCCGGGCAAGCGCATCAAACGGGACATTGTGCTCCAAGTCGGTAGCGTCGCGGAGACCGTAGTTGTGCACTCAGTTCTTGAGCTGGGAGTACAGATCGAGCCGGAAGCCGGCTTCTTTGGTTTAGATAGATAAAGCCTTTGGGCTCGGCGGCACCAGAATTTGATGGTGCGCGTACTGCCAAAGGCTGGATCGCCTTCAATGTACCACGACGCGAACTCCGGGTTTGAGAACCGCATCTTGCCAGACGAGGGTCCGCCGTCTCACCGCCCGGCTAAGCGAGAAGCGAGAGCAGCCGGTCCCTCCTTCCCCGCTCGGACTCGAGCCCAACCCGATTGTCCATCTCGTACGGATCCTTTTCCAGATCAAACAGGTGTGCCGGCTGCCCCTTCTGATCCACAACCAGCTTGGCCCCGCCGTGCACCACCATCCGCCAATGGCCCTGGCCTCCAACCGCTCCTTCAGCAAAGACCGGCTTGGCCGCGGGACGCCGGTTCCGGATCAGCGCTTCCGAGAGGTCCGCGCCTTCCATTCCCCGGAGCGGCTCCAGCCCGCACAGTCGCAGCAGCGTCGGAGCGAGGTCCGCGTTCGACACCGGGGTGCCCTCGATCCGGTTGGGCCGGATCCTGCGTGGATACCGGATCAGCAAGGGGATCCGCACGGACTCCTCGTAGGGCACGTCGAACCCCTCCAATCCGTGCGATCCGAACATCACGCCGTGGTCGGAGGTGAACACTGCAATGGTGTCACGAGCGGTTCCGAGTTGATCGAGCGCACTCAACAGCCGCCCGAGATTGGAATCCACCGCGGAGCACAATCCGTAGTAGCCAGCCAGTTCCCGCCGCGCCTGCGCGTCTGCATCCGGCGAAACGTTCGGGCGGAGCCGCAGATCACCGGCGCGATACCGGTCGTGGCTGGACGGTGGTGTGAAGGGGGCGTGGGGCGGGACCCACGACAGGAAAAGGAAAAATGGCTGCGCGCTTTTCTGGCGCAGGAATTCGATGGCGAGGTCCGTCTGAAAGTCCGCCTCGAAGCCCTTCGCGTGCAGCGGTTCCGGGGAGTCGCGGAAGTACGGTGTGCCGAAGTGTTGATGGGCGACGTTGTAGGCTGCCCAATAATCGAAGCCGCGCCGGCGTCCGGGAGGGACGAACCCGGGATTCTCCCGGCCATCAAGGTGCCACTTGCCGATATAGCCGGTGCGGTAGCCAGCATCCCTCAGTGACTGCGACATCGTCGGCTGATCCAACGGCAGCAACGTGTGGTTCCGCCGGACGCCTACAGTCCACGGATGCTTGCCGGTGATGATTGCCGCGCGGGCGGGACAGCACACCGCATAGCTCGTGTACGCACGGCTGAAGTGCACGCCTTCGCGCGCGAGCCGGGTGAGATTCGGCGCGCCGAGATTGGGATCACCGGCGAATGGCAGCGCCTGGCCACGCCAGGTGTCAGCGATGATGAATAGCACGTTCGGCCGGACAGGCGTTGGTTGAAGCGCGGAGGCAAGCAGCCTGCGCCGCGACATCGCCGCCCGGCCGCTTTGCGAAACTGAGGGGATGCTCGAAATCACGTGGCTTGGCCACTCCTCCTTTCAATTCAAGCTGCCTTCGGGAGAGATCCTGCTCGTGGATCCTTGGACCGGCAATCCGAAGTATCCCGAGGGCCACCAGATCACGCGTGCCGACGCGATCTTGGTGTCGCACGGACATTTCGATCATATCGCCTCGGTGGTGGAACTGGCCGTGAAGCACGGCTCCAAAGTTGTGTCGAACTACGAAATCTGCATGTACCTCAAGTCGCGCGGCGTGGCCAACATCGCGCCGATGAACAAGGGCGGGTCGCAGGAAGTCTGCGGTGTGAAGGCTGTGATGACGCACGCGTTGCACAGCTCCGGGATCGAGGACTCCAATGGCGCGATGATCTACGGCGGCGAAGCCAGTGGCTTCGTGCTACGGTTCAGCGACGGGCGCGCGCTCTACTTCGCCGGTGACACGGCGGTCTTCGGCGACATGGCGCTGATCGGACAAATCTACCGGCCGGGACTCGCGATCCTGCCCATCGGCGACCTGTTCACGATGGGTCCTGAAGAGGCTGCGCACGCATGCCGGATGATCGGCGCCGCGCGGGTGATTCCGATGCATTGGGGCACATTCCCGCCGCTCACCGGCCGGCCGGAGCATCTCGCGCACGGGATTCGCGAGCTCTCCGGGACCCAGGTCTGGACTTTAACGCCGGGACAGGCTGTAGTCTGGTAGGCTTGCTACATGCTGGACCGGCTCTTGCGGCTGCTGCGCGGCACACCTGACAAAGGCACCGTGCTTGGAATCGAGCAGGTCACGGATCCGGAATTGCGCGCTTCGCTCGAGGGGCTGTCCATGCAAACCCACCGGCCGGTGCGCGTGCTGTCGACGGACGGGTCCACCGCCGAGATCAGCCTGGAGAGCCTCTCATCGAGCCAGACCGCGGAAGCTGCTGGACGCTCGAACCTGTTCCCGGGCGTAAGCTTCTTTGAATCCGATGGCCGGACGGTGGTTGATGCCAAGGCGGATCTCGGGGCCGAAGGCGGGATACGGCGGCTGATCTTTGGCGCCGATGGCGTCGGACGGCCCTGGCACTCTTCCAAGATCCTGGGGCTGTCGGGCTCGGACGAGAGTTGATCCTCATCGTCTGGACCGAGTTCCCGCCACGAACCGGCGGGATCCAGGTCCATGGCGCTGAATTCTGCCGGTTCCTGGCGCGCGGCCAGCATCGTTTCGCCGTGCTGACATGGGAGCCGGAATCGCGCCGCGACGCCACGGAATGCCGCGAGTTCGACCGCGCCGCGGGATACGGGATCCGGCGACTGCTTCCCCGCAACAGCCACGCGGAGGCACTTGCCTGCTGCCGCGATACCGCCCGCGAGGTGGGGGCCACCGCAGTGTACACATCGCTGATGACTCTCGCGTCGGCGTTCGGCGTTCCGGTCACGGCGCGGACGGCGGGTAACGACTTTCTGCGGCCCTGGTGCGGAGGCGCCGATGAGGCGCGCGCCGGAGCAATCCACTGCCGCACGGTGATCTGCAACACGCAGTGGACGGCGGACCGTTTGGCCGCGTTCGCGCCCGGGTCCCGCCGGATGGTGCTCACCGGCGGCGTCGACACGAAGCTGTTCGCGCCAATGGACCGGCGCGTGGACCCGGACCGCGTTCTCCTGTTCATCGCCGCGCGGCATGTGCTCAAGAAGGGCATCGATCTCGCCATCCGGGCGCTGGCAGAGATCGGAGATCCGCGGGTGGAGCTGGCGCTGGCGGGCACGGGGCCGGAGACACTGGCGCTGGAGCGGCTGGCCCGCGACCTGGGCGTCGCGGATCGAGTCGACTTCCTCGGGATGATCCCGCATGAGCTGATGCCGCTGTATCTGAACGCCGCCGACCTGGTGCTGTTCCCTAGCCGTGAAGCGTTTGACCCGGGGCGGGGCGGAGTCGACTACGAGTCGATGGGCCGGCTCCCATGCGAAGCCGCGGCCTGCGGCAAGGCGGTGATCGCGGCGGACACGGGCGGCGTCCGCGAAGTGGTGGTGGACGGCGAGACCGGGATCTTGGTGCCGCCGGACGACGTCGCGGCGCTGGTCGCGGCGGTCCGCGGGCTCATGGAGGATCCGGAGCGGAGGGGCCGGTTGGAGTCCGCGGCACGGGAGCGGGCGGAGCTGCTGTTCTCGTTTGATCGCGTGAACCGGACGACTTGGGAAGTTGTACAATCGGATCGGGTAATTGAATGAGCACCGCAACGGTGATTTCGCCGGAGGAGTTTCTGGCGATCGCCGATCAGGAGGAGGCGATCCTTGAATACGATGATGGTCTCGTTCAGGAGGCATCGGACTCGAGCGTTCGACATGGCGCAGTTCAGACGATGATCGGCCACGAAGTGATTCTTTGGAGCAAGGCCAGCGGGGCGGATATCGTGGCGTCGTGTAACCCTGGGTTCTGGCTCACCGGCAAGGTTCTCCGGAAGCCCGATCTCGCGATCATCCGGCCGGATGTTCTCGCATTGATGCCACCCTATCGGGGACATGTTCTGGGCTGTCCTGAAATCGCTGTCGAAGTGATCTCGGACAATGAAAGCGTTGGACGGATCGAGAGGAAGACACGGCAGTACCTGGAATCCGGCGCGATCGCGGTCTGGAACATTTACCCTGAATCGCAAATCGTAGTGGTCTGGCGGCAACGAGGCGCACCGTATGTAGCCTCCCGGACCGGGTTCCTGGAAGGTCCTGAACTGCTCCCAGGACTGCGGATTCCCGTCGCCGGGCTGTTCACCGGCCGGTGAGCATCAGCGCCGACTTCCAGCCTCCCGCCCGCTGAATCCCCGGCACAAAGAACTGATCCTCCATCTCGGCATCCGTCCCCCCAAACTGTGCCGAACCCGTCAGCTTCACGCCAACCGGTGCCACCGCCGCGGCGAACCGGCACCACACCGCCGCCTTGCCTGTCCCCGCCACTTCGATCTGCCCTGGAGCCTTGCCACCCAGCCACCGGACTGCCGTGAGGATATCCTGGGCGCGAGCCTGATCATCGCTCCTGTTGAACGTCAGGAAGTGCGACGCGCGCCGGTTCCGCGGCGCCTCCGCCCGCCCCGTCTGGAACGCGTCGATCAGCAGCACGGGACGGCCAGCGGCAATCGCCCGCGCGGCCTCCGGCATCTTGCGCGCCGCTGCGGCGCCCTCCGGATGCACCGCCAGCAGCGGGTCTCCCTTCCCGGCGATCCAGACCGCCGGAATCCGGTCCCCAACCGCCGGACGGCTCAGGGCAAGCGATTCTCCCTCGCCCGCGCTCGACACCTGATCCGGCCACTCCGCGCCGATCGCTGCCCGCAGCAGCCTGCGCCGCTCGTCGCGCGAAGAGATCGCATTCACCTTCGCCTCCGAATCACGCTTCCACTGCGCGAACAGCGCGTCGTACTTGAGCGCGCCGGTCGGCAGTGACCGGTTGTGGAGCGCCAGCATGTCCTGGAGCTTCTCCAGCCGGATGTTCTGCTCCTTGTAGGTGGCCCAGTCCGGATCCTTCTTCACGTGTTTGGCGAAGAAGCGGTAGACCGCCTCGCGCGAGTCCTTGTTGTAGTTATGCGGTGCGTCGATGCGGACCGCCTCCACCAGACTCGCCCGGTCAAACAGCTCGTAGATTCCGCGTGTAGCGGGAAACTCCTGCTCGAGCGTGTTCTTTGTCCAGTCGCCCGTTGCCGACACCATCAGCATCGGCCGCGGCGCCATCATCGCGCCGAACTCGACGTTAATCGCGTCCACACGCAGACCTGGAGCGTTCTCGCACACCGAGCCGCCCTGCATGATGCCGGAGATCATGTTCACCGGCGCCGCTACCTTCACGCGATCATCAATGGCCGCGAGCAGGAACGTTTGCGTTCCGCCGCCTGAGGCGCCGGTGGCGGCAATGTTGTCCGGATCGACGTCCGGCAGCGACTGCACGAAGTCAACCGCGCGGATAGAGTTCCAGGTCTGTAGTCCAAGCGGGTGGAACGACCACAGCGCCTCCGCCTTGCCTCCGAATCCGTGCCCGGTCTGGACCGTATCGTTGTATCCCACCATGTCGTAGGCGAACACGACGTAACCCTGGCGCGCGAGATTAATGCACCGGGCCGGAATCGAGCCCTGCGCCGCATGCTCCAGCCGGCCGTACACCCAATGTCCATGCGGTGAGACGACACCTGGAAAGCGTCCGCTCTTGCCCAACGGGCGGTACAGGTTCCCGCCCAAATAGTATCCGGGCAGGGTCTGGATCAGCACCTTCTCGATCGAGTAGTCTTTGTTCTCGATCCGGCCAAAGATCTCGGCATTGAGCGGCGAGCGTGTGGGCATCGGATCCAGTCCCGCCGCCGTCAGAATCTGCTCGCGGAGCTGCTTCTTCCGCGCCTCCCATTGCGCGAGGCTTGTGAACTTTGGCATCGCGAAGGCAGTATTGGTGTCGGGGATCCTGGTGTTGCGCGAATCCGCCGCGGGCACCTGCCCCCCGGCAAGTCCGGCGAGGAGAACCGCCGCCCAGCGCATCACTTGGTCCAGGGTGGAGCGGCGTGGCCGCGGTCGCGTCCCTCCACCCGGTCGTACAGGTGGAGGTCGTTGGTGGTTCCCAGACCTTCGTTGTAAAGGCTGGTGGATCCCAATGCTTCGCGCAGATCCTCGACGAACGCGTGGATCAGCTTCAAGTGTTCCGCCTGCGCCGCAATCCGCTTGCCCGAGGGCGTCAGGAAGATCTTCTGATATCCGAGGTCCGTCAACTGGCCGATCTCATTGCCGACCACCATTCCGGTGTGTCCGATCCGCACCTTTCCCTCGCCCGCGTCGTGGAGTTCGGCGGCGACCCCTTTCCGGATCGCGCGGGTGGAGTTGCCCACGCTCTTGATCTCGAATCCCGCGCTGCTGGCGTCGGCGGTGCGGGTGGCAAAGGTATGTGTCTTCGGTTTCTCGCGGCGAAAGAACATGCTGAAATCCCATTCTATAATGCGGAGGTGCCATTCGTGCTTTCCCTGGATGAAGGGACCACCTCCGCGCGCGCCGCCCTCTACGGGCAGGACGGCGTGCGGACCGCCATGGAGTCCAACGCCTTCGCCTGCCACTATCCCCAACAAGGCTGGGTGGAACAGGACGCCAACGAGATCTGGAACGCCCAGTTGGACGCTGCACGCCGCACGCTCGCCGCCGCTGGAGCCAAACCCACGGACATCGCCGCCATCGGCATCACCAACCAGCGTGAGACGACGATCGTCTGGGACCGCCGCACGGGCGAGCCCGTGGCGCCAGCCATCGTGTGGCAGTGCCGCCGGACAGCGGACCTCTGCGAGTCACTGAAATCCCGAGGGGCTTCGGGAGACGTGGCGGAGCGTACGGGACTGGTGATCGACGCCTACTTCTCCGGCAGCAAGATCCGGTGGATCCTCGACCATGTGCCGGACGCCCGCGCGCGCGCACGTGATGGAGAACTGCTTTTCGGCAACGTCGACACCTGGCTCATCTGGAAGCTGACGGGCGGCGCGGCGCACGTCACCGACCCTTCCAACGCGTCGCGCACGATGCTGATGAACCTCGAAACCGGCGAGTGGGACGAGGAGATGCTGCGGTTGTTCGATGTTCCCGCGGCGATGCTGCCCCGTATTGTCGGCTCCTCGGGCGTGGTGGGTGTGGCTCAGGCGGAGCACCTCGGTGCCGGGATCCCGGTCGCGGGCATCGCCGGAGACCAGCAGGCCGCCCTCTTCGGACAGGCGTGCTTCCGGCCGGGCTTGTCCAAGAACACATACGGGACCGGATGCTTCGCGCTGCTCCACACCGGATCCGCGCGGCCGGTGTCAAAGAACCGGCTCCTCGCCACACGTGCGGCCTCCACGAATGGCTCTGCGCAGTTCGCCGTCGAGGGCAGTGTGTTCATCGCCGGCGCGGCAGTGCAGTGGCTGCGCGACCAGTTGGGGATCATCAAAACGGCGGAGGAGAGCGAGTCCGCTGCGGAGAGCGTTTCCGGCAACGGTGGCGTGTATTTCGTGCCCGCCTTCACTGGACTGGGCGCGCCCTATTGGGACATGGGCGCGCGCGGGACCATCACCGGGCTCACGCGCGGATCGAGTCCGGCGCACATTGTCCGCGCGGCGCTGGAGTCGATCGCCTATCAGACGCGCGATCTCGTGGAAGCGATGGAAGCCGACTCGGGCGAGCGCCTCACCGAATTGCGTGTCGACGGCGGCGCTACCGCGAACAACTTCCTGATGCAGTTCCAGGCCGACATCCTCGGGCGCAGGATCGTTCGCCCCGCCGACATCGAGACCACGGCGCTGGGCGCTGCCTACCTGGCCGGACTTGCCACGGGTGTCTGGAAGTCGGCGGCGGAGCTTGAGTCGTTCTGGCGGGTGGGCCGCGTGTTCGAGCCGCGAATCTCAGGCAACGAGCAGGACACGCTGTATGCGGGATGGAAGGATGCGGTCCGGCGCGCGCGCGGTGTATAGATCGCTGTGGCTGGCCGCGGTGTCCGCCGCCGCGCTGCGCGCCGAGGTGTCGCACTACCGGGCCGAACCGGCAGGTGCGCCGGTGGAGCGATTCACCCTGGCAACAGGCGGCGGATGGCAATACTTACGCGCGCTGAAGCCCGATGGCACTGAGTTCCGCGTCTGGACCCAGGGCACCAGCCGCTATATCCTGCAGGAGGGCGGAGAGCGGCCGCGCGAGTTTCGCCATGCAGGAACGGGCGCGGCAGTGTTTCCACTGCATGGAGAATGGCGGCAGTTGATGCCGGAGCCAGCCGCGCGAGCGAACCTGTTGGGGCGATCGTATCGACGCGAGTCCGCGCACCAGGGTGAACCGCCGCGGCCTGACGATCCATTCGTCGTACTCCTGAATCCGGATCTGCTGATCGGCCCCGCCACAAACCGGCGCGTGAAAGGCCCGCGCCGCTACGACACCACCGACTACCCGATGGAGCATCTCACCGCGGACGAGTACCGGGAGATGGCCGCCGCCGGAATCAACTGGGTGATGGTGAATGCGGACCAGCTTCCGCACGCGGCCGAGGCCGGCATGTTCTATTGGGGTCCGGCGGGCGTGGCGTCACAGCCGTTCCCCGAGATCCTCTACCGCAGCCAGTATCTCGGTCCCGCGCAGTATCTCGACGAACCCGCGGTCGGCACGCGCGACCACGTGTTGCGCCCGCGTCTGGAAAAGGATCCGGCGTTCCGCAAGGCGATCACCCCGAAGATCGCGTTCGACGCCTTCCGGGAACACTTCGCTCACGCGTTGTCCGCACGGAAGGAGAGCGATGTAGGTGGCGTGAAGATCCGGCAGCGGAACCTGTTCACGTGGGAAACAATGCCAGCCACGGCGGCATACCAGTTGTCGCAGGACCCCGACGCTCCCGCTGCGTTCGTCTTCGAGCCGCCCGGCCGGATTGGGACCCGGCGGACGCTGCCCGAGATCAACATGTCCTACGGCGTGCAGATCCCGCCAACGAATCCGAAAGCACTCACCGCGATCCTGTTCGGATTCCTGCGCGGCGCCGCACGGCTCACCGGCAAACAATGGGGCGTGAGCATCTATGGCGCGGTGGAGCGGTCCGATACCTTCTTCTGGCTCACCCACGCATACGACCTGGGCGCGACCCGGTTCCACTACTGGGACAACTACCAGCTCGCCGCGGTGCCGTATCCCGAGTACCTGGCTCTCTCGCGGCACCTGCACGGCCACGCCGCGCAACATCCCGCGCGGGACCTGGTGAAGCTGCGCGACGCCGCCGAAGTGCTGATTCTGCTGCCTGCTGGCTACAACCTCGGGCACGTCCAGATGGGCAAGGGCAACCTGTGGGGTGTCGGCGAGTTGAACCTCGAGCGGCGTAACTCCCGGGGCGTGGCCTACCGCACCGTGATGCGGAACTTCTTCACGGAGATCGAGCGCTGCATCCGGCTCGGCGTCGAGTTTGACACCCTGTGGGACCTTCCCGGAATTCAACCCGTTGGATATCGCGAGACGGTTCGCATTCGTGATGACGGAAAAGTCGAGATTCGCGAGGGGGCGCGCGTCCTGGCGCTGCCATCCGCACGCGTGCCCGTACGGCCGGCGGGTGCGCCACCAGGATTGTCGGTCCAGTTGTCGCGCAACGGTCTGGACATCGCCGCGGCCGCCGTGGTCAAAGAGACGAGTGCACCGGTGTTCTACACCACGGGTGCGGGGCGGGACGGAGTCTACCGGAACGCGCGTGTCGCGTGGGAACTGTACGGTCCGGGCGAGGAGGACTACCAGTTCCTGCCCGGCGACCCGGCCACGCTGCAAGTGAAGTTCCGGCTGCCCAGGCCAGGGAGTTATCGTCTTCGCGCGGCGACGGCCGACACCGCGGGGCGTACGGCCGTGGTCTGGACGGAGATCCGGTAAAATGAGTCCGGATGCTGGTTTTCGCCCGCCATCTCGCCGTAATTCTTTCGCCCGCGCTGCTCCCGGCGGTCGAATTCAGCCGCGACATCCGGCCCATCCTCTCCGACCGGTGCTTCCGCTGCCACGGACCGGATGAATCCACCCGGATGGCGAAGCTGCGGCTCGACGTCGAGTCCGCGGCACGCGCTGTCCTGGTTCCCGGAAAGCCGGAATCGAGCAAGCTCTATCAACGGATCAACGCGCCGAAGCCGGCGTTGCGCATGCCGCCCCAGCACTCGGGAAAAACGCTGGCACCGCGGGAAATCGCGATGATCCGGACTTGGATCGAGCAAGGCGCGAAGTGGCAATCGCACTGGGCGTTTGAACCTGTCGTCCGGCCGCAAGTCCCCGCCGTAAAGCATCCTGGATGGGCCCGCAACGAAATCGACCGGTTCGTGCTCGCCCGGCTCGGCCGCGAAGGACTAACGCCATCACCCGAGGCCACGCGCGAGCAGTGGATCCGGCGCGTGTCGTTCGACCTTACCGGACTTCCGCCTACGCTCCCCGAGGTTAGCGCCTTCCTCGCCGACACATCGCCTTCGGCCCATGAAACCGTGGTGGACCGCCTGCTCGCTTCCCAGTCCCACGGCGAGCATCTGGCCACTGGCTGGCTCGACGCCGCGCGCTATGCCGACACGCACGGCTACCAGGTGGATCCTGAAAAGCAGATGTGGGCCTGGCGCGATTGGGTGATCCAGGTGTTCAACCGCAACCTGCCGTTCGACCAGTTCACCATCGAGCAGATCGCGGGGGACCTGCTTCCCAACGCGACCCTCGACCAGCGGACCGCCACCGGGTTCAACCGCAACCATCGGGTGAATACCGAAGCGGGCAGTATCGCCGAGGAGTTCCATGTCGAGAACGTGATCGACCGCGTGAGCACCACCGGCACCGTCTGGCTCGGGCTCTCAGCGGGATGCGCGCGGTGTCACGATCACAAGTTCGATCCCATCACGATGCGCGATTTCTACGGGCTGTTCGCGATCTTCAACAACGTTCCGGAGATTGGCACCGGTGGACCCCGGGATGGCCGTGGCAACATCCGCCCAGTGATGAAGCTGCCCGCGCCGGAAATCGAGGAGCAGCTCGCCGGACTCGCCGCCAAGATTAAGACTCAGCAGGCCAGGCTCAAGCAGGTGGAGGAGAGCGCCGGTGCTGGGCACGAGAGTTGGGAGGCCAATCGCACCGCACCGGAATGGACTGTGCTCCGGCCGGTGTCCCTCAGCTCGGAAAACGGGGTGACGCTCACCGCGCTTCCCGACGGATCGGTGCTGGCGTCCGGGGCGCATCCGGAGCGCGACGTCTACACGCTTACCGCCAGCGCTGCCGGAAAGGGAATCACGGGGTTTCGCATTGAACTGCTGCCGGATGCCAGTCTGCCCGGCGGCGGGTCGGGCCGCGGCGCGGATGGCCGCTCCATGCTGACCCAGTTCGAGGTCAAGCTCGATGGCCGCGAGGTGGCGATGAACAAGGCCAACGCCGATTTCGCGTCACCCGAATCGATCCTTGACCGCGTGATCCGGCCACGGCAGCAGTTGCCGCTGGGCTGGGCGGTGGATCCCCAACAGTCCCAAGCCCACTACCTTGTGGTCGAGCCGCGGCTGCCATTGGATACCGCCCCCGGACAGCAGTTCAGCATGCGGATCTCGAGCCATCAGGGCGCCGGGCGGCTGATCGGGCGGTTTCGCGTCTCTGTGACGAGTTCGGAGTTCCCCGAGCCCCTGCCCTCGAAGCCGCTCTCACTCCGCGAGTACGCCGCGCACAAGACCGAATACCGGATGGAGGCAGCCAAACTGCTCCTGCTACAGGACCAGCGCACAGCGGCCGAGAACCGCATCCCGTCCACGATGGTCATGCAGGAAATGGAGTCGCCGCGCGACGCCTTCATTCTGGCCCGCGGCCAGTACGACAAGCCGGGCGGCAAGATCGCGCCTGCTGTTCCAGCCTTCCTTCCCCCGCTGCCGGAGGGCGCGCCACGCAACCGTCTGGGATTCGCGCGCTGGCTGGTGGATCCGGAGAATCCGCTGACGGCGCGGGTAGCGGTGAACCGGATGTGGCAGTCGTTCTTCGGATCCGGACTGGTGGCCACGGCCGAGGACTTCGGCTCCCAGGGCTCCGCGCCTTCGCACCCGGAACTGCTCGACTGGCTCGCCTCGGAGTTTGTCCGCGCGGGTTGGGACATGAAGCGGATGCACAAGCTGATCGCGCTCAGCGCGGTCTACCGGCAGTCGTCCAAGGCCGCGCCGGCGCTGCTCCAGCGCGACCCGGACAACCGGCTGCTCGCGCGAGGTCCGCGATTCCGGCTTTCGGCGGAAATGATCCGTGACCAGGCGCTCGCCGTGTCGGGACTGTTGACAGAGCGCATCGGCGGCCCTTCAGTGAAGCCCTATCAGCCAGCGGGACTCTGGGAGCAGCTCTCGGTGATCGACGACCGCGTGCTGTACCAGCGGTCGGCCGGCCCCGACCTTTGGCGGCGCAGTCTGTACACCTACTGGAAGCGAACCGTGCCGCCTCCCTCATTGACCACGTTCGACGCGCCGACACGCGAGTTCTGCGTGGTGAAGCGTCCGCTGTCGTCCACTCCGCTCCAGGCGCTCGCGCTGTTGAACGACGAGACCTACATCGAAGCCGCGCGCAAGCTCGCCGAACGGATGATCCGGGAGGGGGGCGGCGCGCCGGGTCCACGCATCGCGCATGGATTCCGGCTGGCCGCGTCGAGGCCGCCTTCCGCGCGGGAGCTGGCCCTGCTCACCGCTGGATTTGAGCGGCGGCTGACGCAGTACCAGCGCGAGCCCGCGGCCGCGGAGAAATTTCTGGCGGCGGGCGAGTCCGCGCGCGACCGCACGATCGCCGCACCGGAGCTTGCGGCGTACGCGACGGCGGCGAGCGTGATTCTGAATCTCGACGAAGTGGTGACCAAGCAATGAACCCGCTCCGCGAACGCGAGTTGATGCTGACGCGCCGGCAACTGTTCGGCAAGGGCGCTTCCGCAGTGGGTCTGGCGGCGCTCGGGAGCCTGTCCGCCGCGCCTGCGGTTCACCACCGTCCGCCCAGGGCCAAGCGGATTATCTATCTCCACCAATCCGGCGCGCCTTCGCAAATGGACCTTTTCGATCCCAAACCGGCCCTGGCCGCGCGGTTCGACGAGGACCTTCCGGATTCGATCCGCAAGGGACAGCGCCTCACTGGAATGACATCCAAGCAGACGCGGTTTCCGGTGGCTCCTTCACAGTTCAAGTTCCATCGCCGTGGCCAGAGCGGCATGGAACTGAGCGAGCTGCTGCCCTATACCGGACGCTTGGCCGACGAAATCAGCTTGATCCGGTCGATGCACACCGAGGCGATCAATCATGATCCGGCGATCACGTTCATCCAAACCGGAAGCCAGATCGCGGGACGGCCGTGTATGGGCTCGTGGGTGTCGTATGGGCTCGGCAGCGAGAACCGGGACCTTCCCGCCTTTGTGGTGATGATCTCGCGCGGGACCGGACGGCGGGTCGACCAGCCGCTGTACGACCGGCTTTGGGCGAGCGGGTTCCTGCCGTCAAAGTACCAGGGCGTCAAGTTCCGCTCGGGCGGTGATCCGGTGCTCTACCTCTCGAACCCCGAAGGAATGGACCGCGGAATGCGCCGGTCGATGCTCGACGATATCGCGCAGCTCAACGAGATCAACGCGAAAGATTTCGCCGACCCGGAGATCCAAACCCGCATCGCCCAGTATGAGATGGCCTACCGCATGCAGGCCTCGGTTCCGGAACTGACTGACCTCTCCAAGGAGCCGGATGCCGTGTTCCGGCTGTACGGCCCGGACTCCCGCAAGCCGGGCACATACGCCTCGAACTGTATCCTCGCGCGGCGCCTGGCCGAGCGTGGGGTGCGGTTCATCCAGCTTTATCACATGGGCTGGGACCATCACGAGTCCGTTCCCAGGCAGCTTCCGCCTCAGTGCCTGGACACGGATCAGCCGTCGGCGGCGCTGCTGCTCGACCTCAAGCAACGCGGAATGCTCGACGACACGCTGGTGATGTGGGGCGGGGAGTTCGGCCGTACCGTGTACTGCCAGGGGACTCTGACACCGCAGACTTACGGACGCGATCATCATCCCCGCTGCTATTCGGTGTGGCTTGCGGGGGGAGGGATCCGAGGCGGTGTTGTACACGGGGCGACCGACGAGTATTCATACAATATCGTCGAAAATCCGGTGGATGTGCATGATCTCAACGCGACAATGCTGCATTGCCTGGGGATCGATCACACACGGCTGACTTACCGGTACCAGGGAAGAGACTTCCGTCTCACGGACGTACATGGCGAGCTAGTCCGGCCCATCCTCCTATAGTGGAGAACTCCACACCCGCAAATTAAATTTGCGCCGGGGTGAAATTCGCACCGGGTTTCTACCATTAATGGGCGGAATCTCTCGGAGGTGCACATGACGAAGTCTGTTAGCCCAAGTTCGTCACCTGAAGGGGTAAGAAGGCGGCAAGCCCTTTAGAATCAGTCTAGGCAGTGGCCGAGTCTACACTACATTCGCCGTGGGCTC
>VFZX01000106.1 GCA_016871015.1 Acidobacteriota bacterium | reverse complement strand
GTGGAGTCAAACGGAAGATGAGCAACTACAACCTGAGGCCACGCGGACGATGCCAGACCCGCCGCGTCAAGATCGTATTGCGGATCAAGAAACGTTAAGTGAACAGTATTGGAGCTAGGCCCCGAGTTCAGTCATGCAGCGGGCGATCCACTGCTTGGTGAGCTTCTCCTGAACTGAGTTCTGCGTCAGCCGCTCGCGCAGCGAAGCGAAGTCCACCCGGTCGAGATTTTGATCCTGGTTGAAGCAGGAGAACACGACCGTTTCCTTGCCGGTCTCCGGATCCCGGTGCCGCTGCAGGCACTGCGCGCAGATCTCCTTCATCATGCACTGCATGGGCGAGTTGATGCTGCCGATCCCCACGTGCTCGCGCTTGAGATACGGCGCCAGCTTGTCGTGCCGCGCGCGGGCGACGGCTGCCATCATGCCATCGGATCCGATCGCGATGATTCGATCGACCGTATTCAACGGGATCGCGGCGGGACCCAAATCCCCGCGTCCATACCGGACCATGGCCTCGACGATGTTGCTCACCACCGTGCGGTCCTGCGGCCGGGTGGGCGTGAATCCAGGCTCTTCATCGCAACACCAGACGACCACGTCAGCCGCCCGCTCGATTTCTTCCACCTTGTACCGGTCTTGGACCTTCTTGTATCCGGCTAAATAGACCACCCGCGACCCGTTGGCCCGCAACGCCTGCCCGATCGAGAACAGGACCGCGTTTCCGAGCCCGCCTCCCACCAGCAGCGCGGTCTCTTGCGGGGGCGTCTCAGTCGGAGTCCCGGTCGGACCCATCAGCACCACCGGGTCCCCGCGCTTGAGCAGGCGGCACAAGTCTGACGATCCGCCCATTTCGAGCACGATCGTCGACAACAGCCCATTCTCCCGATCCACGGACGCGCCGGTCAGCGCCAATCCTTCCATCGCCAACAGCGTGTCGGGCGTGCGCGGCGCGAGCGTCTCGAAGTTCTGAAGCCGGTAGAACTGCCCCGGCTGGAACGCGCGTGCCGCTGCCGGAGCCTTCACGATCACCTCGACGATGGTCGGCGTGAGCCGGACCACATCCTCGACGGTCGCGCGCAACTCGCGGTTCATCCGCTCCTGGAGCGCCACGGGCGTCACCGCCGACGGCGCCTGCCGGGCGAGCAGGCTGCTCACCACTGGATATCCCTGCTTGGCGCTGCCCATCGCCTTAACCACATTGCCGGAGAACGACGGATGCAGGTCGCCGAAGAAGCTCGCGCCCTTGCCATCCGGGCGGACCGACATCAGCACATGCGCCTCGGTTGGCTTGGCGAGCTTCTCGGGCTTGGCCTGAATGCCCTCGGCATCGACGGCCTTGAAGTACTTGCCATCCAGTTCGATGGCGCCATCCTCGCGCGCCAGCACGGTGTTGGGCTGGGTGCCGGCCGCAACCAGGATCGAGCGCGCGGGCAGATCCGCGATCTCGCCGCTGGCCTTCTTCACGCGAAGCGCGGCGGCGTGTCCGTACTGGTCCACGACAACTTCCACTGGCGTCAGGTTCTCCGCGAAATGGACCCCTTCCTCCAGCGCCTTGAACACTTCCTCGTGGTTCAGCGTATAGCTCGGTGAATCGATCAGCCGCCGGCGGTACGCAATCGACACGCCGCCCCACTCGTCGAGCAGGTGGATGAACTCCGGCTGGCGCCCTTCTCCGGCCGCAGCCTCACGCTCGGCGCGGATGGCACGGGCGTGCGTCAGGAACTCCCCAGCGATGCCCTGCTCCTCGGCGTTCCACGCGGCGCGAACGGCGGATTCGCCTTTTTCCGCGCACAGGGCTTCGTACCGGTCGAGGAACTTCTCGACCTGCACCACGTAGTACGCCATGGATTCGGTCGCCGTGTCGATGGCCGTGAGTCCGCCGCCGATCACCACCACCGGCAGCCGGAGCTGGAGGTTCGCGATCGAATCGTGCTTGGCCGCGCCGGTCAACTGCAGCGCCATCAGAAAATCCGAAGCCTGGCGGACACCGCGGGCCAGGTTGTTCTTCATGTCGACCACGGTCGGCTTGCCCGCGCCCATGCAAAGCGCGACATGGTCGAAGCCGAGATCGAACGCGCTGTCCATCGTCACCGCGCCGCCGAACCGGGTTCCACCGAACATCTGGAACTGGGCGCGGCGTTCAAGCAGCAGCCGCATCAGCTTCAGATAATTCTTGTTCCACCGGACGGTGATTCCGTACTCCGCCACCCCGCCGAAACCCGCCATCACGCGGTTGTCGAGCGACTCGTAGAGCTCGTTCACGTCGCGGATGGGCCGGAACGGATGGCGGCTGCCACTGGCCGCGGCGCCTGAGATCTCCGCGTCGAGCGGCTCGATCTTGAGTCCGTCGACGGCGGTAACCGCGTGGCCATCGTTCATCAGGTGATGCGCCAGGGCAAATCCCGCCGGACCCAGACCCACCACCAGCACCTTGTAGCCCGATTCCGCCCGCGGATACGGCCGCGAGAAATTCAGCGGATTCCAACGCGTGAGCAGCGAGTAGATCTCGAATCCCCACGGCAGATCCAAAACATCCTTAAGCGTCCGCGTTTCCACCTGCGGAATGTCCACCGGCTCCTGCTTCTGGTAGATGCACGACTTCATGCAGTCATTGCAGATCCGGTGTCCAGTACCCGCGCACATCGGATTATCGATCGTGATGATGGCGAGCGCCCCGATCGAGTAGCCCTCCTCCTTCACCGTGTGCATTTCGGAGATCTTCTCTTCAAGCGGACAGCCGGCGAGCGTCACACCGAACGGGGATTTCTTGAACTCGCCGGTCTTCTCACGGAGTCCGGTGGAGCAGGAATCCTTGCCCTGGTTGTGGCACTTGATGCAGTAGTGAGCCTGGTCAAGGGAGTGGCGGAGGTCCATGCCCGGATCGGTGAGCTTGAATCCCTCGCGCTGCCGCCACAGATCGTGCGGGAGCCGGAACTGCTCAACGCCGCTTTCGATCACGCTCTCGACCGGCACCAGGTGGTTCGGGTCGAGCTTGTGCGGCTGCTTGAACAGGATCCCTTCGCGGTGCTTCGCCTTGCCTTCCTTGGTATTCAGCGCCCAGGCAGCGTAGCGTCCGGCGGCGCGAAGATCCTCGCGGTGGGACTCCTCCGATTCGAGCCATCGCGAAACGTTCCGTGCGTAGGAGTCCTCGGTCAGGGGCTCGCCCATCCGCCGTGCCAGCTCCGCCGCCGTCGCGCCACCATCCACCGTGGACAGCTCGGCCGGAGTGAGCTTGGCGGCTTGCGCACGCTGCACAAACTTGCGTTTGACCGCATAGAGGACATCCAGCGACGTATGGCTCGCGCGATGGGCGGCGAGCTCCGTTTCGATCGCGAACAACCGCGAGATGAACGACTCAGCATGCGGCGCCAGGGCGATGATCAGATCGGACTTCTGCTTCGCGGTCAGCGTGGACCCGCTTGTCCGGGCCGATTCCAGGCGCTCGCGGAGCGCCGGATCCAGTTGCTCACGGAAAACCCGGTCAAGCCTCTCCAGGCCGGGCTGCGTGTAAAGCTCTGAGAATGAAAATCCGAATCCGGGCTGCCAGGGGGCAGCCGCGGTGTTGCTGGCTGAATTGTTCATGAAGGAAACTGCGGGAAGGGGAACTTTCATCGTACCGCGTTACGATAAACGCATGCCCTCTCTCCACCAGATCGCCTTGGCGGTGGCCACGGCGGTCCCCCTCGCCGCCCAAAAACCGGCGGACAAGGTCCCCGGATTCGACCCCGCCCTGCTGGACCGTGCAACAGATCCGTGCGTGAATTTCTACCAATTCGCCTGCGGAACCTGGCTCTCAGGCAACCCCGTGCCCGCGGATCAGTCCACCTGGGGCCGGTTCCAGATCCTCGATCGCAACAACAAGGAGATCCTGCGCGACATTCTCGAGCGCGCGGCGGACCGCAAGGTTGACCGGACGCCCGTCGAAGCCCAGATCGGCGATTCCTACGCCGCGTGCATGGACGAAGCGGGAGCCAACCGCCGCGGCGCCGCTCCGCTCAAGCCGTTGCTCGACCGGATTTCGAAGCTCGACAGCCGCGCCGCGATCACCCCGCTGCTGGCCAGCCTCCACCGGGACGGGACCAGCGCACTCTTCCATTTCGGATCCGCCCCCAACTATCACGACTCGCGGATGCAGATCGCCGAGCTGAATCCGGACGGAATGAGCCTCCCCGACCGGGACTTCTACGTGATGAGGACCGCGCGCTACGACGAGATTCGCGCCAAGTTCGCCGCGCACGTGGAGCGGATGTTCGTCCTCACCGGGACCCCGGCGATGGATGCCAAGCGCCAGGCCGCCGCCGTGCTCGCATTCGAGACGTCGCTCGCAGAGGCAGCACTTGCCCGTGTCGCGGCGCGCGAACCCAAGGCCCGCGACCACCGGATGACGCTTTCCGAGCTGAAGTCGCTCGCCCCTTCGATCGACTGGCCGGCCTACTTCCGCGCTTCCGGCGCCCCCACGTTCGCTTTCCTCAATGTGGCGCAGCCGGGATACATGATCCGCATGGAATCGCTCCTTGCCAAGCAGGACCTCGACTCGATCCGTACTTATCTGCGCTGGCAGGTGATCACCGCCGCCGCGCCGCTGCTATCCAAGGAGATCGAGGAAGAGAACTTCGCCTTCTTCGACGCGGCGCTTCGCGGACTCAAGCAGATGCCCCCGCGTTGGCGGCGCTGCACGGAGCGTGTGGATCGCGATCTTGGGGAAGCCCTGGGAATGAAGTACGTCGAGCGCCAGTTCCAGGCCTCGAGCAAAGAGCGGATGGCGGTGCTGGTCAGCCTGCTGGGCAAGGCCCTCGAGAAGGACATCCGCGAGCTCGACTGGATGACTCCGGAGACCAAGAAGCGCGCGCTCGAAAAACTGAACGCCATTACCAACAAGATCGGGCATCCTGACAAGTGGCGCGACTACAGCCGGGTCAAGATCAGCCGTGAGGACGCCCTGGCGAATGCCCGGAGCGCCGCGGTGGATGCCAAGCTGCGCGACATGGACCGGATCGGGCAGCCGGTCGACAAGCTCCGGTGGTTCATGACGCCTCCAACGGTTAACGCGTACTATATTCCCAACCACAACTCGATCAACTTCCCGGCAGGGATTCTCCAGCCGCCGTTCTTCGATCCCACGATCGACGACGCGGTCAACTTCGGTGCGATCGGCGCGGTGATCGGCCACGAGATGTCGCACGGGTTCGACGACAAGGGACGCAAGTTCGACGCCCAGGGCAACCTCATCGACTGGTGGACCGAGGCCGACGCGCGCGAGTTCGAGCGCCGCGCCCAGTGTTTCGTCGACCAGTTCGGGCACTACGACGGCGCCAAGGGGATGAAGCTCAACGGCAAGCTGACTCTGGGTGAGAACACCGCCGACGCCGGCGGGGTGCGCGTGGCCTATATGGCGCTGATGATGCACCTTGCTGGGAAGGATGCGCCGAAGATCGACGGCTTCACGCCGCAGCAGCGGTTCTTCCTGGGCTACGGGCAGATCTGGTGCCGCAACGCGACCGAAGAGGCGGCGCGGATGCGTGTCGCCACCGATCCGCACTCACCCGGCGAGTTCCGCGTGAACGGGATCGTGTCGAACATGCCGGAGTTCCGTGAGGCATTCGGCTGCCGGGTGGGACAACCGATGGCGCGTGAGAACGCCTGCCGGGTTTGGTAACGAGAACCCATGGCGAACGAATTGATCGCGATTGACACGGCGGCGCTGCCCTGGGAAGAGCGCTATAACGAACATCTGGGCAAAACCTGTACCGGAAGAATCTGATCACTGACCCCGACACGGGAATGGAGGTCCGGATGGTGCGGTATCCGGCGGGGGTGATCAACAAGCGGCACGTGCATCCCTGCGCGCATGGGATGTATGTGTTGGAAGGGACGCTGGTGACGCACGAGCGTTCAACCTGAAGACCGCCAAGGGATTCTGGAACGGCAAGGTGTACGAGGGTCCGCTGACGCACGGCCGCAAGTATTCCAAGCAGGAGCTCTGGGACAACTACACCTATTTCATCAAGCAGATCGCGCCGGTGGCCGAAGAGGCCGGAGTCCGCATCGGGATCCACCCGGACGATCCGCCAGTGCCTGAGCTCGGCGGCATCCCGCGCCATATCTTTGGAACCTATGATGGCTACGTGAAGGCGCTCGAGATCGCGAATTCGCCCGCCATCGGTGTCTGCCTGTGCTGCGGCACGTGGATGGAGGGTGGCAAGGAGACCGGCAAGGACGTCTACGAAGCGGTGCGGGGGTTCGCCAAGATGGGCAAGCTGTGGAAGATCCATTTCCGCAACGTCACCGCGCCGATCCCCTACTTCGTCGAGACTTACATCGACAACGGCTACACCGACATGTGGAAACTGATGAAGACGCTCGTCGAAGTGGATTTCCGCGGGAACCTCATTGCCGACCACGTGCCCGAGATGGCTGGCGGACGGCACGCGGGCTGGTCCTACAGCATGGGCTACATCCGCGCGCTGCACAAGGCAGCGGGCGGAAAATAGATCAGGCCAGGATCTCCCTCACCACGTTCCCGTGGACATCGGTGAGCCGCATGTCGTTCGGTCTGCGCCCCGGTGGACTTGTTCTTGATGTCGAGCATTACGGGAGTTCTCACGCCTGGGCGCGTTTCCGCTTCGGCGTGAGATCCAGCGTCTTCACCAGCCGGAACAGGTGGTTCGGGTGGATGTCGAGCCGCCGCGCCGCCTCGGTGTAATTGTTGTCCGCCTCGGCGATGGCGCGGATCAAGATTTCGCGCTTGGCCTCATTCAGTTGCTCGTGCAACGCCCCGCTCGAGGATCCACCGGCGGGTGCGGACTCCCAGACCGAATCCGGAAGGTCTTGTACCTGGATGAAGTCCGTGCTCCCCATCACCACGGCGCGCTCGATCGCATTCTGGAGTTCGCGGATGTTCCCCGGCCAGTCGTATTTGAGGAGGCAGGCTTTGGCGGGCGGCGCGAGTCCGGTCACGCGGCGCTTGGTCTGATCGGAGAAGCGCTGAATGAAGTGCGCGGCGAGCAGCGGGATGTCCTCGCGCCGGTCGCGCAAAGCAGGAGTCCGGACGGAGATCACGTTCAGGCGGTAGTACAGATCCTGCCGGAACGAGCCAGTGCGGCTCATCTCTTTGAGGTCGCGGTTGGTGGCGGCAATCACGCGGACATCGGCCTTCAGCGTTTTGGTTCCACCCACGCGCTCAAACTCCTTCTCCTGAAGCACTCGCAGGAGCTTGGCTTGAAGGATGGGATTCATCTCGCCGATCTCGTCGAGGAACAACGTGCCGCCTTCGGCCAGCTCGATCTTGCCTTTCTTCTGCGCCACCGCGCCGGTGAAGGAGCCCTTCTCGTGGCCGAACATCTCAGACTCGAGCAAGGTTTCAGTGAGCGCGGCGCAGTTGATCGCGATGAACTGGCCCAACGCCCGCGGACTGTTCTTATGGATGGCCCGCGCCACGAGTTCCTTGCCCGTCCCACTCTCGCCCCAGATCAGGACATTCGATTCCATCGGCGCCACACGCTCCACGAAGTCGAGCACCTGCCGGACCTGTGGGCTCGCGCCGACCATACCGTACCGGGCGTCGGACTCCTCGCGGAGCCGCTGGTTCTCGCCCTGGATCGACTCCCACTGCCGTGCCGAGCCGACCGCGACGGATATGACACTCCCTAACGCCGTCAGCAGCTCCAGATCCGCCGGCTCGAACTTGCGGTCCGCCTGGCTGCTCTCGGCGTAGAGCACCGCCGTCAATTCCCCGTGCAACTCCACTGGCACGGCAGCGACCGAGGAGACTACCCGCATCACCAGGCTCGCCGAACTGGCGAGGCTTTCATCGTCCTGAACATCATTGGAGAGCACGGCGGCACGGCTGGCCATCACGTCCACCAGCACCGTTCGGGACACGGGCGATTCGTCGGTGGATCCGTTGCGGTGTCTTCCCAGAACGGTTACGTCGCCCGCGTTCCCGCTGGTGAGCACGATCGCCGCGCGATCGGCGGGCACAGCCGAAAACACGACGCTGATCAGGCTGTCGTAGAGCGCCTCTTCCGACCGGATCCCAGCGATGGCCCGGCAGTAGTCGAGCAGCACCCGGAGGTCGCGCACGGACCGCTCGGTGGCCGGGATTACCGGGTCGGAGCGCAGGTACATCGCATCCTTGGAGTGGAGCACCATGGTCGCCGATGTTGAGACCGGTGGTTCCGTCTCAAAAACCGCGTTCAAGTTGCCGATTTTGATCCGGTCGCCCGGCTGGAGCCTGCGGAGCTGGATCCGCTCTCCGTTGACGAAAGTGCCGTTGCGGCTGTCGAGGTCACGGATGTAGACGCCGTCGCCTGCTGGCTCAATCAGGCAATGATTGCGGGACAATCCGGAGTCACCGAGAGCCAGGACATTGGATGCATCTCGTCCAATCGAGACCGGCGCAGCGATGGGGGTGGCCGCTCCCCTCATTGGACCATCGGCGAAGCGCAAGTTGGGGTGCACTTTCGAAGTATATCGGAGTAATTCCGTAAACGCGACCCGTCCTATGTAATGGAACCAAGGGGACTTTTCTGCTACCATAGCCGCAACGGAGTGCGGCATGATCGGCGCGACCATAGGCCGGTTCAAGGTCGAATCTCAGATCGGATCTGGGGGGATGGGTGTCGTGTACTCAGCCGTGGACTCCGAGACCAACCAGCCCGCGGCACTCAAGGTTCTCAGCATTGCATCCGCGGCCGACCCCGAACGCCGGAAGCGATTCCTTGCCGAGGCGAAGACCGCGGCCGCGCTCAATCATCCGAACATCGTTAAGATTCACGACTCGGGTACGTTCGAGTGGAACGGCCAGCAGACTCAATACATCGCAATGGAGCGCGTGGAAGGAGAGACGCTCGACCGGCTGATCCAGCGCGGACTCACCCACCAGCAGGCGCTCGACTACGGATTGCAGGTCGCAAGTGCTCTGGACGCGGCTCACCGCGCGGGCGTGGTTCATCGCGATCTCAAGCCGGCCAACATTATGGTGTCCCCGGCGGGACACGTGAAGGTGCTGGACTTTGGGTTGGCCAAGGTGATGCTGGACACCGCGGAGGCCACCGCGGAGACGGTGAGTGTCCGTACCGCCCTGACGATCGACGGGACCATCGTCGGCACCGTCTCGTATATGTCTCCGGAGCAGGCGGAGGGGAAACCCGTGGACGCGCGCTCGGATATCTTCTCGTTCGGCGCCGTGCTCTACGAGATGATCAGCGGACGGCGGGCGTTCCCCGGTGAAAGCCGTATCGCGACCCTATCGGCAGTCCTGCTGAAAGAGCCTGCCCCGCTCGAGACGGACCCCGCTCTGTTTGACCTGATTCAACGCTGCCTGCGCAAGGATCCAGCGGCGCGATACCAATCGATTCTCGATGTTCAAACGGAGCTTTCCCGCATCCGCAGCCGCGGGAAACGCGCGACGGCAGGCTGGAGCCGGCGGACCGGGCTGGCCGCAATCGGTGGCGCCGCCGCCAGACTGGCGGGCGGGATGATCCTGGGTCCGCGGTGGATCCGGCCGCCGTCGCCGGCACTGAGCCGGTTGACCTTCAGGCGCGGCGATGTGATGAACGCGCAGTTCGGGCCGGGCGGATCGGTGATCTACAGCGGGGCTTGGGATGGCCAGCCCGCGCGCCTGTTCGTGGCACAACCGGGCGTCCGGGAGGCCCGGCCGCTGGACCTGCCCCCAGCCGAGATCGCCAGCGTGTCACCGGGCGGAGAGATGCTGATTCTCACTGGGGTGTCCGGTGCCTGGACGCTCTCGAGAGTTCCGATCGCGGGCGGCGCTCCGCGGCCAATTTACGAGGAGGTGGCCGGCGCCGGCTGGAGCCCAACAGGAGACTCGATTGCCGTGGTCCGCCGGGTAGGGGGCAGCCACCAACTCGAGTATCCGGCTGGGCGTGCACGGGCGTCCATGTATCGCGCGGCCTTGAATCCGCGCGTTTCGCCCGATGGGACCAAGGTGGCCGTTGTGGAAACCGAGCGTTATCTGGGCGACTACAGTGTCGCCGTGTATGACGTCAGCCGCAACGCGGGACGCCGCGTGGTCTCCGAGGGCTGGCGCATGCTGGGAGGAATGGAATGGAGCCCCGATGGGACCGAGATCTGGATGGGCGGCGCGCGGCCCGGCGGCTCCCCCGTGCTTTCGGGAATCAGGCTGAATGGCACTGAGCGCGTGGTATATCGCTGGCCCGGCTGGCTGCAAATCTACGACGCAGGATCCGACGGAGGGCTGCTGCTCGGCCCGATCAATAGCCGGCTTGGCATCATTTTCGGAAGCCCTTCCGGCCAGGGTGATCGCGAGATGAGCTGGCTGGACGGATCAAGAGCCTACGGCCTGTCGGACGACGGGAAGCTTCTCTTGTTTTCTGAGCTTTCCGACGGCGAGAGCCGGAATCCGGCGCTCTATGTCCGCAAGACGGATGGCTCCGCCGCGATCCGGATCGGCACTGGGTTCCGGGCATCGCTGTCCGACGATGGGCGTTGGGTGGTGTGCGTCCGCCATCAGTCGGGGACGAACCGCCTCACGATTCTGCCGGTCGGCACCGGCACGGAACAGATTGTCGAAACCCGCGGGATCCAGGTGGATTCGGCGCACATGATGCCGGACGGCGCCCGCCTGCTGGTTTCCGGATCCGAGGGGACGAAACCGGCGCGGACCTGGCTCGTCCCGCTCAACGGCGGACCGCAAAACGCTCTGACTCCGGAAGGAACGGTAGCGGACCGGCTCCGCCCCGACGGCAAGGCGGCACTGGGAGTACAGGCGGGGAAGCTCGCTTTGTGGCCTCTCGACGGAGGGCCGCCGCGGCAGGTAGGGGAATTGAAGCCGGGTGAGGTGGTCGTGCGCTGGCGCGGCGACGGGCAGTCCGTGCTGTTGTCACAGTCCAGGTTCTGGCAGCAGTCGATGGAGGTGGTTCGTCTGGATTTAGCCAGCGGGCAACGGACCTTGGTGCTTCAAAGAAAGCCCCCTTCGGAGGGAGCCGTGTTCTGGGGCCAACCGTTCGTGTCGGCGGATGGCACGCACTTTGCGATGTCCTACCGGACAGACAGCTCGGATTTGTACCTGGCGAAGGGAATCGTGTAAGCACGATATTTGCTTTCGCTTCATCGTGTTGCAGAAGTGTCTTCCGATTTCGCTGGACTTTGGCTACAGCTCCCGTATAATTCTGCATCAGAGGCCCATGATGAACGCCAGCATCGGCCGGATGTCCGGCAATAGCCCCTGGACCTCGCTTTCCACACCAAAATAGGGCCAAGCCGTCAGCCCGCTGACCTTTGCCGGTTCCTATTTGCCCGTCTCCAAGGAGAAACACAACATGTCCGTGCTGTACACCGCATTGATGGTGATTGCCTCGGTGATCGTCGTGATCGCCATCATCGCCAAACTGCTGGGGATCGTGACGATTCGCGAGAACCAGGTTGGAATCGTAGTCAAGAAAATCGCCCTTGATGGGAGAAAACTGCCGCAAGACCGCGTGGTCGCCCTGAACCACGAGCCTGGATTCCAGGCCGACACGCTGGCGCCCGGTCTGCACCTGTTCAAGTGGCCGTGGATGTACCGCATCGACAAGGTCCCGGTCACGATAGTCCCGCCCGGATTTATCGGACTGGTGACAGCGCGTGACGGCGCACCGATCCCGGTCACCCGGATCCTGGCCGCTGGAGCCGAATGCAGTAACTTCCAGGACGCCCGGGCCTTCCTGGCCAACGGCGGCCAAAAGGGCCGGCAGTCGGGGATCCTCACGGCGGGCCTGTATCGCATCAACACGGCGCTGTTTGAGGTGACTACGGACATCCCGATCCGCCGCATCGAGTCGAACAAAGTCGGTGTCGTAACGGTACTCGACGGCGCCCCCATGCCCAAGGGCCAAATGGCTGCGCCGCCCGTGTCGGGACACGCGAACTACCAGGATCCGGAAGCATTTGTCCGCAACGGCGGATGCCGCGGCCTGCAGGAGCAGATCATCCTCGCTGGAAGCTGGAACATCAACCCGTGGTTCGCCGAGGTCGAGGAATACGACCTGACCGAGGTACCGATCGGCCACGTGGGAGTCGTGGTGAGCTTTGTCGGCGACGAGGAGAAGTCGCATGACGTGTCGGGCGAGAAGTTCACCCATGGCAACATCGTCGAGAAGGGTGGCAAGGGTGTTTGGAAGGAGCCGCTGTACCCCGGAAAGCACCCCTTGAATCCGAAGGTGATGAAGGTGGAATTGGTGCCGACCACGAACATCGTGCTCAACTGGGCGACGGCGCGGTGCGCAACCTGGTGAACCAGGTGCTCGAGCCGATCGTGGGCAACTACTTCCGCAACAGCGCGCAGTCCTACACAGTGCTCGATTTCCTGGCCAACCGCATGCAGCGGCAGGGGGAGGCACGGGCGCACATCAGCAAGGCGATCATGGAGTACGACGTGCAAAGCGTTGACACCCTGATCGGCGATATCACGCCTCCGCAGGAATTGATGAAGACCCTCACCGACCGGAAACTGGCCGAGGAGCGGCAGAAGACGTTCCGCGTTGAGGAGTCCACCGAGGTCACGCGCCAGGAGCTCGAAAAGCAGAAAGCGCTGGCCGACAAACAGCGTGAGATCGTCGGGTCCGAGCAGGATGTCCGGATCGCGGAGATGAAAGCCAACGCGGTGGTGAAGACGGCATCGGGTGAATCCGACGCGGCGGCCAAGCGCGCGGAGGGCCACGCGGCGGCGGCGCGCCGTGTGGGTGAGGCGGACGCCGACGTCATCGCGATGAAGGGCCGGCGGGAAGCGGAAGCGATCGAAGCGATTGGCCGTGCGAAGGCAGATGCCTATGACGCGGGTGTCAAGGCCATGGGCGACCACTACGGAATGCTGCAGATCTTCACGGTACTGGCCGACAAGGGGATCCGTTTGACGCCTGATGTCCTGGTGTCCGGCGGAAAAGAAGGTGGTGGATCGGCGGCGGATGGGATGCTGGCGGTCCTGCTCCGGGAGATGATGGCGAAGAAGTAGGGAGCTACGCCGTGCGAGCCTGACCGAGCCAGTGTTCGAGTCCGGCGGGGGATCGGAAGTCAAGTCAAAGTCAAACAGGAAGCGGTTGGCCAACTGCCGGACCTGCCATGCGGTGGCCGCGATCCCGCCTGCCAGGCTGAGCGCGAGCATGGCCGCCGCTCCGACTCCCAGGCGGTGCCGCCGGACGAACTTCCGCATGCGGTAGATGGTGGAGTCAGCGCGGGCAAGGATCGGGAGACCGTCGAGATACCGGCGGATGTCGTCAGCCAGGTGGTCCACTGAGGAGTAACGGCGCGCGGGCTCCTTCTGCATCGCTGTCTGCACGATGAGGTCGAGCTCAGTGTCGAGGCTGGTGTTGATCGTGCTCGGGCGCGCCGTCCCGGTCTCGCACACCACCCGGTCGATTTCGATCGCGGTGTAGTCCTTGATCTTGTGCGCGCGCTGATCCGTGAGGAGTTCAAAGAGAATCGCTCCGAGGGAATAGACATCGCTGGACGTGGATACCGGCAGTCCGCGGACCTGCTCCGGACTTGCGTAGTCGGGTGTAAGCAGCCCCATTCCGGTTGAGGTGTGCATGATGGCGCCGTGCACGAGTCCGGGCTCGGCCAGCTTGGCGATGCCGAAGTCCAGCAGCTTGGGCTCGCCGGATTCGGTGACGAGGATGTTGGACGGTTTCAGGTCGCGGTGGATCACCAGAAGCCGGTGCGCGTGTTGCACCGCGGCGGCGGCCTTCAGAAAGAGCTCCATCCGGCCGCGGATGCTGAGTTGCCGCTCCACGGCGAACTTCATGAGGGGTACGCCCTCAACATACTCCATGACGAGGAAGGGCATCCCCTCGGCGGTCTCGCCGCCGTCCAGCAGGCGCGCGATATTGGGATGTTCGAGGGCGGCCAGGATTTGGCGCTCGTGGCGGAAGCGTTCGAGCACGAACGCGTCTTCTCCGGCGTACCGGGCCATTTTGATCGCGACCCGCTTGTGGAACTGAGCGTCGGCCCGCTCGCCAGGTAGACCGCGCCCATGCCGCCGCGGCCGATCTCGGCAAGGATGCGGTAGGCGCCCACCATCCGGCCCCGAGGCGCCGCAGGCTCACCGTCAGACCGGAGCAGATCCTCGACCTCGGACCGGAGATCGAGGTCGGCTCCACAGGCTTGGTCGAGGTAGGCGGTCCGGTTGGGGCCGGAGAGTTCAACCGCGCGCGCGAACACCTCCTGCAGCCGGTTCCAACGGTCGTCCATTGGTACCAATCGTACTATCTAACCGAAAACTTGTGGAAGGGTCCGGATCAACCGCCCTGGATTTATTTAATCTCCAGGATCTCTTTCTCTTTCACCTTGGCCGCTTCGTCCAGCTTTTTGATCGTCCCGTCGGTCATCTGCTGGATCTCGGTGTGGGCGCGCCGGTCGTCGTCCTCGCTGATCGCCTTGTCCTTGAGCAGCTTCTTGACTGCCTCGTTGGCATCACGGCGGATATTCCGCAGTGCGACCCGGTGTTCTTCCGCCACGTGCTGCAGATGCTTGACCAGATCCTTGCGCCGCTCCTGTGTCAGCGGCGGGATCGGGATGCGGATGATCTTGCCGTCGTTCTGGGGATTCAGTCCCAGATCCGACGACCGGATCGCTTTCTCGATCGGACCGATCATGGAAGCGTCCCACGGCTGGGCGGTGATCATCGCCGGCTCGGGGACATGCAGGTTCGCCACTTGATTCAGCGGCGTGGGCGTCCCATAGTAGTCCACCCGGATTGCATCGAGGATCGCGATGTTGGCGCGACCGGTGCGGATGCCCGACATGGCGTGCTTCATGTCGCCCATGACTTTTTCCATCCGCTGTTTGGCTTGGTTTTCGATATCCTTGACCGTCATCGTGTGCTCCAGAAGGAGAGGATTTTTAGGAAATCACTGTGCCGATGGGCTCACCCATCGCCATACGCATTATATTTCCCTCGACGTGCATGTTGAAGACCACCGCGGGCATTTTGTTGTCCCGGCACAGGGCGGCAGCCGTGGCGTCCATCACCCCGAGGCGCCGCTCGAGTACTTCCTGGAAGCTGATCTGGCTGAACTTCACCGCGTCCGGATGCTTCAACGGATCCTTGTCATAGACGCCGTCGACCCGCGTCGCCTTGGCCATCACGTCCGCGCGGATCTCGAGTGCGCGCAGAACCGCGCCGGTGTCGGTCGAGAAATAGGGATTGCCGGTTCCCGCCGCCAACAGCACCGCGCGGCCGGACTCAAGATGCTCGATCGCCCGCTGGGCAGTGAAATACTCACACACCCGGTTCATCTCGATGGCTGACAGCACGCGCGCCGGCAGTCCCGCCAACTCAAGCGCATCGGCCAGGGCGAGGGCGTTCATGACCGTGGCCAACATCCCCATCGAATCCGCGGCGACACGGCCCATGTTGCGGGCAACCGCCGCGACTCCGCGAAAGAAATTCCCGCCGCCCACGACCATTCCCAATTGCACTCCGGACTTCCCCACCGCCGCGATCTCAGCCGCGAGGCTCGCAAGCTTGGCGGGGTCAATTCCCGAAGTGTTCTGGCCGGCGAGTACTTCACCGGAGAGCTTCAACAGGATCCGGCTGCACCGCGCCATGTTACGCCTGGGGCTCTTCCGCGGCCTGCGCTGCCGCGGTCTCACCGACCTTGAACCGCACAAAGCGCGCGACGCTGATGTTCTCCTGCATCTTGGTGATCATCGTCTTGATGAGCTGCTCGATGGTCAACGTGTTGTCCTTGATGAACGGCTGGTCCATCAGGCAGACTTCCTCGTAGAACTTCGCCAGACGGCCTTCGACGATCTTATCGAGAACCTTATCCGGTTTGCCTTCCGCACGGGCCCGGTCGCGCGCGATCTCCTTTTCCTTGTCCAGCACCTCGGCAGGGACCTCTTCGCGGCGCAGGAACTTGGGGTCCGCTGCGGCGATCTGCATGGCAATATCCTTGACTAGCTCGGCAAACCCGTCTGTACGCGCGACGAAGTCGGTCTCGCAATTGACCTCCACCAGCACACCGAGTTGGCTGCCGGGGTGGATGTAGGATCCGATGGCGCCCTGCCGGGCCGCGCGTGTCTGGCGCTTGGCGGCGGCGGCGATGCCCTTCTTGCGCAGTACGACTTCGGCTTCGGCCAAGTCGCCCTTGGCCTCCTCAAGCGCTTTCTTGCAATCCATCATGCCTGCTCCGGTCTTGTCGCGGAGCTGCTTCACGAGAGCTGCGGTAATCTCGGCCATAGTTGTAGTAGCGTCTTTCGGTGGTTCTGGACTTGTGACGGGCGCCTAGTCGTTCAGCGCTTCAATCTGGACTTTCTTGGGGATCTGGAGCGCCGACAGATCTTCCTCGGTCAGGCTCTCCGACATCAGCTTCTCGGAGTACTGAGGTTCGAAGTAGTGGCTGAACTCACCGGACGACTCGTCTCCCACGGCTTCCTCGGTCACGATCCGGTCGGCGGTGAAGTCGTGCTCGGTGGCCAGAGCCCGGCCCTCGGTAACGGCTTCCGAGATCTTGCTCGTGAACAGGCGGATGGCGCGAAGCGCGTCGTCATTGCCCGGAATCACGTGGTCGACCATGTCCGGGTCGCAGTTGGTGTCCACCACCGCGACAACCGGGATATTCAGCTTGCGCGCTTCCTGCACCGCGATGGCTTCCTTGCTCGAGTCGACTACAAAGAGCACGTCGGGACGGTCGCCCATGTCGCGGATCCCGGAAAGATTGCTGTTCAGGTGCTTCCGTTCGCGCTCGAGCCGGCCGATTTCCTTCTTGGCGCGTCCGCCCCAGCCGCCTTCCGTAGTGGCCATCGCGTCAAGCTCCTTGAGCCGCTTGATCGACCTTTGGACGGTGGTGTAGTTGGTCAGAAGTCCACCCAGCCAGCGCTGGTTGACGTAGAACATCTTGCACTTCTCCGCCTCTTCCTTGATGGCCTCCTGCGCCTGGCGCTTGGTGCCAACAAACAGGATGGTCTTGCCCTGCGAGGCCTGTTCGGCGACGAACCGCATGGCATCCTTGAAAAGCTTGAGCGTCTTCTGGAGATCGATGATGTAGATCCCGTTCCGTTCGCCGAAGATGTATTCCTTCATCTTCGGATTCCAGCGCTTGGTCTGGTGCCCGAAGTGAACGCCGGCTTCGAGCAATTCCTTCATTGAAATAGACGGCAAAGTAACTCCTTCGCGGATTCCGCGATGTTAAAGCTCACACTCCGGGACACGCGTCTCAAGCGGGATTTGCGCGCCAAACGGACTGCAAGGCTGGTCCACACACAACGAGGGCGCCGTGTGACCGGCGCCCCTCGTAAACAAACAAAACAGCAAAACTCATTAGCGCTTGGAGAACTGGAACCGCTTGCGCGCGCCCTTCTGGCCGTACTTCTTCCGTTCGTGCGCGCGAGGATCGCGGGTGAGCAATCCGAGCGATTTCAATTTCCCGCGAAGCTCCTGGTTGAACCGCACCAGCGCGCGCGCGATTCCCAGACGGATCGCGCCCGCCTGGCCCGTCATTCCTCCGCCATCGGTGAGGATCAGAACGTCAAACTTGTCCGACATCTCCGCCGCCGCCAGCGGCTGCTTGACCATGGCGCGCGACGTCTCGTTCGTGAAGTACTCATCGAGCGGACGCTTGTTAATCGAAATTTCGCCCTTGCCGGGCCGGAGGAACACACGAGCCACCGCAGTCTTGCGGCGGCCGGTGCCCAGGTGTTGCGTCAAAACTGCCACGTTGCCTCAAACTCCTTACTGACCAACCGTCATCTCGGCTGGTTTCTGGGCCGCGTGCGGGTGCTTCGGTCCCGCGTAGACCTTCAACTTCCGGTACATTTGCTTGCCCAGCTTGGTTTTCGGCAGCATGCCGGAGATGGCCAGCTCAACCACGCGGACCGGACGGACCGCACGGAGCTTGCCAGCCGTGGTTTCCTTGAGTCCACCCGGATAGCCCGAGTGGCGGTGATAAACCTTGTCGCTTTCCTTGGCGCCCGTTAAGCGGACCTTGTCCGCGTTGACCACGATCACGTGATCTCCGGTGTCGAGGAAAGGGGTGTAGGTGGGCTTGTGCTTGCCCATCAAAATGCGGGCGGCCTTCGATGCGAGCCGGCCCAAAACGGCTCCATCAGCGTTGATGACGTGCCACGAACGCACGTTCTCCTCAGCCGATGGAATGTGGGTTTTCATACAGACGAACTCCGAGGGAGGAACTACAAATACGTAGGGTAGCCGGTCTGGACACCCTGTGTCAAACCGCAACTCTGCCAGAATCCGGCAGCGGAAGGGCTCCGTATTGTCCAGCATGACCGTATTCGTGACCGGAGGAACCGGATACCTCGGCCGCCCTCTGATTGAACAGCTTACCACCCGGGGCCATCAGGTGAAGGCGCTGGTCCGTCCCGGGTCGGAAAAGCGCCTGCCCGCCGGAGCCACGCCGGTCCTGGGCGATGCGTTGAATGCGGAAACGTTTACGCGCCACGTCAAGGGCGCCGATACCCTCGTCCAACTCGCGGGAACGCCCAAGCCCGCGCCGTGGAAGGGCCCAGAGTTCCACCGTGTTGACCGGGCCTCGGCCTACGCCTCCATCGCCGCCGCCAAAGCACAGGGAGTCCCGCACTTCGTCTACGTATCGGTGGCGCATCCGGCGCCGGTCATGAAAAGCTACATCGCTGTGCGGACCGGCTGCGAGAACCTGCTGCGGACCTCGGGTTTGCGCGCGACCGTCCTGCGCCCCTGGTACGTGCTCGGGCCCGGCCACTGGTGGCCCTACGCGCTGATCCCGTTTTACGCCTTGGGCGCGATGCTGCCGTTTACGCGTGAAGGCGCAGCGCGGCTGGGGCTGGTGCGGCGCGAGGAAATGGTCCGCGCGCTGGTGTGGGCGGTCGAGAGTCCAGCGCCGGGATGGCGGGTGTTGGATGTCCCCGCCATCCGCGCCTTTCAAAGCGGCTCGCGGCCCGCTACCACCCCAGTCTCAGGCTGAACCGGAACTGGCGCTGATCCTGGTCCGCGCCGGTGACCTGCATGAAGGTCGCGGCGTTGACGCTGTTGCCGGGATTGCTGAAGTGCGGCGTGTTGAACGCGTTATAGGCCTCGCCGGTGAACCGGAGGTCGATGCGCTCGCTCACTTGGAAGCGGCGCGCGAGGCTGAAGTCGAAGTTCACGCGGCCGGGTCCGCGCAGGATGTTCCTGCCGGTGGAGCCAAACCGGACATCGGCAACCGGGGCGAAAGCAGTCCGGTCATAGAAACTTTGTCCCGGGCCCACGCCACCGATCTTTTCGACCACCGGTTTCACCTGGTCCGCGGTCTGCGTGTTGCCGGGCGCGTTGAGTGAGGTTCCGGCCGCGGTGACGGTGAAAGGTGTGCCGGAATAGAAGCCGGCGACTCCGTTCACGGCCCAGCCGCCGAGGACTTTCGCCGCCATGCCATCGGAGGCGTACCTCTTCGACTTGCCGAAGGGAAGCTCGTAGAGCCAGCCCATGTGCAGGTTGTGGGTCATGTCGTAGCCAGCCTGCGCGCGGTTCCGGTTGTAGGCCGGCGCCCAGTTGAATGTGAGGGCGCTGGTCCAACCGTCGTTGTCGACCATGTTGATCGCCTTGGAGTAGGTGTAGGCGCCCTTGACCGTCAGCCCGCTGGCGACCCGCCGGTTGATCGTGGTCTGCAGGCTGTGGTAGCTGGTGCTGTTGCGGCCATTCCACGCCCAGGTGTCGCCGGTACGGCGGAACGCGGCAAAGAACGGACGCCCCGCCTGGCCGCCACCCGGTCCGGCGGCGTTGATCTCCCAGTCGCTGAACTGCCGGACTGTCGCCGTGCCCACGTAGCCCACGCTGCCCAGAAACGAACCCGGCAACTCGCGCTCGATGATGAAGTTCCACGACTGCACGTAGCCGCGGTTCAACTCCTTGCCGTCGATCCACCGCATTGCCGCCGTCGCGGGAAGCTCCAGTTGCGGGCGGTTCAGGTCGGGTCCAGCCACCGGCGGGATGCCCTGTTCGATCGGCCGGAACGGCGTGAACGTGTTCGGCGACACGAAGTCGAACGCCAGCACCAGGGGATAGAATCCGCGCAGCGGACGGGCCAGCGGCATCGGGTTGTAGGTGATTCCATATCCCGACCGCACCACCATCTTCTGCGTTGCGCGCCAGGCGAACCCCACCCGCGGCGCGAACATCTTCTTGCTGGTGGTGATGCCGAGGCTCTTGGGATTGCCGCCGATTCCCCCGAGCGAGACCAGGTTGGTGGCGCGGTCCCAGACCTCGAGTCCGCCGCGTCCGGACCGCGTCATCAACGGATAGTACTCCCAGCGCATCCCGAGTGTGAGCGTGAGATTCTTCTTCACCTGCCAACGGTCGCGCAGGTAGAGCGCGTACTGGTTGTTGAAGCCGGTGGACTTTTCATACTGCACGCTCTTGGACATGCTCTCCGGCAGTCCGAGCAGGAATCCCGCGTAGGCGTTGAATTGATTCGGCGCGGGTCCGCCGCTCAGCCCCGTGGATCCGCCCGCGAAATTGAAGCGCCCTTGTGGTCCGCCGCCGATCTCCGGCTGGTAGTGATTCAGGTGATGCCGCGCCCCGTCGAGTCCAAACCGGATGTCGTGGCTGCTTTTGAGCCATCCGAAATTCTGGCTGAGGGTGAATGTGGAATCGTTCCAATAGGCCGGCCGCGTTCCCGTGTCCGAGCCGATCGCGCTGTAGCCCGACACGGAGAAAATCGGCGCACCCGCCTGGCGCGGGTCGGGTCCATTGGTGCCTGGGATTTTCAGGGTATCGAGCCCGAAGTTTGCATTGGGATACAGGCCCGTGATCGCCGATCCGATGCGGTTCCAGCCGAGGACGCCGTCCCACAGGAACGTGGGCGTGATGGTCTTGTTGTGGCCGATGGTCGCCACCTGGGTGGTGTTGTCGGCGAGTCCGGGATTGCCCTGGCACAGGCCTGGTCCGCCGCCCGCGCCGAATGCGGCCGCGCAGTCGACCTTGGCGATCATGGTCGAGTACTTGCCCCAGATACGATGGGTGTCGGTACGCTGCCAGTCCACCTTGAAATCGAGGTTGTCGCGGTCGAGCTTTTGCGACGACGAGTTGAAGAAGTTGATCGCGACACCGGTCCGGTTGATGGCGGGCAGAAGGCTCTGCATTTGCCGCGTAATGGCGCTTTGGCGGCTCAGGGGAACCGCGTTGCCGGGGAACGCGGTCCGGCCGGCGCCGGCGGCGTTGCCTGTCAGCGGATCGTAGATTGCGGTGATGGCGGCCGTGGGAGTCAGGCGCGCGTCCGCGAAGTCGCCGCGCCGGTATGCTTCGGTGGGAAGCGTGTAGTTGCCCGAGAATCCGAGCCGCTCGCGGTTTCTCTCCCAGCCGCCAAAGTAAAACAGCTTGTTGCGGCGGATGGGGCCCCCCAGCGTGACGCCGGCGATGTTGGTAATGTTGTTGGGCTTGGCGCCCGAATTGAAGAAGTTGCGCGCCTGCAGGCTCTTGTTGTCATGGAACCAGAAGGCCGACCCGTGAAGCTCATTCGTTCCGGATTTCGACGTCACGTTGGTCACCGCGCCTCCGGCCATTCCCTGCTCGGCGTCGAAATTGTTGGTGGCGATGTTCACCACGTCGATCGTTTCCGCGGGAGGGATGTAGGCGGCGTTGTGGGGAAGCCACAGAAAGATCGAATAGGCTCCGTCGATCCGGTTCGCGTTGTTGTTGCTGTTGACGCCGTTCACGTTGTTGTTGAGGCCGCGTCCGGGCGAGGCCTGGATGGAGTTCCCAATACGCCCTGGCGTGACTCCGGGGACGAGGTTCAGCAGGCTCTGGAAATTCCGGTACCGGGGCAGCGGCAGCTCGCGGACTTCACGCCCCGTCATCTCGGCGCTGACGTCGGTCTTGTCGGTCTGGAGTGCGAGTGCGGCCGCCTGAATGGTGACCGCCTCAGTGATCTGTCCCACGTTGAGGACGACATCCAGCCGGCGGATGGCGTTGTTGGTGACCGGAATCCCCTTCTGCGAGTAGGGACGGAATCCGGCTTTCGCGATCTCGACGTCATAGACACCGTTGGTGAGGTTCGGCATGGTGAAGATGCCGAGGTCGTTGGCGTCGGCCTTGACCGACTGCCCGTTGCCCTGATTGGTTGCGGTCACGGACGCGGCCGGCACGACGGCGCCGGAGGAGTCCGTTACGGTTCCGGTTAGCGTTCCATAGAGTACCTGCGCGCGGGCCGGTGCGGCCGCGCACAGGAGCACGGTGAAAAGAGACGTTCTCGTACTCATTAGGGATACGATACCGCTCTTGGCGCTCGGGCGCTTGACATGGACGCCCGCAACGTACTATCAAGGACAGTCAACCCATGTGGCAACAGAACTATACACCCGTCTCCGGAAGCCTTGGCCTGTCGGCGCTGGTGGCCTCGATTCCGATTTTCGTCCTGCTCTACCTGATCGGTATCAAACGCAAGCCAGCCTGGATTGCCGGCGTGTCCGGCCTGGTGGCGGCGGTGTTGGTGGCCGGCGCCGTCTATCAGATGCCCCTGAACCTGCTGTTTAGCTCA
>VFZX01000105.1 GCA_016871015.1 Acidobacteriota bacterium | reverse complement strand
TCTTGCGCTCGATCTTCCAGCAATTCGCCAAGATCCCCCTCGATCCGCCTGCTCCAGTGCCCCTTCCAGCCGCTTCCAACTGCCGGATTTAGGATTATTGGATCTCCCGTTTCCTGCGTTGCCTGTGGTTTTCCCAGCGCTCACGCGCCGTCTTGATGTCGTTGTCTTGCCGCTTCTTCGTGCCTCCGCCGAGAGGGATGAGGAGGCGCTCGCCGGGCGAGCGAAACGGAAGTTTGGAGGACGCCACTGCATCGAGAGTTTCGAACCAAACGGCGAAGGGGCGCCCGTCCTGTTCGTCGGCGTAGCCGCGAAGGTCGCACACTTCACGCTCATGGTAACAATATCGTTACCACGAGCGTGTCCTTGAAAATCGCTGCCAAATCCTCAGCCGCCGGACGGGGCGACAGCTTCGTCACCCGGTGCTGCGGACGCGTGCCCTCCACCAGCCGGGCAATGTCGCCGGACTCGTAGCCCACCGCCTTGAGTCCGTTGGGGACCCCCACCCGGCGCATGAACCGTCCTCGGCGCTCGCCGGGCGGAAGGAAGCCGCCGAGGAGGGATCAGGTCGTCACCGGCTCAGGCCTGTCCAGAAGCGCCGGACGAAATCGAAGGCAGTCTGGCAATCAATTTCAAGTTCACACCCTTCGGCCAACGCCTGGAAAGGCAGGTCCCAGCCGGGCGGTGGCGGCACCAAATCGCGTGGTAGCTCGTGCGTTGCCCGGCGGCCAAACGTTTGCCGTAGCGCCTCACGGCAACGCGCTGGGTCCAACGAACCCGACCCGACGAGCAGGTGAAGATCAATGAGGTCGCGCACACGGCTGTTGGGATTTGAGCGCGGCACCGAGTACGCGTGGACCTTCTCGGCGAACTGCTGCTCGCGCGCGATCATCGGCACCGTTGGTGGAGCGATGCCGGCGAACGCAAACCAATCGCGCGTGGTGGTGGTCTCAATTGGTTGCAGGATCACGTCACCGATGCCGGCATCAATGTGGAACCGCACGAAGGTTCGACCGTCCAGGCGCGCTTCGCCTGGATACCGTGCTCCGCCGTACGGTGCCGCATCAAGATCCGCCATCGCCTCGCCGACACGGAACGTGAAGAAGTCCCCGGCGTCAAGTGCCGCGGCACGTTGGAGCAATGGCAACGCCGTGTCACTGTTCCCGGCGCGCAGCGTGAAATCGAGGTCCCGGGTGGACCTCGCCGTGTCGAAACGAAGTTCCATCGCGTAGCCGCCCTTCAGGATCCAGTCTGAATCGTTGGCGAGGGCGAGCCGTGCGAGGAAACGGTCAAAGGCGACCTGGCGGCACAGGCGTTGGAGGTTCGTGCCTTCGGCGCGGGAGATCGCCTTCAGCCGCTCTTCGAGCGCCTGCCGGAAGGCTCCCGCCGTGGCGTACCGACGGCTTGTGGGCATCGGTGGTTCTCCTTCAGCTTGCTCAGGAAGTCGCGCTGCGCCGGATCGGCCTCGATTGCGACGATCTCCGCCCGCGTGATGCTGCCGCCCCGCACGGCCTGTGAATACGCGCGGCGCAGGTCCTCAATGGGCACGGTTCCGGCGGCGGCCACGTCCAGGAGAGTCCGCAGTGCCCTCGTAACGGGCACACCGTCAACAAGCTCCACCTCGCTTGAAGGGACATCGGCGATGTGAAGAACAAGAGCTTTGGGGATCGGCGCGCTCCGTCGAAAGCCGGCGGGGACGGTCATGTGCACTCTCGATGGCATCGCATCCGTCAGTTCGTGGAGGGAGAGCGCCGTCTGGTGACTGTAGATGGCCTGCGGCTCTTCCTTTCGATTTCGGGACCAAAGCCACCAGAGGACCAGGTCCGGTTGCGGCGGTAGCGGGTGCATTGCCAGGCGGAAGATACCGCGGCGCTCGCGAGCCCAGTTGCCCGCGTGGACGTGATAGTTCCGCTTCGGCGCGGTATAGCCGATGGCAGCAGCCTGTTTCGAAGTGAAGAATCCGCCCTGCGCCGTTGCGAGGCGGACCAGCGAGCGTTCATCCTCGAGGTAGGAGCGTGGTTTCACAATAGTTCAACTCTATAGAACTATTGTGAGTCAACCAGGAGGGGCTTGCAACCTCGCTAGTATGCGAGCGCGTCCTCGAAAATCGCCGCCAAATCCTCAGCAGCCGCCGGACGGGGCGACAGCTTCGTCACCCGGTGCTGCGGAAGCGTCCCCTCCACCAGCCGGGCAATGTCGCCGGACTCGTAGCCCACCGCCTTGAGTCCGTTGGGGACCCCCACCCGCCGCATGAACCAGAGGATCCGGTCTGCCAGCACCTTGCCCGCGTCCTCCGGCGCAACTCTGCTCACGTCGGCCCCAAGCGCGGCGGCGGCGTTCAGGTGGCGGGCTGGGTTCGCGACAGCCGTGAACCGGAACACCGCCGGGGAGTTGAGGATCACCGAAATCCCGTGCGGCACAAGCGGACGGTCCACCAGGTAGCCGGGCATGCGGAAGCTTTTCACCATCCCGCTCACCGGGTAGGACATTCCGTGCGGCAGGTGGCAGCCGGCGTTTCCGAATCCAACCCCGGCGTACGACGACGCGAGAATCATGTTAGCCCGCGCCTCGCGGTCCGAGGGGTCATCGTAAACCCGCGGCAGGTAGCCGGCCACCATCCGCAGCGCCTGCAGCGACCAGATATCGCTGATCGGATTCGAGCCCTGGTAGGCCGGACGTAGCAGCGGCCGCGCGGGATATGGACGCGTATCGTACGGGATCGCCGTGTAGGACTCAATGGCGTGGCTCAACACATCGAGCCCCGCCGAGGCGGCGACCGACGGCGGCAGCGTGGCCGTGTTCTCCGGATCCAGGTACCCGAGCGTCGGCCGCAGGCGGCGGTGCGCAATGCCCGTCTTGGCATGCATCGCCACGTAGTCAAAGATCGCGACGCCCGTGGTCTCGCTCCCGGTGCCCGCCGTCGTCGGAACGGCGAACATCGGCTTGAGCGGACCCGGCACCGGCTTGCCTCGCCCAATCGGCGGATTCACGTAGTCGAGGAAATCCTCCGGCGGGTAGCAAGTGTATAGGTTAACCGCCTTGGCCGTGTCGAGCACCGACCCGCCTCCCACCGCGACAATCGCGTCGAACTCAGTGCGGCCGGCAAAAGCGATGGCGTCACGCCAGGATTCGTCGGTTGGCTCCACGCGCACCGCGGTGTAGAGTTCGTGTCCGGTTCCATTCGCCTCAAGCGATTCGAGCACCGTGGCAACCGGCGCGAGTTTGGCCACCCAGGGATCGGTGAGGACGAGCGCCCGCCGCACTCCCTGGTCGGCGAGATCGAGTCCGATCTCACGCGTCACGCCCCAGCCGAACCGGACGCTGGAGGTGGCCATCTCGAAGGCGAAATCGGTGGCGGACATAACCCGTTATGATAGCGGGTCACCGCAATTGGAGCAGGACCCGGAACAGCCACCCCGTCCACAACACCAGAAATCCCCCCGCCACTCCCGCGTACACCGGTGAAGCGCGCCAGGGATCCGCCCCGCCCAGGCCGAAGTACAACACCGCCGCCGCCCATACCGCCGCCACCGCGACCGCGCGGTTCCGCAACGCCGCCCCCCGGCCCGCGCCGGTCTTGAGGTCGGCACGGACCCGGATCTGCCTCCGCTCAAACAAATTGAGCGCATGCAAGAACGCCGCCGGCCCCGCGTCGAGCCACAGGATCAGGTCCGCGAGCATGGACATCGCGCCGCCTTGCGAGAGGACCTTTTGGCGCGCCTCCCGCGCCATATAGTCCTCGACCACCGTCCTCAGGGCCTTGGCCAGATCAAAGTCCCGCGCCAGCCGTGACACCAGCCCGTCGGCCAGGATCGTCGACCGGATGTACTTGATCATCTCCCGGTCCACCAGCACCCCGTAGTCCTGGCAAACCGACAGAAGGTCCATCATCGCCTTGGTGACCGTCACCCGGAACCGGACCTTGCCGCCGACCGCCGGCTCAGCGTACCAGTCGCGCGTCAACTGCTCCATCCGCCGCCGCATCCCGCGCAGGTCCGCGCTTTCGCTGACCATGCAGATGTTCAGGAAAGCGTCGAAAATCGCCTGCGGGTCACCACTCGAATAGGCCAGTGTCAGCTCGATCTGCTTGCGGCGCGCCTCGGGCGTCAGCACCGCCACAATGCCGAAGTCGACGTAGCCGACGACGTTGCCCGGCAGGATCAGCAGATTCGCCGGATGCAGATCCGCATGGAACACACCGAACCGGAAGGCGTCGCTCAGGAAATTGGTGATCACGTTGCCGACGAAGACCGGCGAATCGAACCCCTTCGCTTTGAGCGCGTTGATCTGCTCCGTGTCGTTCGCTTCGAGGATCCGCAGGTACGCCGCCACGCTCGGGCCCTCGAGGAACTCCATGGTCAACACGCGGCCCGCGGTCCGGTCCCAGTAGATCTTCGGGACGCGCTCGGTGGGAGTCTCCACGGCGTTGTCGCCGAGCAGTTGGCAGTAGGCGGCTTCGCGGCGGTAGTCGAGCTCGTCCTCGGTCCAGGAGCCCAGTTCGCGGACCGGATCGCGCATGAAGTACAGACGCCGGATCCGGAAGAAGAAGATGAACCGGACAAAGCTGCGCAGCAGCAGGTTGTCACGCTCGAACGCTGTCCGCACACCCGGCCGCTGGACCTTCACCGCCACCGCGCCGCCATCCACGGCCTGTGCACGATGCACTTGTCCGATCGAAGCCGATGCGATCGGCGTGTAGTTGAACTCCTGGTAGAGCGCGCCCGGCGTGGATCCGAGCTCCTCCTGAAACACCTGGTCGACCACTTCGCGCGGAACCGGCGGCACGCGGTCCAGCAGCGACAACAGCGCGTCACAGTACTCGCGCGGCAGCGTGTCGATCTGCAGCGACAGAATCTGCCCGAACTTGATGAATGCGCCGCCCGCCGCCTCGAAGAACTCGCGCAGCAGCGCCGGGCCCTCCACCGGCCGGCCCGTGACCCGCCGGTACAACGCGTGCGACCCGAAACGCACCACCGTGCCCGTCACCTGAAGCAGCCGGGCCGAATAGTCGATCAGGGTGCGGACCCGGCTCATTGAGCCGGATCGATAAACTGTTCTCCGGCCTTTTGGAAGCCCTGCATCCACTCCATCCCTTTGGCCATCAGGTTTCCGGCGATCGCCTTACCCTTCGCCTCGATTCCAGTGGCGTCGGGCGGGATCTCCACCAGCCCTTTAGCTTCCTCGACGGTCTTCGTGGCAGTGCCCATCGGGTCCTTCAGGCAGTCCATCGATTTGTAGCCCATGCCCAACATCACCGCGAATGCGGTCTGCATGAAGCCAGGCATCAATTTGCGGTCGAATTCGTCGGCCATGGTTTCATTATTGTACAGTTCCTGGCGGTTGCACTGGACCCATGCTATAGTCTCGCTAGCCATGACCCGTTTCTTGATCCTTGCGCTCCTGTGCACCGGCCACGCCGCGGCGCAGTTCGTGCGCGGCAGCCTGCTCGGCAGCATCACGGACTCCTCCGGCGCGGCCCTGCCCGGTGCGGACGTCAAACTGACGAACCTCGGGACCAACGAGAGCCGCTCGGTGGCATCGGCCGAAGACGGCGGTTACCTGTTCCCAGCCCTGCTGCCCGGCCTTTACCGAGTGGAGGTTTCCCGCGCCGGATTCAAGACACAAGTGGTGAACGGGATCCGGCTCGAAGTGAACCAGACGGCGCGCGTCGATGTGCGGCTGCCCGTCGGCGAGGTGGCCGAGCGCGTCGAGATCACGTCGAGCGCGTTGCTGCTCAAGACCGATACGTCCGAGATCGGCCACGTGGTTTCGAACAAGCAGATCGTCGACCTGCCCCTGAATGGCCGCGACTATCTCTCGCTGGCGCGGCTGATTCCGGGCGTCGTTCCTTCCCGCGCCGGCGCGACCGCGGGACAGAAAGGCGTCTCCCGGAGCGTGAACTCGATTGGCGCCCGCGACACCTCGGTGAGCTTCCTGCTCGACGGCGTCGACACCAACGACGTCTCGTTCCAAACTCCGTCCGTCACGCCCTCGATCGACGCGATCCAGGAGTTCAAGGTGCTCCAGAACGCCTACTCTGCCGAGTTCGGACGCGGCGCGACACAGATTCTCACCGCGATCCGGTCGGGCAGCAATGAATGGCATGGATCGGCGTTCGAGTTCCACCGCAACGACAAGCTCGCCTCCCGCAGCTTCTTCCAGCCAGGCCAGGCCGCGCCGCTCAAGCAGAACCAGTTTGGCGGGACCTTCGGCGGTCCGGCATTCAAGGACCGCACGTTCTTCTTCGTCAACTACGAAGGACAGCGGATCCGCACCGGTGGCACGGGCTTTGCCCTGGTGCCGACACGCCAGATGCTGCAAGGCGATTTTTCCGCGGCTGGGGATCCGCGCATCTTCGACCCCCTGACCTTCAACGCAGCCGATCGCACACGGCAGCAGTTCCCCGGCAACCGGATCCCCTCGAGCCGCTTTTCGCAGCGGGCCGTGAAGGCCATCGCGTTCTATCCGGCACCGAACTTTTCCGGACTCGTTGGACGGAACTACGCCGGCAGCCCTGCGCAATTGAACGACAACAATCAGGGAAATGCCCGCGTGGATCACCGGTTCTCGGACCGCGACAACATCTTCGTCCGCTACTCCGCGCTGGACTACATCCGCACGCGGTATAGCACGATGCCGCTGGCTGGAACACTCGACGATGTCCGCGGGCAGAACGCCGCGTTCAACTGGATTCACACCGTGAGTCCTTCTGTGATCAACGAGTTCCGCCTCGGATTGAACCGCAACCGCTACCTGACGCCTCCGGAAAGCACCGGTGATGAGAATCCGTCCCGTGACCTGTTCGGATTCACCAACACCACCACCGATCCGGCGAGCGCGTCTGGTCTGCCCGCGTTCGGCCTCACGGGAGGATTCGCGGGCATCGGCCCTGGATCGCAATTCCCGCAGAACGCCATCACGCAGACCTGGCAACTGGTGGACAACCTGACCCTGGTGCGTGGCGCCCACAGCTTTCGCACGGGAATCGATTTCCGCCGCACACGGCTGACCCAGCGCGTTTCGAACAACGACCGCGGAAGCTTCAGCTTCACCGGCCAGTTTACGAACCTGCCCTCGGCGCCGGCCGGAACGGGAAGCGCGGTCGCCGATCTGCTGTTGGGCAATCCGCTCACCGCCGCTGCGGCCAATGGCGACCAACTCGGGCACAACTACAACGAACTCTATTCCGCCTATATCCAGGATGACTGGAAGGTGTCGCAGCGCCTGACCCTGAACCTCGGACTGCGCTATGAGTTCGTCACCCCGTGGCGCGAAAAGCTCGACCGATTCGTGATCCTCGACTTCGACGACCCTGGCGGGCGCCTGCTGATCGCCAACACCTCGCAAGCCTTTGTACCCGGGCGCGGGCTGGTCGATGCCGGGCGCAAGCTCTCACGGACCATCGTTTCGCCTGACAGGAACAACTGGGCGCCGCGCATCGGACTCGCCTACCGGCCGATGAACAAGACCGTGGTGCGCGCTGGATTCGGCCTGTTCTACGACATCCAGGAGGGCAATGAAGCCCAGTTCCTGCGCAACAACGCGCCGTTCTTCTTCGTTCAGAACTACAACTCGGATCCACTTTCGCCGTCCCTGCAGCTCGACCGCCTGTTTCCTTCGGGCGCGAATCTCCCGTCGGGCACGATTCAGCCGTTTACTCTTTCGACGTTCCGCACGCCGTACCTGCCGCAATGGAACTTCAATATCGAGCGCGAAGTGGCGTCGAACCTGCTGCTCGAGATCGGCTACGTGGGATCGAAGGGCAACCACTTGCTGTGGCGCACGAATTTCCAGCAGTGGGAAGGGATCTTGGTGCAGGATCCGGCCCGGCCTGCTCCACTCGCACAACGGGTGCGGTTCCCCAACTTCAGCCCGACCGTGATCATCGGCTCGGAAAACGGCGGATCGTCGACCTTCCACGGGTTCATCTCAAAGCTGGAACGCCGCTATTCGAGCGGAGTTTCCTTCCTGGTGTCCTACACCTTCTCGAAAGCGATTGACGATTCTCACAGCTCATCCAACTTCGGCGGCAGTCCGTCGAACGCCCAGTGCCGGTGCGACCTGCGCGGCAACAAGGGCCCGTCCGCATTCGACATCACCCATCGCGGCGTGGTCAGCTTCGGCTACGAGCTGCCCTTCGGCCGCGGCAAGAGACTGCTCAATTCCGGTGGCGCCGCGAACAAGATCGTGGGCGGATGGCAGGTGAACGGCATCGGATCCATGCAGAGCGGCCCGCCGTTCCAGATCAACACCCAGGGCGACAATGCCAACATCGGCATCGGCGCTGGCAGCAGCAACAACCAGCGCCCGAACCTGGTGGCCGGACAACTGGACGGCATCGAGACGGGCGCAGACATCCGGCGCCGGGGTGTTGACCCGGGCACGTACTACTTCAACCGTGGCGCGTTCGTGCTGCCTCCGCTGTTCCGGCTCGGCAATCTTGGGAAGAACACGCTGCGGGGTCCGGGCGCGGCATCGTGGGATCTATCGCTGATCAAGAACACGGCGATTACCGAGCGGATCAATACGCAGTTCCGGGCCGAGTTCTTCAACGCGCTGAACCAGAGCGCGTTCGGACTTCCGGGGACCCTCGTCGGGACTCCGACGTTCGGTGTGATCACGGGCGCTTCGGGCGGGCGGTTGATCCAGTTCGGGCTGAAGGTTCTGTTCTGATCAATCCCACGGAAACGCCATCACCGGCGGGTTGACATAGCGCCGCACCGCGATCCGCAGCCGCGCGCCCGCCCCGTGCCCGAGCCGGACCTGGAAATGTGCCGCGTTGACTATCCGCGGCTTTCCGCCCACCGACACCTCTTCCGCCGAGTGTTCGCCATAGGCGCCCGTCTGGACCACAACCACACGGTCCTGCGTCTGGCTCAGGTTGACCAGCGTCACAAAGACAACGTTGTCTTCGATCTTGTCCACGAGCGCGCAGGTGTCCTCCGGAAGTCCGGCCCGGCGCCGCTCGGGATCAAAGTACCGCAACCGCGCGTGCAGCAGGCTTCCGGAGCCTCCTGGTTCATTCGCACCGTTCATCAACTGGACCAGCGGCGTCGTGACTACGGGTGAGTAGCGCTGTGCGTGATCGGATGCGCGCGAATCAGGCGTCGAACGGTCGGCGCGAAATCCCTCCACCCGCCGGCGAAGCGTGGCCATTCCGGCTCGGAGCGCCTCCTCCGGATAGCCAGGACGCTTTCCGGCCAGGTAGGCGATCCATGGATCCTCCGCCACCAGGCGGTCCGGCGGCGCGCCCGATTCCCAAAGCCAGAGGTCACGCTGGACATCAAAGTGCTGGTTCGGCGTATATCCCCACCAGCCGTTCGGACCGTACTTGTTTGGCAGCATCGTCCGCCCCTTTTCTTCCCGCCTGGCGGCGTACAGATTGGCGATCTGCCGCTTGAGGGGCTCGAGATACGAGGCATCGCGCGTAAGCAGAAACGCGTTGCCCATCGCAATGCGGACGCCGCGCATGTAGTAGTTGCGCGAACTCGTGGTCGAGTCGAAATTCCAGCCAAACGTGCCGCCCCACCAGTTGCCGTTCCAATCTCCGCCGATGGCGCCGTCGAGCCCGATGTTGGTCGGCACGTTGCCTTTGTTGGAAAGGATCCGGTCCCGCCAGGCGCCCGTATACTCAAGCACCCAGTCGCGATGCCGCCCTTCGCCAGTGAGCAGGTAGGCAGTCATGCCCAGCGTGGTTGCGCACAGATTCAACGGATGGTCGCCGCGAATATTGGCGGCTGTCTTGTAGCGCGTATGACGGTCCGTGCCCGGCTCCGCCTCGCCACCCCAATCGAACACGGACGCGGGCGTAATTTTCGATCCGCGGCTCCCGTTATGCAGGCTGCGGATGATCTTGTGCTGCTTGTCGTAGTTGTTCGCCTGCGGATCGGTGCCGTCATAGAAGCCCGCGAACCGCACCGCCCGCTGGCGGTACACTGGATCCCGCGGCCGGCACAGCCCGTGATGATAGAACGGCGCCAGGCCCTCGCCATTGTGCTCCCAATCGAACGCGGTCGGAAACTCACGCCAGTACATTCCGTTCCGCGCCATCTCGGCGCTCGGCGCGTTCGCCTTTTGGTACTGATCGAGATGGCCCTCCCAAATCCGATGATAGAGCGATAGGATTCTTTCGTCCGCCCCGAGCGCATAGACAAGCGGCCAGTTGTGGAAGGTCTCCATCACGTCGTCGGGGCCGTCGTTGCCGCCCCAGCGCTCGACAGCGCGGAAATGCCCGCGCGGATCCACGTAGCGGGCGGCAAACTCAGCCGCCGCGTCGACGGATTCCTTGAGGAGCGCCCGCTCCGCGTAGGCCCATTCCGGCGGCGGCATCGGCGTGGTGATCGAAATCGTCTGGGCCATGCACCCAGCAGCGATGAGCAAGAGTACAGGAGTGCGCATGATTGGTGTCCAGGCGCTAGCGGCCTAGATCCAACCGGAACGCGAGCCCTTCCGGCAGTCCCGACTGAATGATCTTCGCCTTCGCGCCTTCAATATCATACCCGCAGCGGCGATAGGTGACGCGCCGGGCCTCGGAATCAAAGACAGCCCAAGCCGCGCGTGGGTCGGTATCCCGCGGCTGGCCGATAGACCCTGGATTGAGCAGGTAGGTGACATCCGGTTGCAGCTCAAGCTCGAACCGGTCCGCCCGGAGCGGCACACGGTTCACCGCGATGGCCGCTCTCCCGATCAGTTGGAATCCGCCCTGAAGATGGGTGTGCCCGAAAAACGTGACGGGGTGCGGGACACTTGCGGCAACCATCGACGCGTCCGTGGGTGTAATGATGTACTCGTCCTCATCGGCCGGTGAGCCGTGGACGATCGCCAGATCGTCCAGCACCATCGGACCCTGCGGCAGTGCCAGCAGGTACTCGAAATTGCCGGGCGTCAACGTACTCCGTGTCCACAACGCGGACTCCTGCGCGGCATCGTTAAACCACTCCAGATCGCCGATTCCCACCGCGATCTTGTCGTGGTTTCCGCGGATGACAGGCTCCACATTCTCGCGGACCCAGTCCGTCACGCGGTTCGGGTCGGCGCCATAACCCACCAGGTCGCCGCAGCAGACGATCCGGTCGTAACCCTCCCGCCCGGCTTCCGCCAGCACCGCGGTCAGCGCCTCCCAATTGCTGTGAATGTCGCTCAGAATCAGGTAGCGCATAATCGCACCACCGTGACTTCAGGGGTCGAACCCAGCCGGATGGGAGCCGCGACGGTACCCAGCCCGCGTGAGACGTAGATCGCTTTTCCGTTCTCCTGGTACAGCCCCCGGACGTAAGGCGTCGCAAACCGCACCGGATTGAGGTAGTCCCGGTAGAATTCGACCTGGACCTGGCCCCCGTGGGTATGTCCCGACATCGTGAGGTCGTAGCCAAGCGTTGCCGCCATCGGGAAGACATCCGGGTTGTGCGACAGCAAGACGTTGAAGGCGTCCGGTCTAGCGTGGCCAGTGATCCCGGTCAGGTACGGGCGCCACATTTTTTGGTAGTCGACGCCCGTTAGATTCAGACTCGCGTTCCCGAACCGTACCACCTCGGACTCGTCCCACAGGAATTTCATGCCCAACTCGGCGCCCCGCTTCTTGAGGTAGCGGCGGCACCCCGCATAGCCTTCGTGATTTCCATTGCAGCCGTAGAGCCCGGCATCGGTTTTGAAGCCCCGAAGTACGCCTAGGCATTCCTCGAGCGGGTCGTGCGTGTAGGAGATCAGGTCTCCCGTGAGGAGCCCGGCATGCCCCTTCGCTTCGTTGGCCATCGCCACCGCCCGCTCGAGCGACCGCGCGGTGAAGTACGGTCCGAGGTGAATATCGGTGAGCTGGACCAGGCGGAGCCCGTCCAGGTCCTTGTGCAGGCCAGCCACCTTCAGCTCCACTTCCTTCAGTTCCATTCGATGGCGTTCAATGAAAACGCCGTAGCCGATGGCTGACACCGGGAGAACCATCGCGGCGTCCGCGGCCTTGGTGAGGAACACCCTGCGGCCAGGATCCTGCGCCGGCTGCAGCCGTGTGGCCAATGCCAGGATCCGGTCGAGCAGCCAGCGTCCGCCCCCCAGCATCGACACCAGGAACGCCGCGCCGCGGATGTGCGAGGCAATCGGTTGAGGCGCGCGGACCTCGAAAAACGCGAAGCAGTCGGCCAGGAACGTCAGCAGCGCCAACCCGGTTCCCACCCACCGCACTGCCCGGATCGCCGGATGCCACCGTTCGGGATAGCGCCGCAAGGCCTCGGCAGCCACCGAACGGAACACAAAGAACGTTGCAATGAGAAAGACGAGATCCGGAATCCTGCCGCGAATCACCAGCAGCAGCGGTGTTGAATCCTGCATTTGCCCGGAACCGCCTCCCAAGATCTATCGGTAGAACTGGCAAGCCACGCTACAATCTATAAAAGATGTCATCTCTTGTAGTTGTGGGCTCGCTCGCCTACGATGCCGTGGAGACTCCCCACGGCAAGGTAGACCGCATGCTGGGCGGAGCCTGCACGTATATCTCATTATCCGCCAGCTACTTCACCCAGGTTAACATTGTTGGCGTGGTGGGCGAGGATTTCGCCCAGCAGGATGTGGATTTGCTCACCAGCCGCGGCATCGGCGTCGAGGGCATGGAGCGGGTTGCGGGGAAGTCGTTCTTCTGGTCCGGCCGGTACTCCGACGACATGAACGACCGGGTCACGCTCGTCACGGACCTCAACGTATTCGCCACGTTTGATCCCAAGCTGCCTGCCGCCTACCGCCAGATGCCCTACCTGTTCCTCGGCAACATTCAGCCGGAACTACAAAAACAGGTGCGCGCGCAAATGGCCGGGCCCAAGCTGGTCGGCGGGGACACGATGAACTACTGGATCGCCGACCACCGGCAGAGCCTTCTCGCCACGATCAAGGAGTGGAATTTCCTGCTCATCAACGACGGCGAAGCCCGCATGCTCTCTGGCAAGTCGAACCTCAAACAGGCGGCCGAAGTGATCATGGCCATGGGACCCTCGGTGGTGATCATCAAACGGGGCGAGTACGGAGCGCTCCTTTTCGTTCGCCACAACGGAAGCTTGCGATGGTTTGCCGCTCCCGGGTACCTGCTCGACCAGGTCTTCGATCCCACTGGCGCAGGCGACAGCTTCGCGGGCGGCTTCATGGGCTACCTGGCGAGCCGCAACCTGGATCTGGCCAATGCCGACAATGACCCGCGTGACATGCTCCGCGCGGTGATCTACGGATCGGTCATGGGCAGCTACTGCTGCGAGCAGTTCGGTGTGGACCGGTTCCGCACGCTCACCCGGGCGGAAATCGACGCACGGTTCCAGGAGTTCCAAGACGCGACGGCATTTTGAGTCCCTCGCGGCCGTGTTGGCCGCCGCGCTGGTCTCGGCCACTGCGCTGTGGTGGTTCCATCGCCAAGGATACCTGCTCTACTACGGAGACGCGGCAGCCCACCTCAATATCGCCCGCCGCGTCATCGACTCGCGCACCCCGGGATACGACCAGATCGGGACTGTCTGGCTGCCGGTCCCGCATCTCGCCATGATGCCGTTGGTGGGCAACACAGAACTTTGGAGGTCCGGACTCGCCGGAGCCATTCCGGCGGCCTGCGCGAACGCTTTGGCGGCGGGGTTTCTGTTTCTGTTCGTCCGGCGCCTAGCGGGATCTGCGGCTGGCTGGACTGCCATGGCGTGCTTTCTGCTGAACCCGAACGTGCTCTACCTCGGCTCCATTCCGATGTCCGAGCCGTTCCTATTTTGCACCCTCTTCGGGATGCTCTACGCGCTCCTGCGGGCTAAAACGGAGAAGTCGCTCTTGTGGGCGGCGGCGGCCGGGGTTGCTGCCATGGCCGGAACTCTGGTCCGGTACGAGGGGTGGTTTGTGCTCCCGTTCGCGGCGATCTATCTGGTACGGCGCGGCTGGCGGCTGGCGCTCCTGTTCTGCACCCTCGCAGCACCAGGTCCGGTGTTCTGGATACTACACAATTCGTATTTAGAGGGGGACTGGCTCGCGTTTTACCGCGGGCCGTACTCCGCAAAGGCCATCTACCAGCGCGCCCTCGATGCCCACATGAAGCCGTATCCTGGTGACCACAATTGGCTTACGGCGATCCGCTATTTTTCCGAGGCGGCCCGCGCCACATCCGGATGGGGGCTTGCGGTGGCCGGTTCGGCGGGGTTCCTGGTGGTCGGGGCCCGGGCGCGATGGGAGGCCATGCTGCTCCTCACGCTTCCCGCGTTCTACGTGCTCAGCATGTACTCGTCCGGAACACCCATCTTCCTGCCTCACATCGAACCATATGAATACTACAATAGTAGGTATGGCCTGGCCGCAATCCCTGCGCTCGCTGCCGGCGCGGGGTTCCTCGGGTGTAGCCGGGCCGGTTTAGCTACAATTATAGTTTCATTGCTCCCTTGGCTCACCCATCGAAGTCCGGAAGCCTGGATCTGCTGGAAGGAATCCGAGGTCAACTCGGATGCGCGCCGGAGCTGGACCATTCAGACTTCGGAATACCTGAAGCAGCACTACCGGGGCGGAGGCATCGTGACCTCGTTCGGCGACGTCTCCGGGATCTTCCAGCAGTCGGGAATCCCGCTCCGGGAGACGGTGAACGAGTGCAACTCACCCCACTTTCCAGCGATCACCGCCCGGCCGGACCTTTTCCTCCGGGAGGAATGGGCGGTCACCATGGAAGGGGACACGGTCGACAACACCCTTGCGAAGGCCGTCCGCACCGGACCACGCTACCGCCTGGTGCACCACATCCGGACTAAGGGAGCGCCACTCATCAAGATCTACCGGTTGGATTCGCGGGCCGGCCTGCGCCCACCGACCACGAAAGAAATCGAGGAGTCCCAGCGCGCCTGGGAGGATGCGGAGGTCCGGTGAAGATCCCGTTCTGGAAAGCTCACGGAGCTGGCAATGACTTCCTGTTCACGTTCGCAGCCGGCCTCGTGCCCGGCGTCGACCTGAGCACTCTGGCAGCGGCCATCTGCGACCGCCACACCGGCGCCGGCGCCGACGGGTGGTATCTCATCGAGAAAACGCCGGAGGCTGACGCCAGGATCCGGCTGTTCAACTCCGATGGCAGCCAGGCGGAGCTGTCGGGAAACGGAACTCGCTGTGCCGCGGCTGTGCTCATGGAGTGCGGGATGGCCGGTCCGGAAGTGCGGATCGCAACCGGTGCCGGTCTCCGTACCCTGAACTTGCGCGGCCGGAGCGGCATGGGATTTGAGTTCTCCATGGACTGCGGCGAGCCGGTGATGGCAGGGCGTTGGCATCACGATGCTGTCATTGTCGATGTCGGAAACCCACAGTGCGCTGTTCCGGTCCAAACTCTGGACTTCGATTGGAGGTCCCTTGGCCGGGAGATCGAGGGTTCGCCTCATTTTGCCGGCAGAACCAACGTATCGTTTTTCCGCTCCACTGCCGATCACTCCATTGAGGCCCGTTTTTACGAGCGCGGCGCCGGGCCGACCAAGAGTTCGGGGACCGGCTCGTTGGGAGCGGCCGCTGCCGCGATTCTACTGGGTATGGTGAGGTCACCGGTTGAAGTTCGAACCGAAGGGGGCGTTCTGGTCGTGGACTGGCTAGGGCCCGGCAATCGCGCCGTCCTTACCGGTCCTGCGGTGTTGGTTGCTTCCGGGGTCTTCTTCGCGGAACCCGCATCCCGCCAAGGTATCATTGAGGAAATATGGAAACAGCAGTGTTGAGATCTCATTGTGATCTCCTCGGAGAAAAAATCAAGACACACGAAGCCAAGTGCGGCGTGGTCGGTTTAGGCTATGTCGGCCTGCCGCTTGCGGTGGAACTCGCCAAAGTAGGCTTCCGCGTAACGGGATTCGACGTTCAGGCCTCCAAAATTGAGCAGTTGAACGCCGGGGTTTCGTACATTCAAGACGTCCCGACGACCGAGGTGTCCCACCTCGTACAGAGCGGGCACCTGGCCGGGTCCGCGGACTTCTCGCTGATCAGCGAGATGGATACGATCAACATCTGTGTTCCGACTCCGTTGCGCAAGACCAAGGATCCCGACATGAGCTTCATCGTGTCGGCGTGCCAGGAGATCGGCAAACACATCAAGCCGGGAACGCTCGTGATCCTCGAATCCACCACCTATCCGGGAACCACGGACGAGCTCGTCCGCCCAATGATCGAGCGGCCCGACCTTCGCGTCGGAGAAGAGATCTTCCTTTGCTTCTCGCCCGAGCGCGTGGACCCGGGTAATCCGCAGTACCAGACGAAGAACATCCCGAAAGTCGTCGGTGGTTCGACACCCAGGTGCACGGAGCTCGGGAAACTCCTCTATGTACAGGCGCTCGACCGCGTTGTCCCCGTCACCTCGACGCAAGTGGCCGAGATGGTCAAGCTGCTCGAGAACACCTTCCGCATGATCAACATCGGCCTGGTGAACGAGCTGGCGCAGATGTGCGGCAGGATGAACATTGATGTCTGGGAAGTGATCGACGCCGCCTCGACGAAGCCCTTCGGATTCATGCCGTTCTACCCGGGCCCCGGACTCGGGGGCCACTGCATCCCGATCGATCCGTTCTACCTCTCGTGGAAATCGAAGCAGGCGGGAGTGGAAGCGCGCTTCATCGAGCTTGCGGGATACATCAATGGGCAGATGCCCCACTTCGTCGTCGACAAGGTCCAGAACGCCTTAAACGACCGTGGCCTGCCGCTGAAGGGCCGCCACGTTCACATCTGTGGCGTGGCCTACAAGAAGGACATCGACGACATGCGTGAGTCTCCCGCGATTGACGTAGTCCACCTGCTCCTTCAGCGCGGCGCCAAGATCAGCTATAGCGATCCGTTCGTGCCGGTATTCCGCGTCGAAAAAGAGGAGTTCTTCGCGAAAGACCCGCTCCAGGCCGCGGCTGACGCGGACTGCGTTGTGATCATCACCAACCACAGCGACACGCCTTATCCGAGCATCGTCGAAAAGGCGCGCCTGATCGTCGACACCCGCAACGCGCTGAAGGGATACAAGTCGGACAAGATCGTCCGGCTTTAGGCCTCCAGGAACTTCCGCATCGCATCAAGCGACCGCTGGAAGTTGTCCACTCCTGTACCCTGTTCCGTGAGTGAGTCCCACAGCTCCTGCTTCCGCAGGCACTCACGGAACAAAGGGATCAATTCAGGATCACGCCAGCCCTTCCGCACCTCTTCGTACATGATCTGGAAGGCGTCCTGGTCCTGCAGCGCCGGCTTGTACGGCCGTGCCGTGGTCAACGCGTCGTAGATATCGGCCACTTGCAGGATCCGCGCGAGCAGCGGTGTCTCCTCACCTCTCAGCCCGTCCGGGTATCCGGTGCCGTCCCACCGCTCATGGTGGTTGCGGATAATCGGCAGCACCGGGGCAAGAGTCTTCATCGGCTTGCAAATTGCTTCTCCCTTGACCGCGTGGGCGCGCATGACGACCCACTCCTCCTCGGTCAACGGGCCCTTCTTGAACAGCACGGCGTCCGGAACACAGATCTTGCCAATATCGTGCAGGAAGCCGCCACGGTAGAGCGCGAGCAATTGCGGCTTCGGAAGTCCCATCGCGGTTCCCAGCGCCATGCTGTAGCGGGCCAGCCGCCCGCAGTGGTCGCCGGTGTACTGGTCCCGTCCCTCGACACTCTGCGCCAATGCGAAGAGAATGGTTTCAGCTTCTTCAAGAGAGTCGATCGCCGCCTTGTTGCGCAGCATCGACCGCACGCGCGTCCGGACCACTTCCGGGTGAAATGGCCGCGTCACGAACTCATCCGCACCGGCGCTGATGCCCGCGACTTCGCTCTCGGCGCCCGGAACGTTGGTCAACATCAGGATCGGGATCAACTGCGTGCGCCGCTGCGACTTGACCCGTGCGCAAAAATCAGTGCCGCCCATTTCCGGCATCATGAGATCCACGATGATCAGGTCGACACTCTCGCACTCGAGCAATGCGAAAGCCTCCGCTGGCCGCCTGGCCTCGAGCAGCCGGTACCGGTTTACCTTCAGCATTCCGCGCAGCACACGCCGGTTGACGTCCACCGCATCGACGATCAATACTGTCGGAGCCCGCTCTAGATCCGTCTCCGGGTCGAACTCGAAGGGCAATCGCCGCTCCGCCGCGTTGGAACCGATTGGCCGCTGCGCTAAGGCACCCGCCGGGGAGAGCTGCAATCCGGAAGCCGTCATCCTTGCTAGGTGATCGGCTCCAGGTAGACTGAGAATTAGCAAATTTCACCTTAGAAAATCACCTTAGAGGAATTCTCCACATGCGACGCCTCGCCTGCCTTCTCGCCGCCTCCGTACTCCTGCCCGCCGCACCGGTGGAGCAGGGGGAACGGGACCGCGCAATGAGCTACCTGCACGCTACACGCAAGCAGATTTCAGACGCGATCTCCAATCTCTCCCCGAATCAATGGACCTACAAGCCCAGCGCCACTTCATGGTCTGTTGTCGAGGCCGCCGAACACATCACCGTGAGCGAGCAAATGTTGATGGCGCTTGTACGCAAGATCACCGCGGCGGCCCCACCGGATCCGGACGCGAAAATCTCGCCTCTCAAGGATGAAGAGATCACGAAGGCTCTTATAGACCGGTCAAAGAAGTTCCAGGCTCCCGAGATGCTCCAGCCCGCTGGGCGCTGGCCAGACGCCGCGGCCACCGCCACCGAGTTCCGCAAGCGGCGGGATGCCACCATCGAGTTCATCCGGATCACACCGTTGCCGTTGCGCGCCTATTCCGTCGCACACCCCGTCCTCGGCAAAATGGATGTCTACCAGTGGATCCTCCTCATCGCCGCCCATTCCGAGCGCCATCTCGCGCAGATCGAGGAAGTCAAGGCTGGTGCCGGATTCCCTCGCAAATAGGCCGATGCACCCGGCACTCCTGCTCGCCGCCCTGAGCGCAGCAACGCCAGCCGAGATTGTCTATGCTGAGCCCGCTCCCGGTGTCCGGCTGACCATGAGCTATTCTCCCGCCGCCGGTCCTGGACCGCACCCCGCCGCCGTCGTCATCGATGAATCCTATTGCACCGGGTTCCTCAGTCCCGCGGGATATGCCGTATTCACGATCAATCCGCGCCCAACACGCGCGGCGGAATGGCGGGAGTCCGCGACCGCGGTCCAGCGGGCGGTCCGCTATGTACGGCAACATGCACGCCGGTGGAATGTCGACTCGAACCGGATCGCGCTAATCGGCGGAGCGTCCGGCGGACTCCTCAGCAATCTGGCTGGAGTGCTCGACAGCGCACCCCATCGCAAGTCCTCCGATCCGGTCGACCGGCAGAGCGCGGAAGCCCAGGCCGTCGTCACGTTTTCCGGTCCGAGCGATTTCCGCGGGCTATTCCGGGAGGACACCGCCCTGGCAGAAGCTTCTCCGGTCCTGCACATCCGGCGGGATGCACCCCCGTTCCTTCTCATCCACGGTGATCGGGACGAGACCGTTCCTCTTGTTCAATCCGCGCACTGGCAGTCCGCGCTGCAGGCCGCGGGCGTCCATTGCGACTTGATTATCATATCGGGTGGTGCGCACGGAACCGCGGCATGGCACACCATCCCCGGAGTGCGCGATTGGGAACTTGAAATGATCCATTGGCTGAACACCGTGCTTGGACATCGCGGCCCGGCCGGAGCCGGAATCCGTCTGAGGACCAGATGACCAGGCGCGCATTCCTCGCCTCGGGAGCCGCTGCCGCGCAATCCGCGCCCCCTCCCAACATCATCTGGATGTGGGCCGACAACCTTGCCTACCAGGACCTGGGCTGCTTCGGGAGCAAGCTGGTCAAGACGCCCAACATTGACCGGCTGGCGGCGGCAGGAATCCGGCTGACGGAATACTACGTCGCCCACACGGTATGCAGCCCGTCGCGTGCGGCCCTGCTGACCGGAAGGCAGCCATTTCGCGCCGGAATCGTCGATGTCTTGCGGCCTGACAGTCCCTCGGGTCTGCCCGGGGACGAGATCACCTTGGGCACTCTTCTGCGCCGCCGCGGGTACCGGACACAGGCGATCGGAAAGTGGCATCTTGGCGACAAGCGCCGCTACCTTCCGTTGAATCACGGATTCGACCACTACTTCGGAATGCCCTACAGCATGGATATGGCTCCAAGCCACCTCTACCGGGACAACGAAATTCTCGAGGATCTCGCAGGCGACCGCGTCGCGACGGTCACCCAGCGTTATACTGACGAGGCGATCCGGTTCATCACAGCGGGCGGCGGCAAGCCGTTCTTCCTGTACTTCTCCCACACGATCCCTCACCCCCCGATCGTTCTTCCCGCCGAGGCGCGGAAGTCCGATTCGGTCTACAACGACGCCATCGAGCACATGGACCAGCAGGTCGGCCGCCTGCTTCGGGCGCTCGATGAAGCGGGCCTGGCTTCGAACACAGTGGTGTTCTTCTCAAGCGACAACGGCCCCATGGCGCAGGGAGGGCAGACAGGAGGGCTGCGTGGCCGGATCCGGGATGCCTACGAAGGAGGTGTCCGGGTCCCGTTCATGGCGCGCTGGCCAGGGAAGATTCGGGCCGGCACGAGTTCGGCTACGCCCGCCATCGCCTACGACATTTTCCCCACCATTGCCCGCATTGCCGGTGCGCAGGTTCCGGCAGACCGCGTCTACGACGGCCAGGACATCCTGCCGCAGCTCACCGGTGGCAGCGCCCCTGAGCGCAAGCAGCCATTCTTCTGGGTATATACCGACCGCGTCACCGCTGTCCGTGACGGCAACTGGAAACTCCACGTCGGAAACCGGGATCAGGTGCTGGACCAGCCGGAGCTCTATGATCTGGCGGTGGATCCGGCCGAGTCGTCGAACCTTGCTGCCGCGCGGCCGGAGATCGTCGCGCGCCTGTCCGCGCGGATCACTGAGTTCCAGGCGCAAGTCCCCAAGGTCTGGCGCCTTGACTACCCGGTGCGGGACCGGCGGAAACTCCCATCCGGCCAACGGCGCAAGTGAACGGTAAAATAGAGGAATGGCAGAGGCACTGATCATTGCGGGCCGGGAATTCAAATCCCGGTTGATTGTCGGAACCGGAAAATACCGGTCGTTCCCTGAGATGAAGGCTTGCCACGAGGCGTCCGGAGCGGATATGGTCACGGTCGCTGTGCGCCGCGTCAACCTGACCGACAAGACCCAAGAGTCGCTATTGGACTACATCGACCGCAGCCGGATGTTCATCCTTCCGAACACCGCAGGGTGCTATACGGCTGACGAGGCGATCCGGACTAGCCGGCTCGCCCAGGAGGTAGGCCTTTCGAACTGGGTCAAGCTGGAGGTCATCGGGGACCCTGAAACGCTGTTCCCGGATAATGAAGGCCTCCTTGAAGCCACCCGGGTCCTCGCCAGGGAGGGCTTTGTGGTGCTTCCATACACTACTGACGATCTGGTCAACGCCCGGAAGTTGATCGACGCGGGTGCCGCAGCGGTCATGCCGCTCGCCGCGCCGATCGGTAGTGGCTTAGGAATACAAAATTTAACAAATCTCCGAATTCTTCGGGAAAAGATCCGGAACGTCCCGTTGATTGTAGATGCTGGAGTAGGTACTGCTTCCGACGCTGTGCTGGCCATGGAGCTTGGCTATGACGGAATCCTGATGAACACCGCGATCGCCGAGGCAAAGGACGCGCTAAAGATGGCAGAATCAATGCGTTACGCGGTTCATTCGGGCCGCCTTGCGTTCGAGGCGGGACGGATGCGCAGGCGGCTTTATGCCTCCGCAAGCAGCCCGGAATCTGGGTTGATTGCGGGGTAGCCCCCGGGGAAACGCGGAGCGTTTAGTACAGGCGTTCCGCCTGGCTTAGATCCGGGGTCCACCGTATTTAGAAGCTTGACGGCCACATTTCCTAGACCCAAACTGGGGAGAGGGGGCCTCCGAAGAGGAGGGCATCAGAAGAATATGGTGAATTTGGTTCTCGTCGACGACCACGAGCTAGTACGGACTGGGATCAAGGTTCTACTGGAAAGGACCGGCGAATTCCGGGTCCTGGCCGACACCAGCAATGCGGCAGAGGGAATCGCGGCCTGCAAACAGATGAGACCTCACTTGGCGGTTCTCGACCTCTCGATACCTGGGCTTGACGGAATTGAAGCCACAGGTGAGATCCTCCGCTCTTGTCCTGAGACCCGTGTCGTGATTCTTACCGCCTACCAGCAGGAGGCCACGGTGGTTTCCGCGATCCGCGCGGGCGCCTCGGGATACGTTCTCAAACGGGCGACGACTGAAGAGCTGATCCAGGCGCTACGGTCGGTGGTGGCCGGCGGGGTCTACTTGTCACCTGAGGTCTCGCACTGCCTTTACGGAGCCATCCAACGCGATTCCGGCGCTTCCAAGTCGAACCCTCTGGCGCGGCTCACCGCTCGCGAAATTCAAGTGCTGCGCCTGGTTGCGCGGGGCTTGCCAAACAAGGACATCGCTACGACGATGTCGCTGAGTCCGGAAACCGTGCGCAGCTACAGGAAGTCGATGATGAAGAAGCTGGGCGTGCACAACGCAGCGTCCCTTACACAGTTGGCGATCCGGGGCGGGCTGCTTGACCGGTTTGAAGAAGTCCGGCCCCATACTTGAGGTCTCTCCCCTATGGGGGAGATCCATCCGTTCGTTTGCTTTCCGGCCTTGGGATCGCCCGCATTCGGAGGAGGATGAACACTATAGGGAGACAACCGGCTGATCGATGTACTGCTGCTAGAGCATTTTCAGGTACAATAGAGAGGCTCCACGCGAATCCGCCAACTGAGAATGGCTAGGGCCCTAGGAATTGACTTGCGTAGGCGGGTGATTGCGGCGCGTCAAGATGGGG
>VFZX01000104.1 GCA_016871015.1 Acidobacteriota bacterium | reverse complement strand
TGAGCCGGTTGTCTGGAACTGAACCGGTAGTGCGGCGGAGCCGGAAATCGCCCGAATAGCTGAGGTATCGACGACGCGTCAGAACGACCTCCCTCCAAAACCGAACATGGACCACGTCCAGCCGGGACGCCACACGGAATGGTTGTCGTGACCTGCGGCAGCGTTACCCGCGTCGACCGGATAGACCGCCTCAATGTTCGACTCTTCCAGAAAGCGGTCGAGTTCCGCCGGATGCCCGTACAGCGCCACCGCGAAGCGGACCGGATCCGTCCATGTCAGCACCTCCGTCTCGAAGGTATTCACGCCGTCGACACCGGCGCGATGCAGTCCTTGGGCGCGTTTGAGTCCGGCGGTGATGACCGAGTATTGCCAGGTCCGCAGACCGAACACGCGGAGGTCCCGGAAGGCCGTCGAGCCTACGCCGCCGGTCACCGGAATCCCATGCTTTCGGCCCAGCGCAAGGTAAGGCCGAACGTCCTGGCTGCTCTCGCCAGGGGATTCCTCCAGCGGATCGAGGTCGATCAGGTCGACCAGTCCTTCCCGGCACCAGGTCTCGACGTCCAAACCCTGCGCCAGATTCAGGAAGAGTCCTCCGGCGGGAATCCGAACGCCGACCGGGATGCGGGCGTTCCTCTGGCTCCGCACAGGCTCCAGCCGCCGCCGGAGCTCGCGCAATGTCTCGGTGAAGAACGCGGCCCGAAAGCGGATCCACTTTTCATACGCTGGTCCGGCTGAGGCGTCAATCGCAAGTGCGTCGATCCCGGTTTTCGCCCGAAACTCCTCGACCATCCGCGGCTCGTAGCGCAGCATCGGGACCTGGCGATCGCATCCCACAAACAACCCGCCGGCGCCTCGCTCGGCAACCTCCACCAGAATGTCGACTCGTTCCTTGCGGACCTCCGGGTAATAGAAGCTGAGTCCAGAGGGCTTTCCGTCCTTGCTTACCTGCCGCCACTCCGGGTGCTCGCGATAGAAGGGACAGGAGAAGATGCCGCCGTACGAGTTCACGCCATAGTGGCGTTGCATGCCGAGCCACGGCCACACCTGAGCCTGGCAGCGCTCGCCGCCGGCGTAGGCGCCGGCCAATGGGTCGTACTGGTTCATCATGACGATGCGCGGCCCGTAGTCGTACGAGTCGCTGATCTTGGTCCGGTCATACGGGACACACGGAAACACGCGCGTGCCTGGCAGCTTGCTCGGGTACTCCACCCACGAGCGGCCCACCGACCACCCGACGGTCCGGAAGCCGAATTCCGCCTGCACACAGACAATGGAGGTGAACTGGTCGGGCTCGAGCCTCGACCAACTCGTTCCGAAATACTCCGCCCAGTCGTTGACCGAGTAGAGCGGCATCGGGGGATTGGCGAGCGTTCGGGCCAGACCCCGCGCGGAGCCGGCGGTGACGGGAACCAGCCGCACGGAGACCAACTGCGATTTCGGATCGCGGCTCGGATGGATCAGGATCTCCTCTCCCGTCAGGTCCGCCGCCTCGACAAACACTTCGCTCGCCAGGTTGCTGAGTGCGACTCCTCGAATCAACCCCTGGCGCCCCACTTGGATCAGCCCGCCCTCGCCGCGAAAAGTGGCAAAAACGGCGTAGTGCCCCTTGGCCGCCGGGCGCAGGGCCAATGGCGGAGCCTGGAACTCCCGGATGACGATCTCCGCCCGCGACGTGTCGCGTTCGAGCTGCCACGGCGCCACCGGAGATACGGGCAATTCTACGCCGCTGAGAACTCGCCGCCGGTAGCGGAGCCGGGGTCCGTCGTCCCAAGCTCGCCCATCGACGATGGGCCACAGGTCCACTCGATACTCTCCCGCGGGCCACCGCGAAGAGTCGACGCGGTGGCTCGACCATTCTGCCCCTTTCGTCAACTCGAGGTCCTTCCGGAACAGCTCTTTCCCGTCCGCCGCCGCAACGCGCAGAACGCAAAGCATGCGTTCCGGAACTTCGCCGGCGTTCAGTTTCGCCCGGATCTCGAGATTGTCCTGGCTGGCCAGCACCGATTCTCCCAACCGGAGCGACAGCGGCCCGAGGGAACCGAATCGAGGGTTGTACACCAGCCGCTCTTTCTCCCCCGCAACCAGGCGAACCCGTTGCGCGAGCGGCTCCACTTCGCCCATTCCCTGTTGTGCTTCGGACGGCGTCTTCCCGTGTTCCTGAAAAAACGACCATGAGCGAATGATGCGGCCCGTGTGATCCGAAAGCCGCACCGTCAGGCGATATCCCCGCTGAAACACCTCGCCTGCCTCGAAGTCGTAGACAGGCGGGACCGCCAGGGGGCCGAGTTCCCACGCTGCTCGTGAGGCTCCGCCGGCGACCGTGGTCTCCCCCGACCGCGCTCGTCCGTCCCCCGCCCGCAGTTCCCACTTCACCCTCAGCGCCTCACCCGGATTCGCGTTGCGGGGACGAGCAATCTCCAGGCGATTCGATACGCCCGCGGCGAGGAGCACCTCGCCGTGCGCCGAGTCGAAGGGAACCCCGTTGAAAAGCAGATCCTGGGCGCGCGCCGGCGGCAAACAGAGAACTGGTAACCACGCCAGCATGAGGGGCGCGAACCGGCGGCAGCTCATTTCCGTCCGCCGGTCTCGTACCGGATCACGCGACCCGCGGCGTATCCGTGCTTCAGGTATGACGCCTCGAAATAGCAGTGATAGCTGTGATTGCTCATCAGCAACAGGTCGCGATCACCGTCGCCATTCATGTCCGCGAACGAGATGTAGTTCACCGCGCCGATCACCGGTACCACCGGCAATTTCAGTTCCTCGGGAGAGCCGAACGGGCTCCCATTTACTCCCTTGCCGGCACCCACGTTCCGAAACAGATAGTGAGTCTGGAGTTGGCTCAGAATCAGGTCAGGGCGCCCATCGCCGTTCTCGTCGGTAACGTAGGCAGCCGCGTAGCGTTTCAAGTCCGCGAACGAGACTTGGGCCGCGACCTTGGCTTCCGCGCCGTGATTGCCGCGCGGACAGAAGTATTGATGGCCGTACACGTCGTTGACCACCAGATCGACACGGCCGTCGCCATCGAAGTCCGCCGCCACAACGCCGGTCCGAGGACCCTGCATGGTGTCGAAATCGTAAGGCTTCGCCTCGGTGGGCCCCACCTGCACGAGTTTGCCATCGGCGCGCGTGATCCGGATGCCGGCTGTGTCGAACGAGTCTGCGCCCAAGTTCCGGTGGAGCCAAACGTTGCCCCAATAGTCTCCGAAAAGGATGTCCCTGCGCTGGTCGCCGTCGAAGTCCACCACTGTCGTGTACTGCCAGTCGTCGCCTCGCCAGGAGCGGTGATCGATGGTTTGGTGCGAAGGCAGAATCGAGCGCGGCAGCCCGAACGACCATGGCAAGGCCGCGTTCGAGTTCGCGGTGACGTGCATTCCGCTCACCAGGTCGAGCCGCCCATCGCCATTGGCGTCCACGAGGCGAACGGGCTCGCTGTCGCCAGCGTACGGGAGCGGATCGTTGCCCCAAGGCAAGCTGAGCGGCTTGGCCCGCGTGTCGAACTTCGGCGCGCGAGCGGTGCCCTTGTTCTCGTACAAATAGACGAGCATGCTCTGCGTGGAGATCATCAAGTCCAGGTCGCCATCGCCGTCCCAGTCCGCCAGGCTCGGCGTCGCGATCTCTTCCGGGAACTTTCCGACGCGCGGCAACGGCTTCATCGTCAAAACAGGCTTTTCGCGGGTCCCGATGTTCTCGAAATAGGCGACCGTATCTTCGACGACTTCCGGCGGCGACTCGTTGCCCCACTTGCGCCAATTGCCCACGATGAGATCGAGATCTCCATCGCCATCCAGATCTCCGGCCGCGGGACTGGCGGTCCAACCTACGTCGAGGATCTTGCCGTCCGCCTGCAGCGCGCCGCGGTCTTCGAGGACCGGAGCGCCCTTTGCATCGCGCCTCCCCGTGTTGCGATACCAGAAGACGCGGCCCGTCACGTAACCGCCGAGCAGCAGATCCTGGTGGCCGTCTCCGTCCCAATCCACTGTTTCCACCAGCGGTTCGTAGTCTTCCTTGTAGATCGACTCGCCGTTCGGCCCGGCGACCTCCGGAACCGGCGATGCCGGAGAGCGCAGGTCCGCTCCGTTCAACTGCAGTGGTCCCATGTCCTCGTAGCGCGGCGCGTGCTTGGTTCCCACGTTGCGATAGAAATAGACCCAGCCCTTCGCGGCGCCGAGCAATAGGTCGAACTTGCCGTCGGCGTCCCAATCGGTCCAGGCTGGCGTGCTCAGAAAGCCGGGATCGATGGCGCGTCCGTCGGATTGGAACAGCAGGCGCGCGATCGCATACCGGGGCTGGCTACGCGTGCCCAGGTTTTCGTACCACAGCACCGCGCCTCGCGACGATCCGCACAGCAGGTCGGCCAAACCGTCGAAGTTGAAATCGACCATCGTGCAATCGGGGATGTACATGCCGGTGGAGCGGTTGCCGGCCTTCGCGGTTCGATGCGAGCCGTCCCCGATCCACCCGCGCGGCGCGGGATTCGCCTGTTTGCCGCCTGCGGGCAGCAGGTTGAAGTACGCCGCGTACAAAGACGCCGTCGAACCCTCTTGCGTATGCGGCCATTTGAGCCTCCCGCGCTTCCACTCGCCGGTGACCTCGTAGTAGTAGCCCCAGTTGGCGCGTTCGATCCAAGGGCTTCTTACCGAGCGGTCGCGGTCCGGGAATGGATCCGGAATGGCCGCGTCATGCCATTGAAGAGGCAGATCGAACTGCGTTTCCTGGAAGAGGTTGTTGGAGTAGGGCACGGGCGCGCCCGTGGCCGGATCGATGCGCATCACCTGCAGGGTCGATAGATCCGCGGGGCCTCCCCGTTGCTTCAAGAGCTGCTCGAAATCGATCTCGACGCTCGCGGGCATCTCATCGCGGGGGCGACCGCCGCCCTCACGGGCCGGAACCTCGATCAACACGCGATGCTGACGGTCACTGGCCCACCGAGGCACCGGCGTTTGCGCGCCCGGTGCGAGGCCCAGCACCAGGACCGCGATCAGCAAGCGCGCCCCTACTTCTTTTGCCATCGCGGGTACTTCAAGTCCTGCACGGGTTCGGCCTCGAACTCGGCGGCGATCACCGGAAGCATCCCGGCATTGGTCTCGGGCAGTCCCGTGAACTTGACACGATAGAGTGGGAAGCCGATCGCTGGTTCGCGCGGATCCTCCTGCCGCGCCTGCTCAAAGGCCACCGGCTCTCCGGTTGCCAACCAACGCGCGGATTTCACTTTGCTCGTAAAGCGCGCGAGCGTGATCACGGGCCCCGGCCATCGCGTGACGTGCAGGAACAGGGTGTTCCCCCGGCGTGTGAAATTGACGTAGTTGCTGCGCGACACCCGGCAGCGTTCGGACCCGTAGATGGCGTCGCCGTGCTTGTTCATCCAGCGGCCGATCTCCTCGAGCACGCGGACCGATGCTTCGGGAACGCTCGCGTCCGCGCGCGGGCTGATGTTCAGCAGGAAATTGCCGCCTCCACGCGCTGAGGTAATCATGTTGCCGATCACCGTTTTCGAAGACTTCCAGTTGTCGTCGGCGGCCACATAGCCCCACGAGCCATTGATTGTCATGCACGTCTCCCACGGGCGGCCTTCTCCCGCGGGCTCGATCTTTTGCTCCGAAGTCGAGAAGTGGCCCTTGGTTCCACCGCGGTCATTGATGACGATGCCCGGTTGCAGCCGCATGACTTCCTTCTCGATCTTCTCCGCTTCCCAACCTTCCGGACTGAGCGGCCACGTGCCATCCCACCACATGATGTCGATCTTGCCATAATTCGAGCAGATTTCGCGAACCTGTTCGTGAATGTAGGGAACGAACCGGCGGCGGGCGGCCTCATCCGCCACGCAACGGAGCCCGTCTGGATGGTACCAGTCCATCATCGAGAAATAGAAACCCACCTTCAGTCCTTCCGCCCGCGCCGCTTCCACGAACTCGGACGCCAGATCGCGCCCGCATGCCTGCTTCGTGGCGCAGAAGTCGGTGGTCTTGGTGTCGAACAGACAATAGCCGTCATGGTTCTTCGTCGTGAGAACCATGTACTTCTGCCCGGCCTGGCGCGCGAGCTTGGCCCACGCGCGCGGTCCGCCCGGCGGGGGTTTGAACTTCTTGCCGAGTTCCTTGTACTCGGCCGGCGGGATCTCCTCGTGATCCATGTTCCAGATGTCGCGCGCGATGATCGTATGGACGCCCCAGTGAATGAACATGCCGAAGCGCGCGTGCGTCCACCAGTCGATATGGGAAGCCGCCGAAGCGATTCGCGGCCGGAACATCGCGGCGCCCGCGGCCATCGCCAGCGCCGAACGGCGGGAAATACCTCGTTGACTCATTAGCATCAGAATACGATCTTCAGCCCGAGTTGAATCTGCCGGGGACTGAAACGCGTGCCCAGCGCGCGGCCGAAATTGACATTGGCGCGATCGGCCACGGGCACCGAGAATACCGGCGTATTGGTGACGTTGAACGCCTCGGCGCGAAACTCCAGCCGCTTGCCTTCCATGATTGGAAAGATCCGGAACAATGACACGTCGGCTTTTCGAATCCAGTCCGAACGCATCGTGTTGCGCCCAAGCGAGCCGAAAGTGAACGGGGCCGGAATGGCGAAAGCGGCCGTATTGAACCATGCCACGTTCGGATTCGGATTGGATAGTTTCGGGTTGCCGATCTGGTGCAGCCGCATATAGCCGCCGCCCCGGCCGGCGTTGCGAGTGTTGGCGATGTCGCCGCTGACATTCATCGTAAACGGCTGGCCGGAGGAGAACTCGGCGATACCGTTCACTTGCCAGGGCCCGATGAGGTAGTCCGCGATCCGGTTGCCGGTCTGAATGAGCTTGCCTTTGCCGAACGGCATTTCATAGACGAAATTCGTGGTCAGCACCTGGGTCAGGTCGAACCCGGCTACGCTCCGGTCCGCCTTCCAGTTGTAAGGATCCTGCACCCAGCAGCCTTCCACCTGGAACCATCCGGAACAGCCGGCGTCGAGCGATTTCGACCACGTGTACGAAATGGTGTAGGCGAGTCCCCTGGCAAATCGCTTCTCAACGAGCATCTGCAGCCCGTTGTAGCTGCTGGTCCCCCAACTGCGGTCGAACACCGACGGATTGATGTAGGGGAACGGGAAGCGGTCGCGAGGGTCGCCCGGCCCCGGCGTCCGCGAAACGTTGAACTGCGTGCCGATTCCCAGCCGGCGGCTGCCGGAGCCGACGTAGTTCAAGGTCGCCAGCATCGAGGCGCCGAATTGCCTTTGAATTCCGAAGTTCCACTGGATCGAATAGGGATTCTCGATAAACGGGTCAAAGTAGTTGGCGCCGATACTGAATGGATTGGGAGCGGGAATCGTGCCTCCTTCCGGAAAAGGATTGGTTCCCCTTCTGTTCGGAGTCACGCTCTGCGTGGGCGCGTTCAGCGGGCCAGTCAGAAAATCCACCGATGGCCAACTTCCCTGGGTGTTGGTGGCGCGCTGAGTCACACCGGCCCAGTTGTCGAAGAAGATCCCGAAACTGCTTCGGATGGCCGTTTTCGAGTCGAGCCGGTAAGCGAGGCCCACGCGTGGCTGAAGGTTCTTCGTCGTGTCGCGGACGAGTTTGCCCCGCGGGTCGAGGATGACGTTTGCGGGAAGCGATCCGTCCGGCGTCGGAATGCAGGGTGCAATCCTGGTGACGGCGCAGGAGTCCGGTTTGTATTGAAGAATGTAGACTCCGCGCAGAAGGTCCAGATTGCCGATGTGGATGTTCTTGTCACCGGGTCTTCCGTAGGGAGGAATGAACGTGCGGTCGTACCGAAGCCCGATATTGAAGGTGAGCTTCGGCGTCACCTTCCACTGATCGGTGAGATACAAGCCCATCACTCCGCCCCACCGGGTCGTCACGAGGACATTGCGCCGCTGCGCGGAACCGGGCGCGTCCAGCAGGAACGACGCCAAGCCTGATCCCGTGGTTCCCGGGCTGAGCGGATTCCACGTTTCGGAAACCCCGTAGCTGCTCTGCGCCAACTGATTGCTGACGCGCACGCCGTTCTGAGTCAATCCGCCGCCGAATTTGATGATATGGTTGCCGCGAATCTTGGACGCATCGGCTTTCCACTCCCACAGGTCTGTGGGCTGGGTGATGTTCCGGTTGGAAAGCGCGCTGAAGTAGTCCGCCACCGCAATGCTCGGACCCACGCCCAGCCCCGTTTTCCAGTTCCCGACCCAAAGGTTCGAGAAGCCCAGTTGCTGGCCAACGTCCGCGGGGGCATTCTTGTAGTCGACAAAGACCTCGTCGGACACCTTGACCCGCCCGAACGCCACTTGGAGTACCGAACTGGGTCCGAAGGTGTGGGACCAACTCGCGCCGATGTTCCGGGCGGTGTTGTCGTTGCGTTGCGCGATCGTATTCAGCGATTGGCCCGCGTTGACGCTTTGCAAGACGCCGCTCCAGCGGAACCAAAGGAAGTCCTTCCCTCCGATACTGTGGTCCACTCGGGCGGTGTATTCGTTCTGGGTGCGCCGGAACGTGTCCGTGTTCCAGGCGTTGAAATTCTGGAACGGCGTCACGACGGGAGCGGGAATGGCGAACTTCGCAAACTGCGTGGCGAGGTTCGAAATGCGCGTCGCCGGAATACGGTTGCCCGCGAACGGAGTCCGATTGAACTGTCCGGCCTGGTTCGGATCCGGAACCGTGGAGAACGGATCGAAGATCTGGCGCGGCCAGTCGCTGAGGTCACCTTGCAGATTCGCGGGCGTTGGGACTCTTGCGTAAACGTTCGATGGCGTGCGAAAACGGAAGCCCTGGTAGCCCAGATAGAAGAAGGTGCGATTCTTGCCCGAATAGATCCCGGGAATCGTCACCGGACCTCCTCCGGACGCGCCGAATTGATTCTGCTTGAACGGGAACACGGTATGCGAGAAGAAGTTGGAGGCGTCGAAGGCGTCGTTGCGCAGGAACTCCCACAACGCTCCGTGCAGATCGTTCGTGCCGGACTTGGTCACTACGTTCACGATGCCGCCCATTACGCTCCCGAACACGGCCTCGTCATTGTGCGACTGCACCTTGAATTCCTGGATGGTGTCGACAATCGGCCCCACGGCGTATGCCCCGAAATAGGTTCCCTGATTGTTGATCCCGTCGATCAGGAACAGATTGCTGCGGTTGTTCTGGCCGTTGACCGACGGCATGATCACGTCGCCGACCGAAGTCGAAGCGCCGCCCGCGTTCTGCGAGACGCTGATCCGCGAGATGCCCGGCGTCAAGGCGAGAAGCTGCGTGAAGTTGCGCCCGTTCAACGGCAGGGCGGTAATCCGGTCGGTCTGGATAACGGCGCCGAGTTCCGCCGTGGACGCCTGCACTTCGGTCGCGACCGCCTGGACTGAAACCGATTGCTCGACGGCGCCGAGTTGGAGAGTGAAGTCGAGCGTCGCCGTCTGATTGACCGTGAGGGTGATCGGCTCGCTCTTTCGTGACCCGAAGCCTCGACCCGTCACTTCGATGGTGTATTGTCCGGGGGCCAGGCTCGGGAACGCGTAGAGTCCGGATTCGTTGGTAACGCTTTCGCGCCGCACCCTGGTGGACACCTGTTCGAGAAGTACGGCCGCGTTCGGTACGGTGGCGCCAGTCGCGTCGCGAACAGTCCCGTTTACCGCCGCCGTGGGAGTTTGGGCGACAGCCTTCGAAGCGAGAGACAGCAAGAGAAGCAGAATCAGAAGCGTGCAGGCGGAGGCGCCGCTCCAGATCTTGAGGTAATGAGTACGTGGCGTTGTCATCGCTAAATTCCTTTCCGGCTGGGATCCCAGAATTGCATAGGTCTCATTCTTTCAGTACCATGAACTTGTTGTCAACTAGCATATGGGCATGGCTGAACAAAGTTCGAAAGCAGCGCGCCGCAGTGTCGTGTATCCTGGCCGGATGAAGCTGTCTCCGAAGCAGAAGCCAGGCCCCGCCCCGCCTGCGTGCGCCCGGCCGCTGCTGGTGTTCATGCGGGGTATGCTCGATTCCCTCAATCCGAGCGAACGCCGGATCGCGGACTACATCCTCGACGATCCGGAGCGCGTCCTCTATCACTCGATCGGGGAGATGAAGCAGCGCTGCGGCGCCAGCGTCGGATCGATCGTGGGCTTCTGCCGGACTCTGGGCGTCGGCGGGTTCGGCGCTCTCAAAATCGCGCTCGCCCGCGAGCTGGCGGGCCATGGCTTCGCACCGCTGGACGAGTTGGACGGGAACGCGTCGGTGTTCCAGCGGACTTTCCGCTTGCATGCCCAGAGCCTGAAGGAGACGAGCCTCATCAACAGCGAGGCTGTATTGAAACAAGCCGTCCGCGCCTTCGAGCGCGCACGTGCGATTCACATTTTCTCGATCGGACTCTCCCATACCGTCGCCTACGCCGCCTACTGCAAGTTCGGCCTGATCGGGCTCGATTCGTTCGCGGAGATGGACGCCCACATGCAGCTTGTCCATGCCACCAAGCTCCGCAAGGGAGACGTGGCATTCGGCATTTCGTGTTCGGGGCAGACACGGGAGACGGTGCGATGCCTCGAAGCAGCCCGCAAGCGCAAGGCCACCACGATCTGCCTGACGAACTCGATCCGGTCTCCCATCACCCGCTTCGCTGATATCGCGCTCCACGCCGCACCAAGCGAGGTGAACTACTTTCAGGCTCCGCTGGCGTCGCGCGTCACGCAACTCGCCGTGATCGATTCGCTGTTCGCCGCGCTGGCTCTGGGCCGCGAATCGCGAACCATGGCCCAACTGCACAAGGTCGGTGGAGAACTCATGGAGCATCGAGCCGAGTGACCCGTTTCTGGCTTCTCGCAATCGCGTTCGCTCGAGCGGCCGCCGCGGACCGCGTCCATCGCGACCTGGAATTCGCACGGGCCGGCGATGTGCGCCTATTGCTGGACCTGTACCTGCCGGAGTCCGTCGAGGGTCCTGTTCCAGTGGTTGTTTCCATCCACGGCGGAGGCTGGCACGGCGGAAGCAAGGAGCGAAGTCCGGGGCTCGACTTCACCCGGTTCGGCTATGCCGTTGCGAGCATCAACTACCGGTTGACCGGGCAGGCGTCATTCCCGGCCCAAATCCATGACTGCAAGGCGGCTGTCCGTTGGCTGCGGGCTCACGCGCGCGACTATGAGCTCGATACGGAGAGGTTCGCCGCTTTGGGCGCCTCCGCCGGCGGCCATCTGGCGGCGCTATTGGGAACCAGCGCCGATGTCGCGGAGCTGGAGGGAGATCTGGGAAACCGGGGCGAGTCGAGCCGCGTTCAGGCGGTGGTGGATTTCTTCGGTCCTATCGACGTGGCTGAATGGTACCGCTACAAGAAGGATTCTTTCGCGGCGCTGATCGGCACACCGTTGGCCGGCAATGAGGCACGTCTTGCGGCCACCGATCCTCGCATGCACATCGACCCTCGCGATCCGCCTGCGCTGATCGCTCATGGCGGCGCCGACACGCTCGTACCCGTCGAGCATAGCCGCCTGCTGCATGAGGCGCTGCGGCGCGCTGGTGTGTCTTCCGATCTGCGCGTCGTACCCGGAGCGGGCCACAGCGTCACCGCCCTGAACCTGGACACAGAGGTGCGCGCATTCTTGGACCGGCACACGAGGAGACAATGAGAGTTTCGAATCACCCTTCCTTCACCCGGCGCGCCTTTCTTACGGCTGCCTGCGCCACCCCACTGCTCGCTCAGGAACGCGACCGCGGCGTGATTCCGCATTCCTATTTCCGGGGCGAGCCACTGCGCATCGGCAACGAAGTGCAGATCCTGGCTGACGACTACATTGTCGAGGACCGCTGGAAACTGACGCGGGGCGTGGGACTCGTCGCGAAGCATCTCGGCAATCCTGTGATCGTACAGGACAAAGCCTGGGAGGACGCGGTGGGCGCCTACCCGTGCGTCCTTTACGACGAAGCCGCGGAAAAGTACCGGATGTGGTATGAGTGCTTCAGCCTGACCAACTACTATGCGCGCCACCTGGGGCCTCCCTACTATCTCGCTTATGCCGAAAGCGACGACGGCTTCAAGTGGACCAAGCCGGCGATGGCCGAGTTCCCCTTCGGCAAACACCGCCGCTCGAACGTCGTGTTCACGGGGCGCAACGGCACACGCGTCGCGGGCGCGCAGATCCTGCTGAATCCGGACCAATCCGACCCGAACCGGCGCTTCATGATGGTCTACATTCACTGGGGCCAGATCGACATGGCGTACTCGAAAGACGGCCTTCACTGGAAGATCGTCGAGCAGCCGCTGTTTCGCTTTCACAGCGACTTTCCGAATCACCTCGTGTGGATCCCGGAGCGAAAGCTGTGGTACCTCTATCTACGGCCGTCGATCCGCCCGCAAGGGGAATCGCGAAAGATTCCGGAAGGCGAGCGCCACACGGGACGCCGGTTGGCGCTGTCGACCAGTGACGATCTGAAGACGTGGAGTGAGCCGCGCACGATCCTCTATCCGGACGAGCAGGATCAGCCCGACTTCGACAATCTCTACATCTTCCGCAGGCACGGAGTCTTTTTTGCCCTCTACGCACAGATGTTCCAGGAGAAGGATCGCAGCGAAACGGAGACGCACATCGCCGTCAGCCGCGACGGGTTGCATTGGCAGCGAACGTGGGACCGGAAGCCGCTCATCCCTCGCGGCCCCGCCGGCAGCTATGATCACGGACAAGTGGAACCGGGAACCAGTCCGCCCCTCGACATCGGGGACGACATGGTGATGTACTACTACGGGTCTCCGGCCGGGCAGTCGGAGCCGGTCGCTACCGAAACATGCGTCGCCGCGTGCCGTCTTCGCAGGGACCGCTTCGTCGGCCAATGGGCGGACAACCAGACAGGCTACATGGTCACTCGCCAGTTCGTGCTCGAGGGAAGCAAACTCGAGGTCAACTGCATCTCGAACCTCGCTCCGTACACGCAGGCGGATTGGGGTATTCGAGTCGAGTTCCTGCAAGGCCCTGACTATCTGACGCGTGAGACCCGTTGGGAAAAGCGGATCCCGGGTTTCACGCTCGAGGAGTGCGACAACATCCGCCGCGATGCCTTCTCGCACGCCGTCTCCTGGAAAGGAAAAACCGATTTGAGCGCGTTGAGGGGGAAACCCGTGTACCTGCGGTTCGAATTGAAGAAGGCCGGCCTTTACACCTTCCGTGTGGCCGCCTGACCGGGGACTACGTGTACGCGATTTGCACAGGAGTCGTCGTGGCCGACATATTCTCGAGCACAGTCAGTTCAGTGCCGGAAGCAGGGCAACTCATGCTGTCGGACAGGTTCCTGTTGAGCGCTGGCGGCTGCGCCGTGAATACGGCGGCATGCCTGCGGCGCATCGGTACTCCTGCACGTATCGTGGGCAAAGTGGGCGACGACCGCTTGGGGGACTTCGTGGCTGCCGACCTTGAGCGGCGCTCCATCGACACATCCCTGCTGACGCGCAGCCGGACGCACTCGACATCCGCCACGTTCGTCCTCAATGTCAAAGGCGATGACCGCCGCTACATCCACACCATGGGCGCGAACGCAGATCTGCGGACGGAAGATGTCGAGTCCACTTTGGACGGCGCGGCCGTGCTGTATGTTGGCGGCTATCTCGCCCTGCCCGGTTTCGACGCGGCAAGCCTGGCAAAGTTGTTCCGCACCGCGCGGGAACGGTCAATCGCCACCGTGTTGGACGTGATGATCCCCGCTGGAAGCCGTTTTCCGCTCGATTCGATCCGCGAGGTACTGCTCCATACCGATGTGTTCCTGCCCAATCAAGACGAGGCTCGCGCGCTAACGGGTGAGGAGTCGCACTATCTACAGGCCGCGATTCTCGCGGACCTTTCGTCCGCGTGCACCGTCGTGATCACGCGGGGACGGAACGGTCTGCTGGCGCGAAGAGGCCCCCAAACATGGGAGGCGGGCGCGTACGAGATGGAGGCGGCCGACGAGTCCGGCGCGGGCGATGCTTTCGCCGCGGGAGTGATCACCGGGCTGATGGAGCATTGGCCGCTCGAGACCAGTCTTCGCTTCGCCAGCGCCCTCGGTGCTTCCTGCACTCGAGGGCTCGGTTGCACGGAAAGCGTCTTCGAACGCGACGAAGCCTTGCGCTTCATGGAACGAGTTCCCTTGGAGATCCATACAAAATGAGACGACGCAGTTTCTTGTTCTCGGCCGCGGCAGCGTGCGGTGCAGAGGCTGGCGGTGAATTGCTGTACAACGGGATCCGCCTGCCCGAGTCCTGGCCGCCCCGGGCGGCCTCGCTTTCCTCTGAGCCACCGCCCGCGCCGGGATATCTCATTCATCCGCCGCCGGTGATTCCGATCGATCTCGGCCGGCAACTCTTCGTCGACGATTTCCTGATCGAGAGCACGAATCTCGAACGAACCTATCACTCCGCTGAGTACCATCCAGCAACACCGGTTCTGAGACCCGACAAACCCTGGGAGCGCCAGGACAAGGGCCGCAACGCCGAGCTATGGGGACCCGGCATCGCGGTGTCGGTCTACAGCGATGGGGTGTGGTACGAACCCCGCGAGCGCCTCTTCAAGATGTGGTACCGTATCGGCTACACACTCTCGACCGCGCTTGCTGTTTCCAAGGACGGAGTGCATTGGGAGAAGCCGGTTCACGACGTGGTTCCCGGCACCAACGTCGTTCATCCCGTAGGCCGCGGATCGTCGACCGTCTGGCTGGACCTCGAAGAGACCGTACCGGAGCGCCGCTACAAGATGGTGTCGTCCACGAGTCACATGCAGCCGCAGCGCCTGTTCTACTCCCCTGATGGTGTTCACTGGAGCGCCGAAATCACACGCAGCATTCCCTGCGGCGATCGCACCACGGTTTTCTGGAACCCGTTCCGCAAAGTGTGGGTCACGGGCATCCGAGATATGGGCGGCGACCCACTGGGCCGCGTGCGGCGTTATTGGGAGAGCCGCACTCTGGCCGGCGCGCTGCGCTGGAAGGACGGCGAACCCGTCTGGTGGACTGCCGCCGACCGGCTGGATGGCGTGCGCGCGGACATGCAGGTCCCGCCACAGCTCTATAATCTCGATGCGGCCGGCTATGAGAGCATCCTTCTCGGTGCGTTCAGCATTTGGCGCGGTCAGCCGGAGGATCGCTCGAAACCGAACGAGGTTCTCCTCGGCTTCAGCCGCGATGGCTTTCACTGGGCCCGTCCTTCCCGCAAGCCGTTCATCCCCGTATCGGAACGCTACGGCGACTGGAACTGGGCCAATGTGCAATCGGCTGGCGGTGTCTGCCTTATCGTGGGAGACCGGCTGTATTTTTACGTCATGGGATGGGCGGGAGTAAGAGGCACGGTGCGGCCCGGCACCGGCACTGTTGGACTCGCTACTCTCCGGCGCGATGGCTTCGCCTCGCTCGATGCGAAAGACTCCGGCCAGATCACCACGCGCAAGGTGACATTCACCGGGAAACGGCTTTTCGTGAACGTAGATGCGCCGAGCGGCGAACTGCGTGCCGAGGTGATCGGCGAGTCCGGAAGCCCTGTCTCCGGATTCGCGTCGAAGGACTGCCTCGCCGTGAGCGGCGACAAGACGCTCGCACCAGTCCGGTGGAAGAACGGGAAGGACCTCGGGAAACTGGCCGGTAAGCCCGTTCGATTCCGGTTCCTGGTGAACAACGCCCGGCTGTACTCGTTCTGGGTAAGTTCGGAGGAATCGGGCGCGAGCCGCGGTTTCGTCGCCGCCGGGGGCCCGGGGTTCGACCGCACATACGACGAGAAGGGATCGAACCGATGAAGTGGTGCTGGGCCGTCGTCCTGCTCCTGCCACGCCCGCCGGGGATTCCCGTTTCGCGTCACGACATTGACCTGGGCCCGTCGGAAACGGCCGCGCTAGCCGACATCAACGGCGACGGCCGCGTGGACATCGTTTCCGGCGAGAACTGGTTCGAGGCGCCGGTCTGGCGCCGCCATGCCTTTCGGGAGCTGAACTACGTAGCCGCGGCGGACCTCATCGATGACTTCTCCGATCTTGCGCTCGACATCAATGGCGATGGCCACATCGATATCGTCAGCGCACTCGGCAACGAACGTGTCATGGCGTGGTTCGAGAATCCTGGCGTGAAGGGCTCGCCTTGGCAGAAGCACGTTTTCGAGGACGGCGGCTACGGAATCGAGTTCGCCTTTCTCGTGGACCTCGACAACGATGGTCGCAGCCGTGAAGTCCTGCCGATGCTCGGGTGGCGTCCCAAAGTGCCGGTCGCATGGTACGAGGTGAGCAAGGGCGGTATGAAGAGGCACACGGTCGCGAAAAAGACGCACGATCACGGAATCGGCTGCGGCGACGTCAACGGCGACGGCCGCAACGATATTCTGACGCCGCGCGGATGGTATGAGGCTCCGGCGGATCCGCGCGCAGGCGAATGGAAGTGGCATCCCGAGTTCGACCTGGGGTCTACCGGATTTCTGCATGTCGTCGATATCGACGCTGACGGCCGCAACGACATTCTCTACTCGAAGGCGCACGACTACGGCATATTCTGGCTGGAACAAGGCGGCAGCGGCCAATGGACCCGGCGGCTCATCGACGACACCTGGGCCGGCGCGCACGCCACCACGCTCGTGGATCTGAACGGCGATGGGCGCAAGGATCTGCTCACCGGAAAACGCTACCTGCCTCACAACGGCAAAGACCCCGGCGAGCGGGAACCGCTCGGCATCTACTGGTACGAGTACCGCAAGGCGGCTGACGGTAAGTCAATCGAGTGGATTCGCCACATCGTCGAATACAGCACTCGCGCCGGAGGTGGCATGCAGATCCCCGTGGCCGATCTCGATGGGGATGGAGACCTCGACTTCGTGGTAGCCGGGAAGACAGGGCTCTTTCTGTTCGAGAACAAGACGCGGAGGTTCGGCGCAAAATGAGACTGATTCTTTTGCCGGTTCTGGCGATGACCTCGAGCGCGGATGTCCTGTATGTTTCGACGGAGGGCAGATCCACTTGGTCCGGCGGGCTGGCGTCGCCGAACGCCGCCCGCACCGATGGGCCGCTCCCGTCGCTGGAAGCGGCGAGAGATGCCGTTCGGCGTATCCGGATGGCCGGGCCGGAGAGGCCTTTCACCGTGGTCATCCGCGGAGGAACCTACCGGCTGGAGCGGCCATTGGTGCTGACGAACCTCGATTCCCGGGTCACCTACGAAGCGGCGTCAGGAGAACGCGCCGTCATCAGCGGCGGCCGTACAATCACTGGTTGGAGAAAATCCAAGGATCAGATCTGGACCGCACCGATCCCGTCCGGCTGGACACCGCGCCAGTTGTTCATCGGCCAGCGGCGGGCGCGCCGGGCGCGAATTCCGAACAACGGCTACCTGAGGATCATTGGGCCGAGTTCTCAGGAGACTCCGTTCCGCCTTCCGTATCGCGACGGCCTCATCCGGAAAGACTGGGCAAACGCCCAGGTAGAAGTGATCGCTCTGCTCGGCTGGACATCGTTCCGAAGGCCGGTTGCCGCCGTGGATGAAGCGGCGCAAATCGCGACCCTTGCCGGCGGTCCTGGCGGATCGGAGGTTGGCGTCGTGCAAGACCCGGAAGGCCGCTTCTTTATCGAGAATGCGCTAGAGGCCCTCGATGAGCAGGGCGAGTGGTATCTCGACCGGGCTGCGTCCACGATCTCCTACTGGCCGCTCGGCGGCGAGGATCCGGCCGCGGAGGAAATCACGGGGGCGGATCTCACCCGGCTTGTTGTCATCGAAGGGCGAGCCAGTGCGCCCGTCCGCGACGTCACGCTGCGGGGCCTCCACTTTCGCCACGCCGATTGGTCCATGCCGCCCGAGGGCTACGCGGACCAGCCGCAGGCCGCGGTGAATGAGGGGGCGGCGGTCGAAGCCGATGGCGCGGAAGGCTGCGTGATCGAGCGGTGCACGTTTTCGCAGATCGGGAACTACGCGATTTGGTTTCGCCGGGCCTCCAGAAGAAATCGCGTCGCACACAACGCCATCTTTGACGCCGGCGCGGGTGGTATCAAGCTCGGCGAGAAAGTCATTCGCGAGACCGGGGACGATCGCACGCACGGCAATGTTCTCACCGACAATCACATCCACGACCTCGGCCACGTCCACCCCGAGGCGGTCGGCATCTGGCTCGGACAAACGGGCCGCAACACGGTGGCGCACAACCTGATCCACCACGTCTACTACAGCGGCATCAGCGCCGGATGGACGTGGGGTTACGGCCCGAGCCTGTGCGAAGACAATCGCATCGAGTTCAACGAGGTGCACGACATTGGCCGTGACACTCTCAACGACCTCGGCGGCATCTACACGCTGGGCTACCGCGGAGGAACCGTCCGCAACAACATCGTGCACGACGTGAGATCGTTTGCCGAACGAGGGCGCGGAATCTACCTCGACGAAGGGACCGTCGGGACGCTGGTCGAGTCGAATATCGTGTACCGTGCGAAGAGTTCGGGATTCCATCTCCACTACGGCCGCGACAATATTGTGCGCAACAACATCTTTGCGTTGAATGAGGAGGCGCAGGCTTCGCGGGCGCGCTCCGAGCAGCACCGCTCCTTTACGTTTACGCGCAACATCGTCTATTGGAACAGCGGCCGGCCACTTGGCGGAAACTGGGGCGCCGGTGTGGATGTCGAAAGCAACCTCTATTTCGACCCGCGCGGCGGCGATCCGCGCTTCGGGCGCAACTCGCTGCCCCAGTGGCGGGAACTCGGCCGCGACACGAAATCGATCCTCGCCGACCCGCTGTTCATGGACGCCGCCCGATCGGACTTCCGGCTGCGCCCGGGCTCGCCCGCCTGGAAACTCGGATTCGTCGCGATCGACGTGGAGCAAGTGGGTCCGAGACCCTGAGGCCATTCCTACCGTTCCGTCACCATCAGCACCTTGTCCGCTTCCACGTTGGTCAGCTTCTGGGTCGCACCCCCCGGCCATTGAATCTCCATTGACGCCACCCGCGAGTGCGGCCCGAGTCCGAAACGTAGCAGCGGCTCGCTGGACGATGCGTATCCGACGCTCGTGGTGAGGTAGCCGTGGAGCACGGTCCCGCCGGGCAGTGCAACGGAAACCCGCGCGCCCAGTCCCTGCCGGTTGCTCGACTTTCCGGTTAGAGCGAGGGCGATCCAGTGGTGTGCGGAAGGTGAGACGTTCCGCAGTACCAGGGGGCGCTCGCCCAGTGCCGTCACCACGATGTCCAGCAGTCCATCGCCATCGAAGTCGGCAAAAGCGGTCCCGCGAAAGAAGGCGCGTTTGGCGAGGAGATCTCCCGCGGCGGCGGACACATCGCTAAAGCGGCTGCCGCTCGATCCCCGAAACACACTATTCGCGAGTCTCGGATCGATTCCCATCTGCCGCTCGAGCCGGGGAAAGTGAGAGTTGGCCGTGAACAGATCAACGAGACCGTCGTTGTCGAAATCGAACAGGCCCGCGCTCCAACCGGTGAGGTGCACAGTGGACCGTGCAAGCCCGGCCTGGGCGGTGAAGTCCTCGAATAGCAGATCACGTCCCAGGTTCCGGAACAGGAGATAGCTGTCGTTGACCATACCGGTCACCAGCACGTCCGGCCGGCCGTCCCCATCGATGTCGCGGAAGCTGCAACCCATCCCCGCGATCGCTTTTCCGGAGTCCGGATAGGCGACGCCGGCCTCGAGACCGGCTTCCACGAAACGCCCGTGTTTGTTGTGAAAGAGCTGTCCGGCAACCGAGTCGTTTGCCACGAACACGTCGGGCCAACCGTCATTGCCGGCGTCGGCCACGCACACACCCATGCCCTTGCCCGGCGATACGGCGACGCCGGAATCCCGGGACACATCGGCGAACGTTCCCTCTCCCTTATTGCGAAAGAGCCGGTGGTGCTGGGGAGCGTACGACTTCGGGTGACAGTAGATCCGGTGCGCCGGATCGCCGCAGGGGACCTCCTTCGCTGCATCCCATTCGACGTAGTTGGACACGAACAGATCGAGGCGTCCGTCGCGATCGAAGTCGAGCCAGGCGGCCGAGATCGACCAGTCTTTCTGCCCATCTTTTGTCACGATGCCGGCGCGAACGGAGACATCTTCGAAAGTCCCGTCTCCGCGATTGCGGTAGAGAAAGTTGCGATGAACTCCGGCAACGAACAGGTCGGCGAAACCGTCATTGTCGTAGTCGGCAGCGGCCACCGCCATCGAGTAGCCTTCCCCGGCAAGTCCGGACCGCGCCGTGACATCGGTGAAGCGGAAATCGCAATGGCCGCGATAGAGGCGGTTGTGGAAGCCTCTGCCGGTCTTCTTCAAGGACGGAAGTTCGGCGCCGTTGGCGAAGAACAGGTCCATACAGCCATCGTTGTCGAAGTCGAACGCAGCTACGCCGCCGGGCATCAGTTCGGGTTGATACAGACTGCCCCGGGCTCCGTTGTTGAGGCGGAAGTCGATGCCGGATTTCGAGGTGTTGTCCTCGAACCGGATCTGCGCCATCGACACGGTGGCGCAGGCTGCCAGGATCAGCCTCACTGTCCGGCTCCGGCATTTCGGCGCAGCCAGTCAGCCTGCCTTGCCGCCGATTCCTCCTGTCCCGTGAGCCGATAGAGCTTCAGCAGCAACGAATGGACAGACGCCAGCTCGGGCGACGCGCGTTCGGCGGCTTCCGCCGCGTTGACCGCGCTGTCCGTCCGCCCCAGTTTCATCAGCGCCACTCCCTGCCACATCATCGCTTCCGCCCATTGTGGCGCAAGACGGCGGGCTTCCTCGAATCGGGCCAGAGCTTGCTGGTTAAGACCCCGTTGGAGCAGAAGCTGCCCGCGCCCCAGATGCAGAGCCGGTCGTGCGGCCGCTCCCGGTGTCTTCAGCAGCCGCTCCAGTTCGGCGTCAGCTTCTTCGTCGCGGCCCAGCGCGTCGAGAGCGGCCGCCCGCAGGATCCGGGCTTCGAGGTTCGCCCCGAGCGCAGTCGAGCGGTCGACAGCGCTGACGACATCCGCGAATGAACCCTGGCGGTAGTCGACCACCAGCGCGGTGAACAAAACCGCCGGGTCGCCTGGGCGCGACTTCCGAAGATCATCCAAAAGGACGCGAGCCTCGCCGAGCCTGCCCGCGTCGATGTGACGGCGGGCCTCCGCCAGTGGGTCCGCGGCAAACGCCAACGCGCAGATCCCGGCCGTGACAAAGCGTATCGTCCGGCCGGGGAGCATTGAGGTTAGAAGCGAATCGATCCCTGGAAGTAGATCTTCCGGTTGCCATTGCCTTCTTGCGTCCGCCTCACCCAGTTGCCTCCCAAGGCCAGTGAGTTGATGGCCGGACGGAGTGCGAGACTCCCATCCGCCTGACGCGAGAATGCTCCGATGTTGCCGTTGGGCGCACCCCAGAAGGCGCCATTGTTGAGAGCGTTGTAGAACGAAGCTCCGATGCGGATGAGTCCGCCTTCCCATTTGGGAATGCGGAATTCCTTGAACGGAGCGCCGTTGAGGATCCACATGTTCGGACCCATCAGAAGATTGATCGGCGCGTTGCCGAGCGTACCCGGCGCGGGCGCCTTGAAGCACGCACTGTTGACGTAGGGTTGATTCGCAATGAGTCTGCTCGGGTTCGTGTACAGGCTGCAGCCCGGGACCAGATCCGGACGTCCGCTGAACTGATTGATGTTCGCCGAGTCGTAACCCGTGTAGGTCGGAGTCGAGTAGTTCCCGGTATGCCAATTGAAGTTGGTGGTCAGCGACCAGCCGCCGACGATCGCCGAGAGCACTTTCATGCCGCCGGCCGTCGACGCCAGGAACTGCTTGCCCTTGCCGAAGGGAAGTTCATAGTAGACGTTGACCAGAAAATCCTGCGTGGGCCACCACGCGTCGATCTGCTTGTCGCGCTTGCGATCATACGCATAGTCGACCGCTCCGGAAATCCCGCCTTGTCCACCCGCTGCGCGCGGACCATCGCGCCAACCGCGCTGCACCGTATGGTTGATGTCGACATGAACGCCATTCTTGAACGAATGCACGAGGCTGAATTGGAGCGAGTTGTACCAGCTATTCAAGCCGTTTTCGATCCGTTGGATGTTCTGGTATCCAGGGAAAGGCCGGCGCGCTTGGCTGAACGCCGCCGTGCTCGCGAGCGGTGTATTCATGTTCAACTCGTATATTTGCTGCACGGCCCGGTTGCCGACATAGCTCACACGCCCCACCCAGCCGGGAAGCACCGACTTCTCGACGCTGGCATTCCAGGTCATGATGTACTCGGGCCGCAGGTTGGCGGCCACGCTCGAGCCGGTGGCCACGCCGAGAGCCCGGCCAGCCGCGGATCCGAACGGATTCGCGAGAGTGAAGCGAGGCGAAAATCCTCCGCCTGCCACCGGATCGAGTACGTTCTGGACTTCTTCGGTCAGCGCGAACGGCCCTGCAGTCTGCAGACCTTCGAATCGCATGATCGAGTTATACACTCCGGCACCGCCGCGAATCGTCAAGTCCGATGCAAGTCTCGGACGAAGCGCGAAGCCGAGCCTGGGCAGCAGCCGCTGGCTCGAGTTGCGCAGTTGCTCAGGGAATCCAGCGCTGGTCCCCACCGCCACGGGCAAAGAGTTCACCGGCCACAGCCGGCTGATTTTACCCAGAGCCTGTTGATTGGGGACGAGAATCCTGCCCGAGACCGGGTCGAAGTTGAAGTACAGCCCGTTCTCTTCGATCGGCGCGGAGTAGCGGTCCCAGCGCAACCCGAGCGAGAGCGTCAGGCGTGCGTTGACGCGCCAGTCATCCTGGAGATAGGCGCCGTACTCGTTGGTAGCCGTGTCGGTGGGCACGCGGGTCTCGGCTCGCTGCGAAACGTTCGGAATCCCCAACAAGAAGTCGGCGAAAGGAACGCCGGTAAAGCGTCCGTCGAACGTAAACCGTCCG
>VFZX01000103.1 GCA_016871015.1 Acidobacteriota bacterium | reverse complement strand
GACCTCGACCGCTTCGACGCCCGCTATCAGCACTTGATCCTCTGGGACGCCGTGCGCGGACGCATCGCCGGTGGATACCCCCTGTGTCCCACAGATTGCGGCGCCGGCGGCCTATACACAGCGACCTTGTTCCAATACTCACAACAGTTCCTCGACCAGCTTGGACCCGCGGTAGAGCTCGGACGCTCCTTCCTGTGCGTCGAATATCAGCGCACGTACTCGGCGCTGTTGCTGCTCTGGAACGGCATCGGACGCTTCATCGCACGGAACCCGCGGTACAAGGTTCTGTTCGGTGCCGTGAGCATCAGCAACGACTACTCTGCTGGGGCGCGGGAGGCGATCGCTCCTACCTCGAAAAATACGCCTGGTGGTGTGAGCTTGCGTCTCTTGTGCGCGCGCGCCATCCAGTTCCTCACCGGCAATCACCGGCGCCGCTGGAACAGCACGCGCCCGGAATGCCGGTGTTGCTTGCGGCACTATTTGAAGCTCGGCGGCCGCCTGCTGGGATTCAATCTCGATCCGGACTTCTCAGACGTCATCGACGGCCTCATCGTCGTCGACCTTACCCGCACCGAACCACGCCTGCTCGAGCGCTACCTCGGCAAGGACGAAGCCGCGCAGTTCATGCGCCACCACGACACTCTCACAGGAGCAACTCTCTCATGATGCAAGACAGCCCATCCTCGATCCTCAGTTGGGTCCTACGGCTCACTTCCGTGGGCATTCTGCTGCAGACTCTATTCTTCAAATTCACCGGTGCAGCCGAGTCCGTGTACATCTTCCGGACCCTCGGACTCGAGCCGTGGGGCCGCATCGGCACGGGGATCATCGAACTTGTCGCCTCGGCGCTCATCCTCTACACACCCACGGTTGCGATCGGCGCGCTGCTGGCGCTTGGTGTGATCTCTGGTGCGATCGTCAGCCATCTCACACAGCTTGGCATTAGGATTGAAGCGGTCGGCGACAAGGGTGAGCTGTTCGCGCTCGCCCTCTCCGTCTTCGTGGCTTCCGCCGGCCTGGTGTGGATGCACCGCCGCCAGCTTTCGCGAATGTTGCAGTAGACTCAAGTGATGGCCGCGGCCCCACGGCTGATTGCCGCGATACTGGCGCTTCCGCTTTGCGCAGCCGATCCCCGTGCCTTCTTCGCCTCCTATTGCACCTCCTGCCACAACCAGCGGACTCGCGCGGGAGCGCTCACACTTGACGCCGATCCCACGGGAGCCTCTCTCGAAGCCGTGATCGCGCGCCTCCGTGCCGGATCCATGCCTCCACCCGGACTCCCGCGGCCAAACCGCGCTGTATATCGCGATACCGTCGCACATCTCGAAGCCTTGGCTGACCGCGCATGGGCAGCGAATCCAGTCCACCAGCCACCTCCCGCGGTGCACCGGTTGAATCGCGTCGAGTACAACAGTGCCATCCGGGACCTGCTGGCGCTGGACATCGACGTGAAGCCACAGCTTCCTGGTGACGAGACCGCCGACGGCAGCTTTGACAACTTCGGTGGATCGCTGTCCATCTCGACCGCACACGTTGAGCGGTACCTCTCGGTCGCGCGCCAGGTGACTCGCCTCGCAGTGGGACTGCCGCCATCCGCGCCGCGGACCGACACTTTCGAGATGCCCAAGCACGTGCTGCAGCAGGACCGCCAGAGCGAGCTCCTGCCATATGGCACGCGCGGCGGGATTGGAGTCCGGCACAATTTTCCGGTGTCCGGCGTTTATTTGATCAAAACGAAACTGCAGCGCCAATATCAAGACTATTTGAAAGGCGCGGGCTGGCCGCAACAGATCGAGATCCGCGTGGACGGCCTCCTGATCCAACGGTTCACGGTTGGCGGTAGCGCGAAGGGACGGGCGGCGGGAGCGAGCTACGCAGGAGACGGCGAACCTGGCTACGCGGGCGATCCCGAGTGGGAGCAGTACATGCAGCTCACGGGGGACGCGGGGCTCGAAGCCCGTGCGCGCGTCACCGCTGGTCCGCATACCGTGGCGGTGTCGTTCGTGCGCGAGATGTTTGAGCCGGAGGGCCTTCCCCAGCCGCTTCAGCGGGGACGCGTGATCGCGAATGACCAAGTCTACATGGACCATGCCAACGTGGGCCGCGTCGACATCACGGGGCCGATCGAAACCGGTGGTCCCACGCCGGACACGCCGAGCCGCCGTGCGATCTTCACGTGCACACCAGTGTCAGAAGTGGAGGAGCGTCCCTGCGCGGCATCGATCCTCACGCGGCTGGCGCGCCTTGCCTACAGGCGTGCGCCCACGGAAGCCGAGCGCACGACTCTGCTCAAGTTCTTCGAACAAGGGCGCCGCAATGGCAGCTTCAACCAGGGCATCCAGCTCGCGCTCGAGCGGCTCCTCGTGGATCCGGATTTCCTGCTGCGCCTCCATCGTCCCGGCCGTCCATTAACCGATGTCGAGATTGCGTCGCGCCTCTCCTTCTTCCTGTGGAGCAGCATTCCCGGCGAAGCACTGCTGCGTGCCGCGGAACGTGGGGAGCTGTCCCGTCCCGGGGCGCTCGATCGTGAAGTCCTGCGGATGCTCGCCGATCCGCGGGCAGCGCACGCGTTGGTGGAGGGCTTCGCGGCACAATGGCTGAACCTGCGCCGCGTGGGTGAAGTCGTTGTCGATCCGGTCCGCTACCCCAACTACGATGAGAGCCTGATTCAGGCGTTCGAACGCGAAACCGGGATGTTCGTCGAAGAGACCATACGGTCCGACGCTCCGCTCGCCACGCTGCTCAATGCGAACTTCACCTTCGTCAATGAGCGGCTCGCCCGGCACTACGGAATCCCCGGCGTTTCGGGCTCGCGCTTCCGGCGCGTCGAGTTCGTTGACCCGCGCATGCGCGGCGGACTGCTTGGGCACGGCGCGGTGCTTGCCACAACATCCTACCCGGACCGGACCTCGCCTGTGCTCCGCGGCAAGTGGCTGCTCAACAACATCCTCGGTCTTCCAGTTCCGCCTCCGCCTCCCGGGCTCGACACCAATCTCGCCCCGCAGCCCGGAGGAATACCGCTGACCATCCGCGAGCGGCTCGCACGCCACCGGAGCAACGCCTCTTGCAACGCCTGCCACACCGCGATTGATCCGCTCGGATTAGCGCTCGAGAACTTCGATGTAATCGGCGGATGGCGCTTGCGCGACGAGTCCGGCCACGAGGTCGATTCCGCCGGTGAGACCGCTGATGGATCCTCGATCGAAGGACTCGCGGGATTGCGCGATTTCCTGTTGCGCGATCCGGAGAGCTTTCCACGCACCGTGACCGAGAAGCTGATGTCCTACGCACTGGGGCGCCGGCTCGACCACGCTGACCAGCCCGCGGTGCGCGCGATCGTGAGGGACGCGGCCCCCGGCGGATACCGCTGGTCCGGGATTATCCTGGGAATTGTACGAAGCCCGGCATTTTCCGGACGAGTCAAGCCATGACGTACCTGACACGCAAGACACTGCCCCGGCGGACCGTAGTTCGCGGGATCGGCGCCTCGGTGGCGTTGCCGCTGCTCGACGCGATGGTCCCGGCCGGATCGTCACCGAAGCCAGTCCATCGCTTTCTTGCGTTCTACGTGCCGAACGGAATGGCGATGCAGTACTGGACGCCCGCGTCCGCTGGGTCCGCGTTCGAGCTGACGCCGATCCTGGAGCCGCTCGCACGGTTTCGCAACCGGATGGTGGTGCTGTCGGGCGTGAAGGCGACCTGGAATTACATCCACGCAGGCGCGTCGGGATCTTTCCTCACCGGGACCACGCGCGGTGGACGCAACGAGGTCGAGATCATCGCGGGCGTGTCGATGGATCAGTTGATGGCGCGCCACTTCGCGGGCCAGACGCAGGTCCCGTCGATCGAGATGGCAATCGATCCTCCCGCCAACGCCGGCGCCTGCACGGGCAATCTGAGCTGCGTCTACACGCACACGATCTCCTGGCGCGGACCTACCCAGCCGCTCCCCATGGAGTGGAATCCGCGTGCCGTGTTCGAGAAGCTCTTCGGCGACAGTGGCAGCACGGATTCCGCGGCGCGCCAGGCCCGGCTCCGCCAACAGAAGAGCATCCTGGACTCGGTGGGTGAGAAGCTTGCGGGCCTGCAGCGTGAGCTCGGCCCGGGTGACCGGGCCAAGACGAACGAGTTTGCTGATGCGGTCCGCGACGTCGAGCGCCGCGTGCAACTGGCGGAGCAGCAGTCCAGCAGAGCGCTTCCAGTGATCGAGCAGCCCCAGGGCGCGCCGCCGGTGTTTGAGGAACACGTGGCGCTCATGCTCGAGATGCAGCGCATCGCGTTCCAGGCGGGACTCACGCGTGTGATCTCGTTCATGCTCGGCAAGGAACAGAGCGCGCGTCCGTATCCGCAGATCGGTGTTCCGGAAGCGCACCATCCGCTCTCCCATCACGACGACATCCCGGAGTTGGTGGCGCAGATGTCGAAGATCAACAGGTACCACACGGAGCTGCTCGCCAAGCAGCTCGAACGGCTCAGCGCGACGCCAGACGGGGACGGATCGCTGCTCGACCACATGACGATCCTTTACGGCTCGGGCATTTCCAACTCGAGCCGGCACTCTGGTGACAACCTGCCGTTGCTGCTGGTGGGCGGTGGCGCCGGGACACTCAAGGGCGGCCGCCATCTCGTATTCCCGGAGAAGCCGGGAATCGCGAATCTATTGGTGACGCTGATGGACCGGATGGGCGTACCCGTGGACCGCATCGGTGGAAGCACCGGCCGGCTGCCGGTTGATCCGCTCGGCTCGGTGTAGCCGCGATGAGCCTCGCATTCCTGCTGTTGTGGGCCACGCCACTGCACGAGGCTGCCTATCGCGCCGACGTTGCCAAGGCCGACGCTTTGATCCGGTCGGGCGCGGACGTGAACGCGGCGACGGATCTCGGTGTCACTCCGCTGTGGCTTGCTGCCGAGAACGGAAGCGCTCCGCTCGTGAAGCGGCTGCTGGACGGCGGTGCGAATCCGAACGCCAAGCTGCTCAAGGGCGAGACTCCACTGATGGCGGCCGCCCGCGGAGGATTCACCGAGGCCGCGGCATTGCTGCTGGCAAAGGGAGCGGACCCCAACGCGCGGTCGACACGCGATCAGACCGCGCTCATGTGGGCCGCTTCGCGCAAGTATCCCGCTGTGGTGAAGGCGTTGCTGGAGCACAAGGCGGACATTCATGCGCGATCGGCTGAATGGAAACAGATGATGGCGGTGCCGCCTCACGGATATCCGGCGAATAACAAGGAAATTCCGCACGGCGGCCAGACGGCTCTCGTGTTTTCCGCGCGCTCCGGGGATTACGAATCCACGCGGCTGTTGGTCGAGGCCGGCGCCAACGTGAACGACGCGGACGCATGGGGAGTCAGCGCGCTCGTTTACGCGGCGCATTCCGGATTCACGGATCTCGCGGCGTACCTGTTGGCTAAGGGCGCTGATCCCAACCGCGCCGGAGCCGGATTCACGGCGCTGCACATCGCGATCATGCGGCGGGACACGCGGCTGGTCCAAGCGCTGCTCGAACGGGGCGCGAATCCCAACGAAGCGCTCCGGACGTGGACCCCGACCCGGCGTTCGTCAACCGACTATCACTTCCCGCCACCGCTGGTGGGCGCGCGGCCGTTCTGGCTCGCCGCCCGGTTCACCCAGCCGGAGGTGATGCGCTTGTTGTTGAAGTACGGGGCGGATCCCAAGTTCGTGCACACTTCGCGGTACGTCGTCGAAATGAAGGGATACCACGAGCGGTCCGATGCGATTCCCGCGCTGATGGCGGCGTTAGGGCAGGGAAGTGGCAAAGCATGGGTCGATGCGCAGGCGGAGGATCGGGAAGCGCTGATGGCGGAGGCGGTGAAGATCATCCTGGATGCCGGTGCAAGTCCGGAGCAGGTGGGGCAAGCGGCAGAGATCGCACGCGGGATGAAGTATCCGAGTGTCGTGCGGCTGCTCAGTCCGCGATAGACCCTGGATCCCGATATTAAGAGGAGGCAGTGGATTCACGCCTGCGGTGACCCCGTGGCCAAGCAGTGGACTGATGGAGCAAAGGGAGACAGCCGTGGGCTACCTGAGGAGAAGCGCGCTGGACCGCTACTTGACCTTCCCGAACAGATCCATGACCGTCGCGACAATCTTCCGCGACGCCTCCCGCTCGACCCGGTTCGTCCCCAGCCATGTCTCGTAGCCGCCCAACTCGTGCTGTTCCGGCGTCGGCAAGTAGCCGAGCCCGCCGTTGGCAAGCTCGATCGTGAACGTGTCCTTGAACGGACTCTTCGCTTTGATCTCCAGACCCGTCTCCGTGAACGTCTCAAAGGGAATCGCGGCGATGCCAACATCACCGATGCGAAACGTCTGCAGCACGATGTTGACGTTGTCGGGCCACTTGGATGCATCGAGCGTGCGGCGCGCGTAGATCTCCACATGCAGCGGATCCGGGTTCCCGGACTTCGGCTGCGCCACAATCCCCCGCGCACGCTCCACCATCTCCGGCGACGGATGCCGCATCGCCAGCGCAAGCTCCGACGCCGCGGCCTTCAGCGGTACCCAATCGCGATGCGTGATCGTCTTCCGCACGCGCAACACCTCCTGCGCGACATCGTTCGCGACGATGTGGATCTTCTCGTACGGCTTGTATCGCGGCGCGGGCGTGGTGGCGCCGTAGTTATTGTTGTTGACGTCGGCGCACGGGCCGTTGGCGAGGATGCCGACGAAGGGCGGATCCTGGCGGTCCGCGCCGAGCAACTCCTGGATCCGGCCGGCGAACGCGCCAAAGTAGTCGGCGGAGATGTGACCCGCGCCCACGCCACCCACGTAGTGCAGCCAGTAGTTGGCCAGCAGCGCGATCGGGCGGCCGCTCACCGACTCGAGCGAGAGGAAGTAGACGTCCGGGTTCACCGGGCCCGCGGGTTTGAGAAGCCGGTCTCGATAACCACCGGGATTCATCACCGCCCGGTCGCGCCCGCCGAACGGATTCGGCGCCGTCTGCCCGTCCCTCAGCAGCCATCGCCGGTTGAACACATGCTGCGGAACCTTGCCGGTTCCCCACCCGATCCGCGCCGGCTCCAGGTTGTTAACCGCCCGCCGGACGCCATCCGAAATCCGCCGGACCAGGAATTTCTGGTATTCGTCCAGCGGCGGTCCCACCACCATCGCGTTTTCGCCCCGAGCGCTCGACGCCGAGTGTGTGTGCGTCGCCGACATCATCATGTTCGCCGGAGGGATCCCCGTGGCGGACTGGACTTGGCGCTTGGCCTCGTCAAACACCTCACGGTTCACCGAAACGCTGTCGACCACGACGAAAACCAGCCGCGTCGTGCCGTCGTCGAGCACCAGGCAGCGCGCGTGCAGTTCGTCATGGATATGCGTGGCGGGCGGCGCGCTCCAGCCCCCGACGATCCCGGATCCGAGCGGCGGAGTGATGTTGCTGGTGGCGGCTCCGGCCCGGAACGTCTGCGCGTGCGCAAGTCCGGACAGGATGAGCGCTATGAAGAGTGTGCGGTACATGGGATCTCCTCGCTCAGCGTAACATGGGGGCATGAGGCTCGTTGCGGTCTGGCTATGTACGTGAACCGCGGTCTTTTCGACTGGATTGCTAAGGTTGCCGCGGACAGATGTCCTTCACGGTGACCAAGTAACGAATCAGAACCACAACCTCAATTCGAGCTGCACCACTCTCGCTCCCCGAGTCCCCTGATACCGTCCGAACGTCCCCGCCGTAATGTTGGTCTGCAGCGAGCTCAGATTCGTGTGATTGAACGCGTTGATCAAGTCCGCCGCCAGTTTGGCCTGGACCCTCTCGGTCAGGAACAGCCGCTTGGTCAGCGACAAGTCAAGCGTCCACAGGCCCACCTGCCGCAGCGCGTTGCGGCCAATGTTGCCCGCCCTTACCGGCAGTCCGCTCGCCGGGGCCAGCGGCACCCGCGCGAACGCCTCCGTATTGATGTGGACCAGCGTCGCAGTGGGATTATCGAGCATCGGAGACCCCGACGTGTAGTCCGGGCGGCTGCCCTGAAGTCCGGAAGGCTGCGTAATCGTGAATGGCTGGCCAGTCTCAGCGGTGAGGATTCCCGCCACCTGCCAGCCCGCCGCGGCGTTCCGCACCAGGCGGCTCGACGCTCGCGCGAACGGCAGCTCGTAGATGAAGTCCGAAACAAATCGGTTCCTCACATCCCCGTTCGGCGGACCCTTGTCGGCGCGGACGTTATGAATGTCCTGCACCGATCCCGGCAACAGCAGGCTCGCTTCATCGGTGTACGACATGCTGTTTGAGAACGTGTGGTTCACGTTGAAGCTGAATCCATTCGCCCACCGCCGCCGCAGCGTCGACTGCCAGGAGTGATAGTGCGTGTGCTCGCCCGCGTCGCGATACCGGAACTCGGTGAATCCGGGGTAGGGACGCACGCCCGTCACGCGATCCGGCGGATTCCAAAACCGCACCATCATCAGGTTTATCCCGCGCGTTCCCAGGTATCCGGTCTCGAGCACGAATCCCGCGGTCAAGACGCGCTGCACCGTCAGGGTCCACTGGTAGCTCTGTGGGTACGGGAAGTCGGTGTTGATCGCCGTGTCGCCGATCAGACCTCCGGGTCCGCGAACAAACGCGCGCACGGCGTTGTTTGATACCGGCCAGCGGAAGACGTTGGTCCGGAGCGCGTCCTGCCGGCTGAACTCCACGCGGAAAGGCTCTTCGAGCGAGTTGCGGATCAGGTCCACCGGACCGCCGAACAGCGTCCGCGGGTTATGGAAAATGCCCGCCCCGCCTCGCAACACGGTATTGCCTCCGTGCATGGAGTACGCGAATCCAATGCGCGGGGAAAAGTTGTTCCAGTCCGCTTTCCAGATTCCGGTGGCGGGGATGTAGGGCCCGGTGCCGAATGGTTGAGCGCGATTGAAGAACCGGCCGTCGCGCTCGTCGGGCACGGTGTAGTAGTCCCAGCGGAGACCAGCGTTGATGATCAGATTCGGGCTTAGCTTGAAGTCGTCCTGCACGAAGAAGCCGATGGTCTTGGTGCTCGCCTGGAACTCGTCGATACCGATCGTGACGCGGCCGCGGCTCGGAATGTTCGCTACCAAATCGGCGTCATTGGCGTAGGTGAGCACCGGGATCTCGGTGTTGGCGCGCTTGCCAGAGGTCTGGACAAAGATGCCGCCCAGCTTGATCGAGTGGCGTCCCTTGGTGTGCCCGAAAATCTGTTCCACAGAATAGGAGTAGCCGTCGCGCGTTAGCGTCTCGCCGCTCAGAGAGAACCCGAGCCCGTCGATGCCGTTGTAGGCGGGATCCTTCTCATAAAGGCTATAGATGTTGTCCAGGCGCGGGACGAAGTTGTAGTTGTAGCCGAAGCGCGACTCCGAGGTCCAGGCGGGTAGGGCGCGCGTGAAGTTGAGCGTGCCCTGCTCGATACTCCCGAGAAACGTGCGGTTGTTCGCTTCGATCACGCGCGGATCCAGGCGGTCCGGACGGCTGCGCGTGTAGCGCGCGGTGAGGATCGAGCGGTCCGTGACGTGGAAGTCGCCTCGCGCCACCACGTGGTTGTCGTTGGCGCTCTGTGTTCCCGCGCCGATGAACGCGCCAGTACGCGAGCCCGCCGCGTAAGGCTGGTTCGGGAGCGGGAACACCGAAAACGTTTTCTCGTAGATGCGGTTTTGCCCGAGAATCAATGAGCGGTACTCTTGTGTTGGCACGTTGCCGTTCAGCGTCGCGAATCCGCGCTGGCGGTAGCCTTCGAAGACGCCGAAGAAGAAGAGACGGTTGCGGATGACGGGTCCGCCGAGCGAGCCGCCGAACTGGTTGTAGACCAGCGCGGGCTTGTTGCGCAAGAACTGGTTGCGCGCGTTCAGATTCTCGTTCTGGTTGAGCCAGAACAGGCTCCCGTGGAATTCGTTGGTGCCGCTCTTGGTGCTGATGTTGACGTTACCGGCCATCGTGTTGGCGATTTCGGCCGAGGCGATCCCCTTGGCCACGTTTACCTCGGCGATGGCCTCCGTGCTCACACTCTTGATGAAGTTGAAATTGCCGCTCATGGCGAACGACGGCTGCTCGGTGTCCTGGGTGGCGTCGGTGCCGTCGACCGTGATGCGAAGCGCGGCCGGCGCGAGCCCATTCATGCGGACCGAGCCGCCCGAAGTCTGGATGCCAGTGCCAAGGTTCAACAGGTTGGTCCAGTCGCGCCGCTGGATCGGAAGCTCGCCCAGCTTGATCTCCTCGATGTTGCTGCGCTGCTCGGCATTCACCGTGTTGACCAATGGCGACTCGGCGTTCACCTCCACGGTCTCGGTGACCGCGCCCACCTCGAGGCTGAAGGTCATCCGCAGCCTTTGGCCCGACGCCGCTTCCACGCCCGGCCGACGCAGCGACTTGAATCCGTTGGCTTCAATGTCGATCGTATAGATTCCGGCCTGGAGCGCCGTGATCGTGAACTCACCAGCTTCGTCGGCCGTGGCCGTCGCCGTCGAGCCGGTTCCAGAATTGGTGGCACGGATCCGCGCGCCGGGAATCAGCGCGCCGCTCTGATCCGACACCGATCCGTAAATCGTGGCAGAGACCACCTGCGCGTCCAAGGGGCCACCCACCAGTGTCAATGCGATTGCGAGCGCGAAACGAGGACCCATGTCCAACAAGAATACTGCAACTGCTGGCAGAATAGGACACATGACCCGGCGCCAACTGCTCCGCTCCGCCGCGCTTGCACCCGCACTGCTCGAAGCGCAGAACCGTCCGAATGTCCTGATGCTTGCCGTCGACGACTGGAATGACTGGATCGGCGCGCTCGGCGGGCATCCACAGGTCAGGACTCCGAATGTCGACCGGCTTGCTGCGATGGGCATGCTGTTCACCAACGCCCACACTGCTGCTCCGCTCTGCAATCCGTCGCGCGCCGCCGTGATGACGGGGCGGCGGCCCTCAACGTCTGGTGTCTATGACAACGATCAGCCGTGGCGCATCCCCATGCCCGATGCCGTCACTTTGCCGCAGCACTTTCGCGCGAACGGATACCGCGCGATGGGCGCGGGCAAACTGTTCCACCACGGGCGCGGTTACAACGATCCGCGCAGTTGGGACGAGTACTTCCACTGGAATCCACAGGCCCGCGCCAACGGGATGACTGACGGCTACAGCTTCCCGCCAGATCCCGAACCGCCCAGGCCGGTGACGCCCATGCCGTCGGTGAGCTGGCGCAATTTCGATTGGGCCCCGGTCGATGCGCGCGAACAGGACATGCCGGACTACAAGGTCGCGTCGTGGGCCATCGAGCGGCTGAAACAGAATCATGGAAAACCGTTTTTTCTCGCGGCGGGCATGTTCCGTCCGCACATCCCCTGGTTCGTGCCGAAGAAGTACTTCGACATGTATCCGCTGGAGGAGATCATCGTTCCGGTGGTCAAGGACGACGATCTCGCCGACCTGCCCGAGGCCGCGCGCAAGATGGCCCTCAACGAGCATTCGCGGCATGACCTGATGGTCAGCACTGGAAACTGGAAGCGCGCCGTGCAAGCCTATCTGGCCTGCATCAGCTTCTCCGATGCGATGTTGGGGCGGATCCTTGATGCGTTCGAGTCGAGCCCCGTGCGGCACAACACGATCGTCGCCCTGTGGTCGGATCACGGCTACCATCTCGGCGAGAAGTGGCACTGGCACAAGCAGGCGCTGTGGTATCGCGCGACCCATGTCCCGCTGGTGGTTGCCGCGCCGGGCGTCACCCGCGCCGGTAGCCGCTGTCCGGCGCCGGTCGATCTGATCAACGTGTATCCGACACTCGCCGACCTAGCCGGACTTCCAGCGCCGCAAGGCGTCGACGGCGCCTCGCTACGGCCGCTGCTCAAGGATCCCGCCGCGGCGTGGGACCGGCCCGCGATCAGCACGTTCCTGCGCGGCAACCATGCGGTGTACTCGGGCGACTGGCACTATATCCGTTACGCGGACGGATCCGAGGAACTCTACGACCGCGCGCGTGATCCCAACGAGTGGGTGAATCTGGCGGCGAACCCCAAGTTCGAAGGGGAGAAGTCGCGCCTGGCGCGCCTGGTTCCCAAGGACGCGCCGGATTCTCCGCGCGCCAATTCGCACACCTTCGATCCGGCAGCGGTCAAGTGGACGGCGAAACGATAGCCGCGGCGTCAGCGCCCAATTCGCGGAGCGCGGCAGCGACGCCTTCGCGGTCCGCCGGCGAGCGGTTTTGGCTCGCTTTCCATTTGGCTTCGATCCGCGTGATCGTAAGCTCGACGCCGGCGATGGCCCGCAGCAGTCCGGCGATGTAGTCTTGGGGGGCGTCGGTCACGCGCCACGGATCGGGGTTGATCCGCTCGGCCGCGTCGGTCAGTGCCGTCACCGTCGCGAGCAGCCAGTCCGGATCTTCCGGGAAGCGGACCGTCCCGTGGGCGTGAACCACCGCGTAGTTCCATGTGGGGACCACCTTGCCGTGTTCGCGCTTCGACGGATACCAGGACGGGCTGATGTAGTGCTGTGGTCCGTGGAAGACAGCCAATGCTTCGGTCGAGGCATCCTTCCACACCGGATTCGCCCGCGCCACGTGGCCTCGCAGAATTCCGTGTTCGCCGCCGGGCACCCAGATCATCGGAATGTGGTTCGCGTCGAGCCCACCTTGGCCGGTGGTGATTAGGGTCGCCAAAGGATAGCGCGCGATCGATTCGCCCGGAAAGCCGGGCCGGGTCTCGGCAAAGTGAGCCGGATTGTACATGCAACCCAGTTCAACACAGCTCGTGTCCGGCTGCTTCCAGCGCCCGCGCGGCGGCTCCGGCGTTCTCTTCCTTTACGAGCACATAGTCGGTGTCGAACGTGGAGATCGCGAGAATCGGGATGCCCGCCGCTGCCAAGGGGCCGAGCACGGATGCGAGAATGCCAGCGAGCGCAAAGTCGAACGGACCTTGGAGCTTGAACACGCGCCAGCCGCCTTCGCACCGGACACCGGCGGGCGCGGATCCAGCGGGGAGCACGATCGAGAGCTCATCTGCGGTCCGTGTAATCGAAACGAATCCCGAACTGGCGTGAGTCCATACCGGTACCGGTGCATCCGGGTCCAGCCGGCAGATTTCCAGCAGTTCGTTAAGAAGCTTAATTTTCAGGCGAGCGTCTCCCCGGTTGGATGAATGCACGGTATAATCCGAGAGTACATGATCGAGGCGTTCGGCCTGACGGACCCTGGCTGCGTCCGAAAGAACAATGAGGACTGTTTCCTCATCGACCCGGCAGCCGGGCTCTATCTACTCGCCGATGGAATGGGAGGACAGCAAGCGGGCGAGCTTGCTTCCCAGATCGCGGTGGAGACCGCGGCAAGCTTTGTGCGCGAGGCCCCCAAGCGGACCACGGACGTGCTCGCCGGTGCCTTCCAGGAAGCCAACCGCCAGGTGTTGGCAAAGGCGTCAACAGACTTTACTTTGAACGGGATGGGTACGACGCTGGTGGGCGCGCTCGACTGTGGCGACAGGATCGCCGTGTGCTCGGTGGGCGACAGCCGCGCGTATTCTTTCCTGCGCGGGGAGCTGGTCCCGATCACCGACGATCAGACATGGTCGAACGAGATCGGCCGCAAGCTGGGGCTGGATGAGGAACGGCTGAAGACACACCCGATGCGCCACGTGTTGACCATGGCGATTGGTGTCGAGAGTCCCCTCAGAGTGCACAGCTACGCGGTCCAGCCGGCCGAAGGGCTGTTCCTTTTGTTGTGTTCGGACGGGCTCCACGGCGTGGTGGATCAAAAAAACATCGCGAACAACTTAAAAAAAGCTGATACTTTGGAGCAAATCTGCAAATATCTAATAGAGGCAGCTCGAAACGCTGGTGGTCCTGACAATATCACCACCGTGCTGCTTCGCTGGAAAAGCTGAACCCATCAATAACCCCATATGCGGTGGCAAACCACCGCTGCGGCTCTCACGTTGTTGGGAGCGCGGCTGACGGCGGCGCCTGATTCCGCCATACTACAACTGCAAGTGATTGAGGGCGAGGGTGCCATATTTCAGGCCGGATCCCGGCCGTCCCGTCCTCTCGTCGTACAAGTGACCGATGAAACCGGCCGTCCCGTAGCAGGAGCGGCGGTCAGTTTCCGCCTGCCGGACCAGGACACGACGGGGGCGTTCCGGACCGGCATGAAAACTGAGGTCGTGGTGACCAAGCCGGACGGGCGCGCCTCCGCCCATGGCATCGAGTGGGGACGGTTTCCGGGCTCCGTCCGGGTCCGCGTGACTGCCGCAAAACAAGAGGCGCGGGCCGGGACTGTGATCAACGTCTACATTTCCGAAGGGGGTGGAACCAAGGCCGCCCGGGGCCGGGGGATCAAATGGAGGTGGGTCGCGGTGGCCGCCGGAGGCGCAGCGGCCGGGGTGGCCGCCTTTTCACGTGGCGGGGCGGTGGCGGCGAGGGCGAATCCGGTTGCAACGCCGTCGGTGCAAGTCGGCGTTCCGACGATCACGGTGAGGCAGCCATGAGACTGATTCTGCTGTGCTTAACCGCGGCCGTCGCGCACGCCCAGCTCACACCCGAGATCCCCACTCTCGGGTGTGTGAATGGAATCCGCATTTGGGGTGTTGCAGGAAACTTCGTTCCAGGTGGAAAGGGCTGCGAATACGAGTGGAACAGCGCGGACTTGCGGCACATTTCGACCGAAGAAGGAGACTTCGCCGTCAGCCCGGAGGGTGATGTGTGGAGGCTGCCGAGAGCGGTGGATGTACGTCCGCTAACCCTGTATATCGTGGACGCACGAGGCGTGGAATCCGCGGTCGAGGGCTCGTTTGTGGACGCGGGCACCGCCGCGGCCCGCGATTTCCTGGACACACGGATGCGGATCCGGAACACCGGACAAGCGACCGTCACGGTCCAGCCCATCCGGCTTGCGGGGACTGGATTCTCATTGATCGGGACTCCAACCGGAGTGCAACTCTTAACGCCCGGCGCGAACATCGACTTCCGGATCCGGTTCCAGCCGCCTGCGTTTGGTTCCTATAGCGCGACGCTGACGATTAACGACCTCGTTCTGATCGTGCGCGGAAATTCACCGGCGGGGCTCGCCGTGAGCTTGTCCGGCGGGACGCTCGATCCCGATCAGCCAGTAGATTTCGGCGCCGTCGAGTCAGGGTCCAGTTCGGTGCGGAGGTTCGTTCTGCGGAACGATGGGAGCAATGCGATGACGGTGCAGGTGATCCGCGCAAGTCCGCCGTTCGAGGCTCCATCCGGACCGCTTGCGATTGGGGCGGGGGACCAAAAGGAGGTCGAGGTGCGATTCGCTCCAGTCCGCCCGGGGGTGTTTTCCGGGACTCTCGAACTCGATGCACGCTCGTTGAGGCTGCAGGGGCTGGGCACGGATCCGCCAGTTCCCCCCGCGGCGATGGCCGTCGCGCCGGCAGCGTCCGGACAGCAGATCACCGCAGGACTGACGTTCCAGAGTCCGGTGCGGGTGGCAGGCACTGTGACCCTGCGACTGGTGTTTGAGCCGGCCGCGGCAGGTGCCCCGGACGATCAGGGGATTCTGTTTCCGGCGTCGGGTTCGCGGACCCTGCAACTGGCGGTCGCCCCGGGAGATGTGCGCAAAGACGTCGTGATCCAGACAGGGACGACGGCGGGCCGGCTCGGGGTGCGCATGGAGGCCGGGCGTCAGTTAGTCTCGGCGGATGTGGCGATCGCGGCGGAACCGGTGCGGATCACGGGTACACGTCTGGTCCGGTCGCCGACCGGCGTCGACCTGGACCTTACCGGATTCGACAACACGCGATCGGTACTCGAGGCGCGGTTCCAGTTTTTCAACCGGGACGGCCAGCCGCTGACTCCCGAGCCGATCCGGGTGCAGTTGAGCGAAGCGTTCGAACGGCACTTTCAGTCGAGCCGGATGGGCGGGATGTTCGTGGTCCGCGCATCGTTCCCGGTAGCGGGTGACGCGCAACTGGTGGGCGGAGTCCAGACGGAGATCGTGAACAGTGTGGGCGTTGCCCAGACGGGGCGGACTTCCTACGCTCCCAACTGAGCCATCATGGTCGCGTTGTCGAAGTAGACCTTCTCGTTCATCAGCTTGTCGCCGTCGAACTCGAAGATGCAGCAGGTGGGCACGTGGATCGGTTTGCCGGTGGCCGGGAGGCCTGCCCAAGGACCCTGGTGTGTCCCGGTCATGAGGACCTCAGCAACCACGGCGGAGTCCGTGTGGTGCAGCGCCTGAATTTCGGCGCGGAAGTCGGGGAACCCGGCGAAGAGCCCGCCGAGCAAGGCTCCCACGCCCTCCGCACCACGCACGGTTCCGCCTGGACCGAACGGGACCACCGTGTAGCCAGGGTCGTGGAAGGAGTTGAGCGTCCCTTGGACGTCATGGTTGTTCTCAGCCGCCACGTGGGCGAGCACCGTTTTCTCTCTCGATTCGCGGAGTGTCATACCCGATGGTACGGGCGGAGGACGGAATCGGATCCAGCATCATGCGAAGGCCAGCCCGTCGTATCCTTGGTTCCGAATGTCATGATGTGGAAGGAGTGGAGGTCGCATGGCGATTCTTTCGTTCCGTGAACGTGCGCTGACCGCGCTAGCCTTGCTCGCATTTGCCTGCTGTGCCGTCTCGTGCGGCCAGGCCGGCCGGGCTAACACCGCCGAATTTCCCGAGCTCATCATCGAGGGTGACGACGCGGAAACCGGCAACTACGATCCCTCTCTCGAGTACGCCCCCGACGGCACGGGATGGCTTGCCTACTCCGCCGTGACCGGCTGGCCCCCGGACACGGTCCAGACAAGAATCGCACGCTCCACCGACCAGGGACTCACCTGGACGCGCGTCGCCGACGTGAATCGTTCCGCGCCCGCCTCTGCCCGCTTCCCCGGAGGCGCCGAGGTCAACGGTACGTGGTGGCATGAGGTCCCCACGCTGGTCCACGATCCGGAAGATGCCGGCCGCGAGTGGAAGCTGTTCTGGCATCGATACATCGCGCGTAAGGCCCCCCGCGGGCCCGCTGACCGGCTGTTCATGTTTGGTTGGATCGCCACCCGCCATGCGCGGTCGCCGGAAGGTCCTTGGTCGGAGGAAACCGCGTTGATCGGCGCAGGCCTTTTTCCGCTCCCTCCGTTCCAGACGCAGTTCAAAATCGGCGACCTGCACCCGGAACTGCAATCCTATATCGCGCTGTCGGAGCCCGGTTCGCTCTTCCATGAGGGCGTCTTGTATCTCAGCCTGCAGGCCGCCCGCAATCCTGAGCGAGAACCCAATAAGCACGATAAGCACGATAAGCACGATATTCTCCTGCTGGCGAGCGCCGATCACGGCGGCAATTGGCGATATGCCGGCACCCTGTTGCGGTCTGAGGAGGCTGCCGGCTTCGGCGGCGATTTCTTTACCGGCTCGAGCCTTGCTGTTGAAAACGGCCGCCTGTTCCTGTTGGTCTGCCCCGAAAAGCCAGGCCGTCCCGGCGAAGATCATCGCGGAACCGTGATCTTCGAGTTCGATGATATCTCCCGCGGCAGCCTCCTGCGCGACGCCGCCGGACAGCCGGCCCTTGTGAAGAGAATCGACCCGATCCTCTCCATGGGTGGCCAGTCCGACTACGACGAGCGCAACAGCCGCGGCGGCATCGTCATGCCGCAATTCGACTTTGGCAACCTTCCCCGCATCTTCCGGCTCTTCAACACCGGCTTCCGTATCCTCCGCTGAAACACACTGCGCGACGTCGAAGCTGGCCCCAGGCGAAACGCTCGCGCTCGAGGTCGGGATAGATCACTACTCCTTCCTGTAGGGCTCTTTCATCCCCTCCAACATGTCGGTCTATCCCGGCGCTCCGGCGCGTTGCGTGCGCGCGACCGCGAAGAGGAGGACTCGGCGTCGTTTTCTTCTGGTGATACGGAACTCTCAACAGTGACGCAATGGCTTCACGCCGACCTCAAGTGGTTTTCTGCGACAGACTTCCCGGCGGAAGAGGTCTGGAGCGAGGGTGCCGGATTTGGACTGTGCCGGATTGAACACCTCGGTGCAGAACTGCAGCCGCCACGCCACACGCTGTGACGCGTGCTGGCAGTGTCCCAGGGCGAGTCAAACAGGCTCTACTCCTGTCCCGTGCCGTGCGGCCCGTTCCCATCCGCAGCTCAATTACGCTCCATTAGGAACTCCAGAACCAGACGGTTGAAGGCCTCCGGCTGCTCCCAGTGAGCCGAGTGGCCAGAGTCAGGTAGGGTAACCAGGCGGGCGCCGCCGATCCGTTCTACAAAGCGACGCATCAAGGATGGTGGCGAGTATAGGTCCGCGCCGCCGGCGATTCCAAGCACCGGAACCCGAATGCCGGAAACGGCGGCCAGCGTCACGCTAGTCCTGGGAGACTGCACCACGCGATGCGGTTCCGGTGCGTGTGCAACCCGCGCGATCTCCATCCACCGCTCGGCTCCGGCTCGATTCGCGACGCGATACTCCGGACCTAACTCTTTCAACTGTTCTGGTAGCGCACCGAATGCCGGCGGCCGCAGCCACTCGCCGAGTCGGCGATGTTCGTCGTCGATGGCTCCCCCGAGCGAACAGGCGATTACCAGCCGGCGCGTGCGTTTGGGATACGACAAAGCAAAGTCCATCGCGATGCCGCCTCCGGCAGCCGTGCCCACCAGGTAGGCCGCGTCGATGCGCAGGTGATCCAGTAGGGCCGCAAGGTCGTCGACCGCAGCGCCTGGCTGCGGGCCGCCCGGCTCCAGACGCGTTCGCCCATACCCTCGCCTGTCGTACGCGATGAAGCGTAATCCCGCTTCCGTCACCGCTCTGGCCTGGTGCTGCCATATCGGCACACTACCCGTAGCCGCATGAAGGAACACCACGGGGAACCCGCTCCCACCGGAGTCCACGTAGAAGATTCGCGCGCCTGGAACACTGGCAAAGCCCTCTCGCAAATCCGCGTGCGCCCCCATCGAAACAGCGAGCAGCAGGCAACAAGTCCTGGCCTTCATGAAACCAGCTTATGCTATGTCATCGATCATCGGAAAACGTAGTTTTCTGAACAGGAGTCGAGGAGAGCGGCATCATCGCGCCCGCAGGGCGCAATCATCAGTCCGATCATCTTGGGTGGGAATCACCCGTGAGAACGATTCGGACGAAATCCTCACTCAGGCGTTAATCTGCTCTCGAACCCTTCGTCTTCCGGCTGTCCCTGCCAGCCGCCATCTCATTGAAAAGAGATGCTTTTACCGGCCAACCTGATAGACGTTCAGCCCAACGGTACCAGGGGACGCCGGATTTCACTTTGATGCGTTTGCAATCTCAATTCGCCAACACCCTCGAACGAAGGTGGGAGTAGCACAAAGATTCTTTAAAAAACGGACATAGGCCGAGGTGGGACCGATCGGAGCGGTACGGTAGACTGAAAATCCTCCCCCAGATTCCTTCCGCCAGGAGGTCCTGTGGCCTCGATTGAACGGACCGCTTATCCCCGTTTTCGCCATGAGCCGACGGCGCGGGAGTTGCAAGACTCCTTCACTCCCACCGATGAAGAGGCCGCCTTTTGCCGGTCGCTGGTGCGCGGCAACGAGCACCTGTTCGGTGTCGTCCTGCTACTGAAGGGACTTCAACACCTCGGCTATTTTCCGCTACTCGCCGACGTACCAGCGTCGGTCGTCAAACATGTGCGTGTGTGCCTGCGCTTGGCGCCGGACCTGATGCCGGACTATGACCAGGAGAGGACTCTTCGCCGCCACCAAACCGCACTGCGCGAATACCTTCGGTTGAAGCCGCGCCATAGCCGCGAAGCACGCAAGATCGCGGTCCGCGCCGTCCACGACGCGGCGCTTGTGATGGACAACCCAGCCGATCTCATCAACGTCGCCATTGAGCAACTGCGTCTTCAACAATGCGAACTTCCGACATTTGCCACGCTGGATCGGATGGTCACACGAGTGCGGCTCGTCGTTCACCGCGGGATCTTCGCGCGTGTGATGGCCCGGCTCAGCACGGAGGATCGCGCCCGCCTGGACGGGCTGATTCAGACCACCGAGGTCGTTCAGCGTCACACCTTGTTCCAGGAGATCAAAGCATCTCCGAAGAAGCCGTCGCTGACACATCTGGATGAGCTTCTGAGGCACCTGACCTGGCTCGACTCGCTCGGCGAAGTGGACGGTCCGCTGAGCGACCTTCCTCCGGCACTGCTTCAGCACTTCGCCACCGAAGCCAAAGCGCTGCATGCCGGTGAGCTGCGCGAGGTACAGCCGCCCAAACGGTACACGCTGCTATTGTGTCTGATTCATCGCATGCGCATCCGGACCCGCGACGATGCCGCCGAGATGTTCGTCAAGCGCATGGGTCGGATCCACAAACAGGCGCGCGAGCGGCTGTTGGAGATCCAATCCCGGCAGCGCGACAAGACCGAGAACATGGCAGTCGCCTTGGCCGGGGTGATCGAAGCGGTTCGCACGCAAGAGCCCGCCGCTGAGAAGATCCGGCTGATCGAGAGTGTTTTCGCCGAGCGTGGCGGGATCGACCGGTTGGATGCCGACTGCGTGGCCGTTCAAGCCTGGAGCAACAACAACTACTTTCCGTTGCTGATGCCGCCCTACAAACGATACCGGTATCTATTGTTCCGGCTCGCGGGCGCGCTGCAGTTGGTGTCGACCACGCAGGATCGCTCGCTGCTGAATGCATTGGCCGTAGTTCGCGCCAATCAGGAAACGCGCGCTGGTTGGGCGCCAGCCGGGGAGATCGATCTGAGCTTCACCAGCGACAGCCGCTGGCTGAAACTGGTGCTGCGCGAACGGGATGGCCGCCGGGAAGTGCACCGGCGGAACCTGGAGATCTGCGTGTTTACCCACTTGGCGCTGGCACTGAAAACCTGCGACGTGGCCGTCATCGGGTCGGAACAGTACGCCGACTATCGCAAACAGCTCTTGCCCTGGGATCAATGTGAACCTCTATTGGATGGCTACTGTGCCAAGCTCGGGTTGCCGCGCACGGCCAAGGAGTTCGTCCAACAACTTCGAACCGAGCTGCGGGAGACGGCGGCGACCGTCGATGCGTCGTTTCCGGACAACACGGCGCTGACGATCGGTGATGACGGCGAGCCGGTTCTGAAGCGGCCATCAGCGAAGAAGCCCCCGGCCACGGCGACGGAGTTGGAGGCAGCGATTCAAACATTCCTGCCCGAGCGCAGCCTGCTCGACGTGTTGTGGCTCGTCAATTCCGCGACACACTTCACGCGCCATTTCGGTCCGCTGTCCGGCCTGGACGCCAAGCTGGACAATCTGGAGGAGCGCTACTGCGCGACGGCGTTCGTGATGGGTTCCGGCATGGGTGTGACGCAGGGCGCCCGTCACATGCGAGGCTTGGTCACCGCGCAGACGTTGGCGCTGATCAACCGGCGGCACATCACCGCCGACAAGCTCGACGCTGCCTACCGTGACATCCTGGACGCCTATCATCAGTTCGAATTGCCGCGGTGTTGGGGAAGCGGCAAGACGGCGGCTTTCGACGGTAGTCTGTTCGAGCTGTCCGAACAGAACCTGCTGGCCGATTTCCATTTCCGCTACCGGCTGAAGGGGGCGGTCGCTTTCCAGGTCGTCAGTGATTTGTACATCGCCCTGTTCATGCACTTCATTCCGCCGGGAGTCTGGGAGGCGATCTACATCATCGAGGCGCTCTCGAAGAACAAGTCGAAGATTCAGCCGGACACCGTCTTCGCCGATACGCAAGGGCAGTCGACACCGGTCTTCGCCTTCACCTATCTGCTGGGCATCAAGCTGATGCCGCGCATCCGGAACTGGAAGGACCTGAATTTCCTGCGGCCGGACAAGAGCGCGCAGTATGAGCACATCGATCGTTTGTTCAAGGGTGAGGCCGACTGGGAACTGATCGAGACGCACTGGCAGGACCTGATGCAAGTGGCGCTGTCCATGTACACGGGCCGCATTTCGTCGGCCACGCTGCTCCGCAAGCTGAGCCACTACAGCCGGAAGAATCGCCTGTACTTGGTGGCGCAGGAAGTGGGCCGGGTGCAGCGTACGATCTACCTGTTGCGATGGATCTCGGATTTGTCGTTGCGCAGCGGCGTGACGGCGGGAACCAACAGCGTCGAGGGCTACGATGAGTTGACCAAGTGGCTGGAGTTCGGCGCGGAGGGCGTGATCCAGGAGAACGACCCGGACGAACAGCAGAAGCGCATCCGGTACCTCGGATTGCTCGCGGCTTCGTTGATCTACTGGAACGTGGTGGAAATTACGCGCGCCATCGGTGAGCTGGTGCGCCAGGGGTATCCGGTGGAAAAGGCGGACTTGGGCTACCTGAGTCCCTACGTGACGCGCCACATCAAGCGATTCGGCGACTACACGATTCACACCGACTTGCGGCCCGGACCGATCGAGCCCTCTCTGACGCTGGCGCGCAAGGGTCCGGGCCAAGCCGTTCAACAGACGTTGCCATTCGCGGAGGCAGGAAGCGCATGAAGAAGACGGTGGAGACGCCATATGGCCAGGTGGATGCCAAGGCACTGGAGCGGCTGCGGAACAGGTTCGACACGCGGCGGCTGCTGGATGCCGCCGACAGGATCGATCGCATCCGGTCCCGGATCAGCGAGGCCGACGGCCTGCGGCAGGATCTGCTCGATCTGCACCTCATGGCGCACCGGATCGTCAACGGGGATGTGAACTCGCGCACCTCGCGTTCCGAAGCGATCTGGGAGCTGGCGGGCGAGTTGGCCGGGGAGGTGATCGAATTCGGCGACGACCTGGAAGCGATCCAGGAAACGCTGACCGAGCTCGAAGAATTGGCGTCGGAAGACGGTGGGGAGGACTGAGCGGATAAACGGAGCCCGCTCACGGTCCGGGTCTATCGTAGTGACCTGGAGAGCTTGGCCGCCTGGTTCAAGGAGCAGACCGGCGGT
>VFZX01000102.1 GCA_016871015.1 Acidobacteriota bacterium | reverse complement strand
AACCGAAGCAACCCGCGTGGAGTCAAACGGAAGATGAGCAACTACAACCTGAGGCCACGCGGACGATGCCAGACCCGCCGCGTCAAGATCGTATTGCGGATCAAGAAACGTTAAGTGAACAGTATTGTGGTTAGGATGGCCTTGGATGGCGATGGCCGGATTATTGTCCCCGCCACATTCCACGCCCAAGAGGTGGGCTTGTTGCTGGCCAAGAGCGGAACGCCGGACATCGCCGACGCCCACGTCGTGATCTGTGCGCAAAGGGCTGGCCAAGCCGTGATAACGAGCGATCCCTTCGATATGAAACGCCTCGACCCGGGAATCCAGGTATTCGCTGTTTGACCGGGGAGCGCCGCTCTCCCGCGCTGCAGAAACCCCTAAGCGAGCAGAGGCTTGATCACCCTGCCATGCACATCGGTCAACCGGAAGTGCCGGCCTTGGTACTTGAACGTCAGCCGGGTGTGGTCGACGCCCAGGCAATGCAGGATGGTCGCATGCAGGTCGTGCACGTCCACCGGATCCTCAGCGACGTTGTAGCTGTAGTCGTCGGTTGACCCGTAGGTGACGCCCGGCTTAATGCCGCCGCCCGCCATCCAGATCGTGAAACAGCGGGGATGGTGGTCGCGGCCATAGTCGGTGGCGGTGAGCCGTCCCTGGCAGTACACCGTGCGGCCGAACTCGCCGCCCCAGATGACGAGCGTGTCTTCGAGCAGGCCGCGCCGCTTGAGGTCCGTCACCAGGGCCGCGGATGCGCGGTCGGTTTCGTTGCAGCGCGCGGGCAGTCCTTTCGGCAGGCCGCCGTGATGGTCCCAGTCCCGGTGGAAGAGCTGGATGAAGCGGACGCCGCGTTCCGCGAGGCGCCGGGCCAGGAGACAATTCGCGGCATAGGTGCCGGGCTTGCGCGCATCCTCGCCGTAGAGAGCGAACGTGCTCGCCGGCTCCTGGCTCAGATCGGTCAACTCCGGCACCGAGGTCTGCATGCGGAACGCCATCTCGTACTGCGCGATGCGGGTCGCGATTTCGGGATCCCCGTATTCGTCGAGCTTGGCACGGTTGATGGCACCCAGAGCATCGAGATACGTCCGGCGGTTCTCGCTGGAGAATCCGGGAGGATTGTTCAGATACAGTACCGGATCTCCGACTGACCGGAACTTGACGCCCTGGAAGCGCGTCGGCAGGAATCCCGAGCCCCAAAGGCGGTCGTAGAGCGGCTGTCCACCGCCGCCCTGCCCGGGTGAGATCATCACGACGAATCCCGGCAGGTTGTCCGTGTCCGCGCCCAGCCCGTAGACGAGCCACGATCCGATCGACGGACGCCCCGCGATCTGCGCACCAGTCTGGAAGAACGTCACCGCCGGATCATGATTGATGGCCTGGGTGTGCATCGACTTGATAAACGTCAGGTCGTCAGCAATGCTCGCGATGTTGGGCAGCAGCTCACTCAGCTCCGCGCCGGACTGCCCGTGGCGCGTGAACTTGAACTTGGTGGGCACGCACGGAAAGCTCGACTGCGTGGCCGACATCCCCGTCAGCCGCTGTCCGCGCCGGATCGAATCGGGGAGTTCGCTGCCCGCCACGTCCTTCATCTTCGGCTTGTAGTCGAACAGATCCATCTGTGACGGACCACCCGACTGGAACAGGTAGATCACGCGCTTGGCCCGCGGCTTGAAGGTCGGGAATCCCGGCATCGGCTCGTGAGTCTTGGCTCCCAGCAGAGGGCCCAACGCGAGGAAACATCGGCGGGTCAGGTTGAATGGACTCATTCCTTGGTCACCGTTTCGTCCAGATTCAACAGTAGGCTTGCGGCCGCGGTGTAGGCGGCCAGTTCGGACGCGTTCCAGCGCGGATCGGGTTTGGAGGCGCCCTGGGAAATCAGGGCTTCAGCCCCTTTGGCATCGGTTTGATACCGGCCGCGGAAGGCGGAGAGCGCCGTGGCGAATGCATCCCGCTCGGCTGGAGACGGATCCCGTCCGAGCACGAACCGGAATCCTTGGCCAGGATCGCCGCCCGCCCGGAGGATCCGCTCGGCGAGCTTGCGCGCCGCCTCGACATAGGTCACGTCGTTCATGAGGTTGAGCGCCTGCAGCGGCGTGTTGGTGCGAGTCTCGCGCACGATGCAGTTCTCGCGTGTCGGAGAATCGAATGTGATCATCGACGGAGGGGCAATGGTCCGGCGCCAATAGGTGTAGAGGCTCCGCCGGTACAGTCCTTCGCCGTCGTCAGCTTTGTAACCTCCTCCACCGGTGAGCTCCTGCCACAGGCCCGGAGGTTGATAGGGCCGGACCGGCGGGCCGCCCACCGTGCCGACCAGCAGCCCTGACACCGCCAGCGCCTGGTCGCGGATCATCTCGGCTGGCAGCCGCAGCCGCGGAGCCCGCGCGAGCAGCCGGTTCTCCGGATCGCGCTGGAGCAGCTCAGGAGCCACTTTAGATGACTGGCGGTAGGTCCTACTCATGACGATGGTCTTCAGGATATGGCGAACGTTCCAACCGGAGTCCATGAACTCGGTGGCCAGCCAGTCCAGCACGTCCTGGTGGACCGGCCAGTCGCCCTGCGAGCCGAAGTCCTCGACGGTCCGCACCAGTCCTGCGCCGAATAGCATTTGCCAGTAGCGGTTCACCGCCACGCGCGCGGTGAGCGGGTTCTCGCGCGACACCACCCACCTGGCGAGCGCCAGCCGGTCCGCGCGGGCATCGGAAGGAAGCTGCGGCAGGGCGCTCGGAACTCCGGCCTGCACCGGTTCGCCAGGTGCGTCGTAGGCGCCACGCTTGAGAATGTAGGACGGCCGGGGATCACGCCGCTCCTCCATCACCATCACCGTCGGCAGCGACGCATGGAACTTGTCGCGCGCGGCCTGGGCGTCGCGGGCTTGGCGGCGGAGCCCGGCGAGGTCCGCCGGGAGATGTGCATCGACGAACGCGAGGCGCAGCTTCGCGGTGTCCGCGGCGGAGCGGCTGGCCGGAGAGGTCCGCGCGATTTCGTTGAGCGTCCGCCGGACGGTGAGTGCGCGCACTTCATCCGGTGACAGCGCGCGGTTGTAGATGCCTGCTTCGGAAACCTGGCCGTCGAACCCGAGTCCGCCGCCGGCTCCAATGCGCAGCGGCGCCTTCTGGTTGATGGGCCACACGTGCTGGTCGAAGAGGACCTTGAGCGGCCACTCCTTGCCATCGACGTAGATGCGGGTTCCGGCCGCGAGCATGGATCCGTCGTAGGTCACGGTGACGTCGTGCCAGGCGTTGAGGGGAAGAGGATCGCGGGTCTCGACGCGCATTCCCAAATCGGTCCAGCGGTATACGAAGTGGAACCGGATCTTGCCCTCGACCAGGTAGATGCCGTAGCCGGTCCCTTCCCAGTAGTCTTCGGCGCGCGTGAGGATGGCGCCTTTCGGCGATCGCGCGTTCACCCGTACGGTCAGTGTGAGCGGATCGCGGTGGTTGAATTTCGCCTTCTCGTCACCAAAGCTGATACTGCGCTTGCCGTCAAAAGAGGGATCTTCCAGCTCCTCGCGAAGCAGCAATCCTTCCTGGGGACGCCAGTCCACACTGGGACCCGGCCGCAGCCCCTTCTCCCACTTTGCCTGTGCCTTGCGCACCGCCTGCTGGCGCGAATCCCATGCCGATCCGGCGGCGCCGGCGTTGTCATCCAACTCTTTAAGTTTCGCCGCCTGATGCGCGTCCGGCGCCGCGATGAAGGGAGGCTCGTTCCCAAAATTGTAGACGAAGCCCTTTTCCGGGACATTGTTGAAGAAAGCGAACATCCGGTAGAAGTCGCGCTGCGTGACGGGATCGTACTTGTGATCATGGCAGCGGGCGCAGCCCATCGTGAGGCCGAGCCACACGGTGGCGGTGGTCTCGGCGCGGTCCGCCACATACTCCACGCGGAATTCCTCGTCGACGATTCCGCCTTCGGCGCTGGTGCGATGGTTGCGGTGGAACGCGGTGGCGATGCGCTGGTCGAGCGTCGCGCCCGGAAGCAGGTCGCCCGCGAGCTGCTCGATGGTGAAGCGGTCGAACGGCAGGTTGTTTTGAAACGCACGGATCACCCAGTCGCGCCAGGGCCACATGGTCCGGACGCCGTCGCTTTGATAGCCGTTCGTGTCGGCGTAGCGTGCAGCTTCGAGCCAGCGGATGGCCATTCGCTCGGCGTGGCGGGGAGAAGCGAGCAATCGGTCCACTACCCGCTCGTAGGCTTCTGGCGCGCGGTCGGACACGAATGCGTCGACCTCGGCGGGCGTGGGCGGGAGGCCGGTCAAGTCAAGTGAAAGCCGCCGGATCAGGACGTGGCGGGGCGCCTCGGGGGATGGTTCGAGGCCGCTACGCGTGAGCCGGGCATGAATCAGCTCATCGATATTCCGGGCGTCTGGCCGCTTCGGCGGGATCAGTGACCAGTGCGCCTGCCAACGCGCGCCCTGTTGGATCCAGTCGCGGATGATCCGGATCTCTCCGGGCTTCAGCGCGTCGTGTCCCATGGATGCTGGGGGCATCCGGAGTGCACGGTTGGTGGAGGCGATGCGTTGATAGAGCTTGCTCCGTTCCGGGTCGCCGGGGACGATCGAAGGTGCAGCCCCGGCTTCGGTGTCAAAGCGTAGTGCTGTCTTCCGGTTTCCGGGATCCGGGCCGTGGCAGGTGAAGCAGCGGTCGGACAGAACCGGCCGGACATCGCGGTTGAACTCGATGTTTTGCGCCCAGACAGCAGGGGCGGCGGCAAGGCAGGGAAGCAACCGCGAAAGACGCATCAGTATACGAGCATACTATTTCGGATTCCAGCGGTGCGCATCGGGTGCGGGAATTCCGAGGAGATCGAGGACCCGGTCGATGGTATGATCCACGAGTTCTTCAATGGTCTTCGGGTTGTGGTAGAACGCCGGGACCGGAGGCATGATGATCGCCCCCATTTCAGCGAGCGCGGCCATGGTCCGCAGATGGCCCAGGTGAAGGGGAGTCTCGCGGACCAGAAGGATCAATTTCCGCCGCTCTTTGAGAATCACGTCCGCGGCCCGGATCATGAGGTTGGAGCTGATTCCGTTGGCGATGGCGCTCATCGTATGGATGGAGCACGGCGCCACCACCATCGCGGCGGTCTGGTATGAACCAGAGGCGAGGCGGCAGCCGATATCTTCATGAGGGTAGGAGTGGCTGGCCAGCGAACGGATGTCGGCGGCCAGGAGACCGGTTTCAAGGTAGGCCGTGCGCTCACCGCTCCGGCTCAGGATCAGGTGGGTCCGGGCCAGTCCGGAATCGCGCAGACGGCGGAGCAGCCGGGTGCCGTAAACCGATCCGCTGGCTCCAGTAATTCCGACGATAATTTCCAAAAATTAAGGCTCCTGAAACTGTTTGTTCTGATTTCAGAACAAACGGGTTGCCGGGACCCGCAGGCACCCGCTATAATTCGATCTACTACTGAGGGACCACCGATCGTTGCTACGAACCTCCCATTCTGCGACCCTGATGGAGGACGCTGGACAGCGGCTCAAACGGGTGCGGGACCGTTTAGGCCTCCGCTACCGGGATGTCGAACAAGCCAGTCTCAGTATCGCACAGCGGCACGGCAATGACGAATTTGCCATCGCCCTCAGCCGCCTCGCGGATATTGAAAACAAAGGAACTATTCCAACTCTATACCGGCTGTATTCGCTGTGTGCGATCTACCGGCTGGACTTGGCAGAAGTGCTGGGCTGGTACGGAATCGACCTTTCAAAGCTTCCCGGGGACGCAGCCCATGTGGAGGTCGCAAAGACACACGTAATCCAGTTCACGAGCCAAGTCTTCGGAACCGTGCAGGTGCCACTGTCCCTCGATCCCGGGATCGATCTCAAGAAGACCACACACCTGAGCCGGATGATCCAGAAGTGGGGCTCACTTCCGCTGATGTTGTTGAACGGAGTGGACTTGGACACCAACCGGTACGCGTTTGTGGGCTCGGACGATTTCTGGATGCATCCGCTCATCCGGCCGGGATCACTGCTCTGGATCGATGACCAGCAGAATCGGCCCGCCTCCGGGCCGTGGGCGACCGAGCACGAGCGCCCGGTGTACTTCCTCGAGCACCGCGACGGCTTCCTCTGCTCTTGGTGCCATTTGTCGGGCAACCAGTTGATTGCTGTTGGCCATCCCGCGATGGGCAACCCTCCGCTCGTTTTGGACTACCCGCGGGATGTCGACGTGATCGGACAGGTGGCAGGAGTGGCTATGCGCCTGGATCCGGCGCGGAAACGCCGAGCCCGATCCGCATCGACTCAAGAAGCGTTTCAAGGTCGGTGAGATAGAGCTGCCGCTCAGGGACCCGGACAGTGGCGGGCACGAAATTGCGGTAGGGCGCGAGCCTAAGCCAGGTCTCCACCAGCGTCGAGCGGTTCTCTGACAAGGACGCAAAGTAGAGGTCGAGATCGGCCTGCTGCATTTCCAGATCGTAGTTGAGCCATTCGGCGAACGCCCTTTTGTGGCTCTCAAATAAGGTGTTGTGGGCCTCGGATGGGCCGAACATCAACGCCAGGCCGTGGTGCTCGTACCGCCCGTTGTTGCTGTTTCGCAGCGAGGACAGGTACACCAAGCGGCCGAAGGTCGTCGGGATGTGGGCGAGGGAGTGCCTCCATAGATCCGACGCGGAACTGCGGTCGAGTTCCCTGGTCTTCCCGGTTGGCATGGGTACCTCGATCTGATTCTAATACAGGTGACCCACGCCCGGGTAGCCCCTTCTCGCACATTCGGCGTCAATGGCCGAACTTGGCTCTGTTCTGAAAACAGAAAATGACCACGTCAGCGGTGGCCGGATTCCGACAGTTCCATTACTATCATAACCACGGCAGCGGCGAACCCGCAACCGAACGAACCCAAAAGGAAATTCAACGCATGAAACTGCGCAAGCTCTTTTTCGCCGCCTTCCTCATGGTAGCCCTTGCCTCCCTGTCGTCCGCCCCTTCGGTTGCCGAAGTCCCGTGGCCGGACTGCTTCCCCTGCGACGTTTGGTAGACCCTCACCTCCACCCTTCGAATCCACTACAAAGAGGACTCTCCATGTTTAAATTCAAGCGCCTGTTCGCCGCCGCCGTGCTGGCTTTCGCCTTGGCATCGCTTTCGTCAGCTCCTTCGGTTGCCGAGGTTCCGTGGCCGGACTGCTTCCCCTGTGACGTTTGGTAGGATCAAAACCGTTTGAGGAACGGCGTCAGGCCCTCTGCCCGCAGCGCAGCACGGGCCTTGCTTTCCTCCTCCTCGGAAGCCAACGGGCCAATCAGCAACCGGACGAGTTTCTCGCCCGGATTGGGCCCTGGTGAGAGGAAGCACCGGATGTTCTTCGTCATGAGCGAAGCCTTCAGCCTCGCCAGGTTTTCAAAGTCCCCTGCGGCGATCTGAAGGTAACCGCCGGGGACTGGCGGCCGAAGCGCAGCGAGACCCGTTGCCTCCGCTACGTTAGCGGGAGGTTGAGGTTGCGCTTGCGGTGCCGCAACTTGCGATGATTCGGGAGGCTCCGGTAGTTCCGGAGCTGGTGAGAGCGGGCTGGGCTTGGTTTCTGCCTCTGGAGGACGCTGGACGGCGGCCTCCGGCGTGACAGTTCGCTGTGCCCCCACCGGCGCATCGACTGCAATGGCCCGGCTGCGCGGTGCGTGCGAAGCCGCTTGTGTGACCCCCGAGAGCCGCCCGGCCAGATAGGCCACGGTCACACAAAGGCTGACAATCGCAACCGCAACGAATCCGATCGCCGCAAGATGGCGTGTCCCAAGAACGACTTCCAGTTGCGGCGATTCCTCCGATAGGGTAGCGCGCCGGTCCTCAGAATCCATCACGGTGGTGCTCATAACGCTTCTGATTCTTGAATCGGCGGGCGCTCGGTGCACCTGTAGGGTTTAGGGGAAAAAAAACCTTACCTTGCTCAGGTGTCTACCCTAGGGACCGCCAATAGAGGTACGCGGCGGGGAGCGCGAACAGGTTCGCATCCACCCGGTCGAGCCATCCCCCGTGCGATCCAAGCATCGTGCCGCTGTCCTTCACACCCACCCCGCGCTTCAAAGCGGACTCGAACAAGTCCCCCAGTTGGCCCGCGCAGTTAACCAGCACGCTGAGTCCGGCCATGTGCCAAGGGTCCCTGTCTGGCAGCAGCCATGCGGACGCCGCGGCTCCGGCTGCCACCGAAGCGATCAGGGAGGCCGCGGCGCCTTCCCAGGATTTTCCCGGCGAGATCACAGGAGCCATCTTGTGCCTGCCCAACGCCCTGCCGGCGGCGAATGCGGCCGCGTCGCCGATCCAGTTCAGCGCCATGACGAACAACACGAGCGCCGGACTCATCTGGTGCAACTCCACCGCGCATCGCCAGGGTACGAAACAGTAGAGCAGGCCCAGGGCGAAGCCCGCCGCCGACGGAAGGACTGCGCCCGGTTCCCTGCGTAGCAGCGCCAGTGTTGCGGCAACCGCCACCGAGGCCGCGGCCGCAACCAGGTCGAACAGCGGCAGCCAGATCAGTGCCACTCCCGCGGCGTATCCCGCGGCTTCCTCAGTTTCCCCGTGCGCCCTCCGGGTGATCGCCGCGAACTCGCGGAAGCAGAGCGCACCCGCAACCGCGGCCGCGGCACGAAAGACCCAGTGTGGCGCCCAAAACACCAAGTATCCGACTGGCAGCAGCAGCGCTACCGCCACCAGAATCCGGTTCATGCCTCCGGAACCCCAGCGACCTCCACAAGCCGCTCTTCAGCGGCCTCGGGAGACCCGGTCAGGCCGCCAAAACGCCGGTCCCGCTTCTGATAATCGAGGATTGCGCGGAGCAGGTGGCTGCGCCGGAAGTCGGGCCAAAGCGTGTCGGTGACGTAGAGTTCGGCATAGGCGATCTGCCAGAGCAGGAAATTGCTCACCCGCATCTCCCCGGAAGTCCGGATCAATAGATCGGGGTCGGGCATGCCTCGGGTGTACAGGGAGTTGCTAATCGTCTCCTCGTCAATCGTGAGCCTGCCCAACGTGCCGTCGAGCCGCGCGCGGTCGAGGATCCGGTTGAACGCATCCACCAGCTCAGCCCGGCCGCCATAGTTGATCGCCAGGTTCAGGTTCATGCCGGTGTTGCGCGAGGTGCGCAAACAGCACTCCTCGAGATCGTCGCGCACGATGCCAGGCAAAGCATCGATCCGCCCGAGCGCATTCAGGCGGATGTTATTCTCCTGCAGCAGCGGAAGCTCGCGGTGCAGGTAAAATCGCAGAAGCCGCCACAGAGTCTCGACCTCGGCACGCGGCCGTTTCCAGTTCTCGACGGAGAACGCGTACAGGGTCAGCGCCCGGAGGCGCATCTGTGCGCAGCACTCCACCGACATGCGTACCGGGTCGACGCCAGCCTTGTGTCCGGCGGCGCGGGGAAGGCTCCTCTGCCGGGCCCAGCGCCCGTTGCCATCCATGATGATCGCGATGTGCGAGGGCAGGCGCTCCGGGTCAAGGGCGAGCGCCAATTCGCGGTCCGGATCCCCTGGCCGGATTGACTCCAATAGGGCAAGCATCGGCAGATCCTTTTTAGTATAAAGCACATTGGGCCGCTCCGGCCGTCATGGTATGCTGGACGCGATGAACCGGCGCGATTTCATGGGTGTTGCAGCGTCCGCGGCCATGCTGGGCGCCGCCAGCCAGGGTGTCCGTATCGGCTGCCAGACCCGCTCCTATTTCGCCCCTGTCAAGGATCGTTCCAGGCTGCTCCGTGCCCTCGACGACATCGCGGCCGCGGGATTCGCCGGGTTCGAGACCAATCAGCTTTGCTTGGCGGACGCGTTCGCCAACCCCGGTCCGATGAAGGAAGAGATGGCGCGCCGCAAGCTCGAATTGTTCGGGCTGCACCTCGGCGGGCGGCTTCACGAGACCGCGGGAGCCGCGAAAGCCCGCGAGGACACGTTGCGCGTCGCCAAGGGGATCCGGGCGCTGGGCGGCGGCGCGCTGGTGTTCAGTCCGGCGGCGGTCAATGGACTCACCGGCGCTGAGCTGCAGGCCGCGTTCCATCGCAAGGCCGACGAGCTAACCGCGCTCGGCCGGATCTGCAATGGGGAAGGCGTGCGGCTGTGCGTTCACAACCACAACGAGGAAACGCTGCGGGGGTGGGCTGAATTCCGCGTCACTGGTGACAAGACCCGGCCGCGTGAAGTATGGTTTCTTGTCGATTTGGGGCCCTCCGCGCTCACCGGCCAGGATCCGGTCTCGTTCCTGACCGACTATCACTCGCGGATCGCAGGACTGCATGTCCGCGACTACCAGGGCGAAAAGCAAGTCCGTTTGGGGGCGGGATCGGTGAACCTGAAAGGCGCGGCGGAAGCGTTGAACCGGCTGCGATGGTCCGGGTGGGTGCTGGTGGAGCAGGAGGCGGGGACCATCCCAGGGCTGACCACGGAGCAAGCCTCACGGCAGGCGCTCAAATACATCCGTGAGGAGATGAAGTTCGGCTGAGGGCCGGCGCGTGCTAAGCTCGAAAATATAGCATGTCGACTCCGGCTCCCCGCGCCACCTCTATTCCCTGGATTCCGCTCGTCGGGATCGCCTGGCTGATTCCGGGAGCAGGCCATTTCCTGCTCAAGCGGACCACGCGCGCGATCCTGATGTTTGTGTGCGTGCTGGTTTCGTTCCTGCTCGGCCTGATGCTGCGGGGCGCCTTCTTCGAGCCCCAGTACGGTGACCTGTTCACAACCCTGATCTACTGCGGCGGCTACATTGGGAATCTCGCGTCGGGAGCGTTTTACTTCATCAGCGTCTGGTTCGGATACAACCAGCCGGACGTGGCTGGCCATGTGCACGACTACGGAACGAAGCTGCTGGTCGCCGCCGGACTGATGAACCTGCTCGCCGTAGTGGATACCTACGAGATCGCCACGGGGAAGAAGGAGTAGCGCGGATGCCCAAGATGACGCTGTCGCACATGGAAGTGAGCCTGGTGTTCGCCGTGGTCTGCTCGATCGTGATGGGCATCGTGTCCAAGCGCACCAATATCGACCGGATCCAGTACGGCCTCTACACGTTCGGCTGCTTCATTGTGGCGCTGTTCGGGCTGGGCTGGCTGATGTATCTCGGCCACGGCTGAGCTCCGGCCGGTTGCGCCCGTACCAGTTCCAAGCGGTGCCGATGATCTGCTCAAGGCTCGAGTGCGTAGGCGTCCAGCCTAGCATTCGGCGGGCACGGCCGGAATCGGCGATCAGCACCGCCGGATCGCCGGCACGCCGCGGCCGCTCCACGAACGGAACGGGCCGGCCCGTCACCTGCTCCACTGCCCCGAGCACTTGCCGGACCGTGAAGCCTTCGCCCGTCCCCAGGTTGGCGGTGAGGTTGAGGCCGCCGCCGGCGAGCCAATCCAGCGCGCGGACATGGGCATCGGCAAGATCCGTCACATGGATATAGTCGCGGACCGGAGTGCCGTCCGCGGTCGGATAGTCCGAGCCGAACAGTTCGAGTGCATCGCGGTCACCGGCAGCGGCCGCAAGCGCTAACGGGATGAGATGCGTCTCGGGATCGTGGTTTTCGCCGGTCTCGCCATCCGGGTCGGCACCGGCTGCATTGAAGTAACGCAAGCGCGCCGGCCGGATCTGATGAGTCACGTTGAACCATTCAAGCAGGCGCTCCACCATGAGCTTCGACTCACCGTATGGGCTTACGGGACGAAGCGGGTGGTCTTCGGGGATGGGCGTGGTTTCCGGATCGCCATACACCGCCGCGGTTGAAGAGAACACGATGCGCCGCACGCCCGCCCCCGTCATCGCTTCGAGCAGGTTCAGCGTGTTCGCGACGTTGTTGCGGAAGTACTTGACCGGCTCCCGCATCGACTCGCCGACGGCGATGTAGGCCGCAAAATGAATGACGCCTTCAATGGGAAACCGGCGGAAGGTGTCCGCCAGTTGTGCCCGGTCAGCCAGGTCTCCCTCGACGAACGGGCCCCAGCGGACGGCCTCACGATGCCCCTTCTCCAGGTTGTCGAACACCACCGGCACGTGGCCCGCGCGCGACAGCGCCTTGGCCGTGGTGCTTCCGATGTAGCCGGCGCCACCGGCGACCAGGACGTGCATAGGTCTAGCTCACCAACTGTTCCAGACGCGACCCGCGGATCACCATCGTCTGGTTCCGTTCGGGACCGGTCGATACGCAACCCACTTCCACTTCAGTGAGGCTCTCCAGGAACTTGACGTAGTCGCGGGCTGCCGCGGGCAGTGCTTCGTAGCTGGTGGCTCCGTGCGTCGGAGTAGTCCAGCCGGGAACGGTTTGGTAAACCGGTTCGACGTCCGCCAGATCCTGGACGCGCGGCGGCATTTCGTCGAGCACGGAGCCGTTCAATTTGTAGCCAACGCAGACCTTGATCTCGCTCAGCCCGTCGAGCACATCGAGCTTGGTCAGGATCAGGCTGTCGAAACCATTCACCGCGGCGGTGTAGCGCAGCAGTGGCGCGTCGAACCATCCGCAACGGCGCGGGCGTCCGGTGACGGAGCCGAATTCGTTGCCCGCTTTGCGGATCCGCTCGCCGTAGTCGTCGCTTGCTTCGGAGGGAAACGGTCCGGCGCCAACCCGCGTGATGTAGGCCTTCGAAACCCCAACGACGCCCGAGATGCGCGTCGGAGCGAGTCCGGTGCCCGTGCATGCGCCACCGGCCGCCGCGCTCGAGCTGGTCACGAAGGGATAGGTGCCATGATCGATGTCGAGCATGGTCCCTTGAGCGCCTTCGAGCATGATCCGCTTGCCATCCCTGACGGCGCGGTTGAGCAGCAACGCCGTGTCCTTGACCATCGGCCGGATACGGGCTGCGAGGTCGAGGTACCGGTCGAGAACATCCTCGTCCGCCGCCGCCAGCCCGAACGCTTTCGCCACAGCCTGCTTGTCGCGGCGGACAGAGGCGTAGAGCGCGGAAAAGGCCTTGGGCTCGATAAAATCGGCCATGCGGATTCCGCGGCGGCCCACCTTATCTTCATACGCAGGACCAATGCCACGCGACGTCGTGCCGATTTTGACGCGGTCCGGAGAATCCTCCGAGATGCGCTCAACCAGCCGGTGATACGGCAGAATCACGTGGGCGCGGTTGCTGATGGCGAGCTGGTTGCGGACGTCGATTCCAGCCCGTTCGAGGGTTTCGATCTCCTCCATCAAGGCGGCCGGATCGACGACGACGCCGTTGCCAATCACGGCGAGCTTGCCGGGACGGAGGATCCCGCTCGGAATCAGCTTCAGGATGTACTTGTTGCTGCCAATGTAAACGGTATGGCCGGCGTTGTGGCCGCCCTGGTAGCGGGCCACAATATCGAACCGCTCGGAAAACAGGTCGACGATCTTCCCTTTTCCCTCGTCGCCCCACTGCGCTCCGAGCACAATGATATTGCTCATGATCTGGGGAAACCGTTATTGTACCGCAGGGTCCTTGCGGTCCGGCCTTACCTTGAGCACCACCAGCGTCTGATCGTCTTGAATCGTGCGTCCTTCGCGGAACCGGTCGAAGTCATCGAGGATCGCGTCAACGATTTGCTGCGCGGGCAGATGGCAGAGTCCGCGGAAGAACTCGGCCAGCCGCTGTTCGCCGTAAATCTTCTTGCCGCGGCCGGACTGGTCCTGGATCCCGTCGGAGTAGAGCAGGATCACGTCATTGTCCTGGGTCTGAAACGTAGTCTCCTCGTAGCTGCGGCCGGGGAACATGCCGAGCGGGAATCCCTCAATGTGCGGCGAGATGATTTCGCCGCCCCGGCAGACCAGTGGAGGAATGGCGGCGGCGTTTGAAAGCACGATCGCGCCCGTCGATGGCGTCCATTGCAAAACGGTAAGCGTGAGATATTTCCCGGCCACGCTCCGTTCCATCAGCGCGTCGTTGAGCGCCTGCATGAGGGCGGCGGGCGACTTCCCGCGCGGAGCAAGAGTCCGCAGCAAACCCGTGACCATCGCACTGTACAATGCCGCCGCCGCGCTCTTGCCGCTGACGTCGCCGAAGCTGATGATCGCCTTGCCCCCCTGCTCGAAGAAGTCGAAGACGTCGCCGGTGATCTCGTGCGCGGGCCGGAATCCGATGCCGATCTCGAGGCCGTCTATCTCCGGATCCTCGCGGGGGAGCAGCACGGACTGCAGCCGGCGCGCAGCGGCCAAGTCAGCCTCCATACGCTCGTTCTTGTCCGAGATCTCCTCGTACAGCCGGGCGTTGACGATCGAGATGGTCACCTGCGGGGCGATCAACTGCAACAGTTGGGCATGCTCTTCGGTGAAGAATCCGATGCGCTCGCTCTCGAGGTTGATGACGCCCACCAGTTGGTCCTGGGAAACCAGCGGAATCGCAAGCTCGCTTCGGGTCCCCGCGTAGGTCTGGATGTAGCGCGGATCATTGAGCACATCCTCGACGAGAACGGTTTGGCGTGATGCCGCCGCCGTGCCTGTGATCCCTTTGCCGAACGGGATGTTCTGCAGCTTCACTTGTTCGTCATAGCGGATGCTGAAACGGTGCCGGAGAGCGTTCAGCGACGGTTCGTGCAAAAGGACTGAGAACGCGTGATAGTTGACGAGCGTCCGGATGCGTTTGGCGACTGCGTCAAGCAGTTCGTCAACATCCAGGATGGACGAAAGCTCCTGCGCGAGCTGGGAAAGAGTCCGCAGCGTGCGGTTGCTGCGCTCGAGCCTGCGGTAGAGTTTGGCGCGCAGCAGGAACGACGATACGCGCGAGGCGATCAGTTGGAGCAGCGCACTGTCTTCGCCGGTGTAGGCATTGCGGCGCGCCGATTGGACATCGATCACGCCCACCAGCCGGTTGCCGACGGTCATCGGAACCGCCATCTCACTCTGGATCGCATCAAGCACGGGCAGGTAGCGGGGATCGGCACCGACATCGCCTACTACGACCGGCATCCGGGCCGAGGCGGCCACTCCGGTGAGTCCCTCGTCGAGTGGAATCACCATATCCCGCACAAGTGCCTTGCTCAACCCGATGGCGTGGCGCACACGCAATCCACGGTGCCGTTCCGAATAAAGCAGGATGGCCACAACGTCGCTCTCGATCACCTGGCGGACGTAATCCGCAACGCTTGCCAGGAGCGAATCCAGGTCGAGCGCCGCGGAAGTCGCGGTAGTGACTTCGAGAAGGAAGTCCAGCAACTCCGCCCGGTCGCGGAACCGCGCCTCCTGCGCCTTTGCGGCCACCTCAGTAACCGCCTGAGACCCGGGCGCCTTCGACGATCTTGACACTGGCGCTCGCGCCGATCCGGGTGGCGCCAGCCGCCGCCATTTGTTTCAAGTCGTCGAGCGAACGGATTCCGCCGGAAGCCTTGACCCCCAGCTCAGGACCCACTGCGCGCCGCATCAGGGCCACGTCGTGGGCGGTGGCTCCACCCTTCGAAAAGCCGGTGGACGTTTTCACGAAGTCGGCACCGGCGAGCTTGGATAACGCGCACGCAGCGGCTTTCTGGCTGTCGTCGAGCAACGCGGTTTCCAGGATCACCTTGACGATGGCCCCAGCTTTGTGGGCGGCCTCGACGACAGCGGCGATGTCGGCGCGGACAGCTTCCGTGTCACCCGACTTGAGCGCGCCGATGTTCAACACCATGTCGATTTCCTGCGCGCCGGATTGAAGCGCGGCTTCTGTTTCCGCGCGCTTCGATGCCGTCGACGTCGCGCCCAGTGGGAATCCAACCACGGTGCACACCTTCACCGGCGATCCCTTGAGCAGCTCCGCCACCAGGGGAACCCAGTAGGCGTTCACACACACGCTCGCGAAGCTGTGTTGGCGGGCCTCAGCGCACACTTTGCGGATTTCGGACTCGGTGGCCTCCGGCTTCAGCAACGTGTGGTCGATCATGGAGGCGACCGAAGGGTCGGTGCGTGTGAGCTTCTCACTCGCCGAAACACGGTCGGCGCCGCACGCCAGGATCTCGCGGGTCTTGCGTGCGCAGGTCTGGACGCAACGCTGGGTGCAGTCCGGGCATACCAGATCCGGGATGTTGAGCCCCTCGCCCTTCAGCGCTTTGGGAACTTGGAGACGGCCGAGCAACTCGTTGCCAATCTCGGCCACCAGCCGGTCGAGTTCGGCTTGCGTCATGAGCGGCGCTCCAACCGCATGATCTTGTCGACGCGGGCCTGATGCCTGCCTCCGCCGAACGGGGTCGCGAGCCACACGCGGAGCACGGCTTCGGCTTGCGATTCGGTCAGCATGCGTCCTCCCAGGGTGAGCACGTTGGCGTCATTGTGTTCGCGGCTGTTGCGCGCCGAGGCGATATCGTAGCACAAAGCGGCACGGATGCCGGAAATCTTGTTCGCCGCCATCGACGATCCGATTCCGGCGCCGTCAATGATCACGCCGCGGGTTGCCTTTCCGGCTGCGACCAGATCGGCCACCTGCGCGGCGACGTCGGGATAGTCGGCCGTTTTCTCTTCGTAGACACCGACGTCGCGCGCGGCCAACCCGAGCTCGTTGAACACCGGGAGCAGAGCTTGCTTCATGCGGAATCCGCCATGGTCCGCGCCGATCGCAACGGTTTTATCAGGGGGCGCGATTCCACCGAACTGGCCGGGCTGAAGCTCGATGATCCGGACACCGCGTTCGCGCGCCAAATCGCGCGCGGACGGCGTGACGATGCTGCCCGCCAGGATCTTCCACTCGCCGCTCGCGGGGACCTCCCGCTCGGTCAGAACCTGGCGCATCCGGTGCTACAGGGGCTGTCCACTGGCGTCAGGTGTCACGGCAGGAGCGCCCGGCTTGGCGTCCACCGCCCGTAGAATCCGGGGACCCTCGGGACTGAGCACCAGGATCCTCACTTCACCTGGCGGTCCGATTGGACCGACCGGTTTTCCGTCGGTTGACACTTGGATCCCGCCAGCATTCCCGATCACCATTCTTGCGTGCTCGACCCCCTTGAGGACCTTGCCGGAGTTGGGCTCAAGAACACCCGAATAGACGGGTTTGCCGTTCGCGATGATCGAGACCCAGGTGGTTTCCGAGGCGAGGACATTGATCATCATTCCGGTGGTTCCAGCGGGCGGAACCGGCAGCTCGCCCACCCGTGCCGCGGTAACCACCGGAGTGCCAGGCACGGGTTCGTTTGGCTTCGGCAGTTGCTCCGGAGTCGGCAGCTTGGTGGTGGGTGATCCGGCGGCCTGATTCGGGGCATCTGAGGCATCAATGGCAATCGATTTACCTGTGCCGAGCACAACGCGCTGCCAGCCCATGTACACCAGCGAGCATGCGCCGAGCGCCGCAACCAGAGCGAATGACGGCTTCGGGATCTGAGACCAATATCCGGCTCTCGAAGGGCCGGTCCGGAATGGGGCGGTCGCGACGAGCTCACGCGTGCTGGGTGCAGGACCGCTCGATGGCTCCTCGGGATACTGCTGGAAGAGCTGCTGGATCTCCGTCTCAATGGACGCTGGATCCAAGCCGACGTGAACGGCATACTGCCGGGCGAAGCTTCTTGCGAAAATAGATCCTGGAATGATCTTGAAGTCGCCCGACTCAAGTGCCTCAAGATAACGGCGGCTGATGCGAGTGTCTTCCGCGATTTGAGCCAGGTCCACGCCCCGGGCGAGGCGTTGCTGGCGCAGACGTTCGCCGAAATGCATGTCCAATCTTATACCAAAATGGAACACGGACGCTAGACCCTTGTCAGACCCAGTTGTGTCCGTCATCGTCGTCAATTGGAACCGGCGGGAACTATTAAAGAAATGCCTGCAATCGATTGAGCAGCAACAGGATACAAGCTTTGAAGTAATCCTGGTTGACAATGGATCCACCGATGGGAGCATCGAGGCGGCCCTCCCCTTTGCGGAGGGGCTCAGCCTGCGGATCATTGAGAATCCCAACAACCTCGGCTTCTGCGCTGCGAACAACCAGGGGATCCTCGCAGCACGGGGGGAATTCGTGGCGTTGCTCAACAACGACGCGGAGGCTGATCCGGGCTGGCTGAAGGCCCTATTGACCGCGTTCGACGGGCGGCCCGGAACAGGGATGGCTGCTTCGAAAATCCTGGTTTACGAGGATCCGGGCGTGATCGACAAGGCGGGGCACCTGATCTACCTCGACGGCCAGAACCGGGGACGGGGATCCGGACAACGGGACAACGGGCAGTTCGACACTCCGGAAGAGGTCTGCTGGCCAGACGGGTGCGCCTGCATGTACCGCAAGTCCATGCTGGATCTGATCGGAGGGTTCGACGAGGACCTGTTCGCATACGCCGATGACGCCGAACTCGGGCTGCGCGCTAGAATAGCGGGGTGGGACTGTTGGTACGTTCCGTCGGCGACGGTCCGGCATCATCGCGGGTCGACGCTCGGCGTGATGTCCCCAAGGCGGGTAGAGCTGATTGAACGGAATCGGGTTCTTCTCGCGGTCAAGCTGTTCCCCTGGAGTCTGCTTTGGCTAAACGCCGCGTATTATCTCGCAAGAATCGCCGCGGGGACCTGGGCAGCGGTCCGCGGGAAGGGGGAGGTCCGCCGCTTCCCGGGCCCGAAGGGCAAGCTCACCCTGATCTCTTCGCTGATCAAGGCGGACCTGGAGGCGGTCCGGATGATTCCGAGGATGTACCGGAAGCGGAAAGAAGTGGACAAGATCCGGAGACTGTCCCCAGCCGAGGTGCGCGCGTTGCTGATCCGGTACCGCATCCGGCTGAGAGAGCTAATGGAGCAGGCAGTCTAGTCCCGTTCCAGCCGGTCCGGCCAGAGCCGGTGCCGGTTCCGCCCGCTCCCCAGTTGGAGGACGCATGTCCGGCCTGCGACAGCGCTGAGGGGCGCGTTCTCGCCGAGGGGAGTGACCGGCTCTACCAAACAACCAACCGCGTGTTCCGGGTTGTCGAGTGCGGAGCGTGCAAGCTGATCCGGCTCTCGCCATGGCCAGATCCGTCGGATCTTCGCTACTACTATCCGCCGGAGTATTGGTACGTCCCGCGGCAGGACACCGCGTCTCGGCTTGAGGAGGCCTATCGCAGGTTTGTTTTGCGCGATCATGCCGGCTTCGTGGACCGTGCCTATGAAAACGCGGGCGGGCAGGGCGCGATCCTGGACGTCGGCTGTGGAGGCGGGTTGCTGCTCCGGCTGCTTGCCGACCGGGGACGGCCGGTTGTCGGGCTCGACTTTTCCCTGCCCGCGGCCACTGCCGCCTGGTGGCACAACGGCGTTCCGGCCATCTGTGGGTCGCTGACGCAGGCGCCTTTGCCAAGGGAGTCCTGCGCGGTGGTCACGATGTTCCACGTGCTGGAGCATTTGTACGACCCGGTGGCCTACCTGGACGCGGCAAATGACCTGCTGCTTCCGGGGGGCCGGCTGGTGATTCAAGTGCCGAATGCCGGATGCTGGCAGTTCCTCTTGTTCGGAGAGAACTGGGCGGGAATCGATATTCCGCGGCACCTGCTTCATTTCCGGCTGCGAGACCTCGAGATCCTGCTCGACCGTTGCGGCTTTGAGGCGGTCCGCACGAAGTACTTTTCGCTCCGCGACAATCCCGCCGGACTGGCGACGAGCATCGCCCCGGCGCTCGACCCGATGGCGCGCAGAATCCGCAAGACCCAGGAAACGCCCGGCCTGCGGCTGGTCAAGGATTTCGCCTACTTCGGCCTGGTGATGGCGGCGCTCCCGTTCACCCTCATCGAGGCTGCCTGCCGTGCGGGATCCACTGTCATGATCGAGGCGCGGAAGAAGGGCGCCCCGCCGGCGGCTTAGATGAACTACGCGGCGGCCAGCCAGCGGATGCCCGCCTTCCTGCGCCGCTGGATCCTGCACTTTGAGGCGGAGATCGAGGACGCCGTAGCCGCCTTCGCGCAGCGTTTGCCCGATGGTGCGCGGGTGCTTGATGCTGGAGCCGGGGAGTTGCGCTACGCCGGGTCATTCAAGCGCCATCGCTACACTTCGGCCGATCTCGCGATCGGGGATCCGGCCTGGGACTACGGCAAGCTCGACTGCATCGCCGACCTCACGCGCCTGCCGTTCGCCAGTGGCGGCTTCGCCGCCTGTGTGAACATCGTGACGCTCGAACATGTCCGCGAGCCAGCGGCGGTGATGCGGGAACTAGCCCGCATCCTTGCACCCGGCGGCGAGCTGCTGCTGGTGGTTCCGCATGAGTGGGAGGTCCACCAGGCGCCACACGACTACTACCGGTACACCGTTCATGGAGTCCGGTATTTGATCGAGCAGGCTGGAATGGCAGCGGTCGAGATCCGGCCTGTGGGCGGGTACTTCCGGCTGCTGGCGAGAAGGCTGCTCAACGGGCTCCAGTTTTTCCCCGGACTGCTCATCGTGCCCGCGGCGCTGGTGCTGGCTCCGCCCGCGCTTGTTCTGCCCCTGTTCGACGGGCTCGACCGCCAGCGGAACTTCACCCTCGGCTACATCTGCCGCGCGCGCCGTCCATGATAAGATAAGAAGAGCTTATGGCTGACAGCGTGGGCACCACACTCAAGCGGTTCGTGCTTTGGGATTATTCGCGCGGAACGTGGCAGTACGAAGTGATGGTGACCTTGATTCTGGCCTTCATTTTCCTCACTCCCCGTGAGTTCTTCCGCGATCAGCCCAAGCCGAAGAATGTCGTCATGGTGACGACCGGCCAACAGGAGACGACTTTCCTCATCGATCCGCACATGCTTGCTGGAATGCAGAGTCCGGCGATCGAGGAAGCCGCCAACCGCATCATCCACTCCCAAGCGGGTGGCAAGAAGCGGAATGTTGTGCGGGTGGAGCCGGTGTTCGACGACGAGAAGGAGATCCGGGGATTCCTGGCGTACACGAAACCCTGACACAAGCTGCCGCACCTAATTGATTTGACATGAGAATCAACTTTGCAGCTTCTCTACTCCTGGTGTGCGCGGACCTGCCGGTTTCCGCACAGAACGCGAATTCGGTGCTCGCGCGAATGGACACGGCCGCGGCGGGATTTCAGAGCGTGGCGGCGAATGTCCAGCGGGTGAGTTTCACCGCCGTGATCAATGACCGGAGCGAGGAGTCGGGCACGGTTAAGTTCTTCCGCGCCAAGAACGATGTCAGGGTGCTGATGGAGATCCAAAAACCGGATAAACGGGCGTTTGCCTTCGCCGGACGGCAGGCCCAGCTCTACTACCCCAAGATCAACACCGTCCAAATCATCGACTTGAGCAAACAGAAGTCGCTCGTCGACCAGTTCATCCTGCTGGGTTTCGGAACCCCGGGCCGGGAACTGGCCAAGAACTACGAGATCCGCTACGGGGGCGAAGAGCCGGTCGCCGGACAGAAGGCATCACGGCTCGAGCTGACCCCAAAGTCGAAAGAGGTCCGGCAGCAGTTCGCCAAGATCGAAATCTGGGTCGCGGACCCAGGCGGTTACGCCGTGCAGCACAAAATGCATGAGCCGTCTGGCAACTACCTCACCGCAACTTTTACCGATGTGAAGCTGAATTCCAGCCTTAGCCCCGCCAGTGTCGCCCTTCAATTGCCGAAAGACGTCAAGAAAGAATACCCGCAGAAATAATGCAATCCTCACTCTCCACGGAGACCCACCCTACGGCGGTTGTCCAGCAGGATCCAGCCACGGCCGGACCGCGGACAACCGCATCCCGTCTCGCCTACCTTGATTGGCTGCGGGGCCTGGCCGCGGTGACCATGCTGCAAGGCCACGTGTTCCACTCGTTTACGGACAAGGGCCTGCGCAACGGTCCGGAGTACGTGTTGTCGCAATTCTTTGGCGGAATGCCGCCTGCGATCTTCCTGTTCCTGACCGGGATCACGCTCGCTTTCCTGATGGATTCGAGCGACCGGAAGGGGCTTTCGCCTGTGGCGAAGATCGCGGCCGTCCTGCGGAGAGCCGGTTTCCTGCTGGGGATGGCCTACCTGTTCCGGCTGCAGTTGTGGCTGTTCGCCCAACCGCATTCGCCGTGGACGGATCTGTTCAAAGTGGACATTCTCAATTGCATGGGGGTAGGCATCGCGCTGATGGCGGTGCTGACCTTCTTTTCCACCTTCGACCGGATCCGGCTGTCGGCCGGCTTGGGCGTGGCAATCGCCGGGCTGTCGCCAATGGTCTCCTCGATCGGCTGGGCCGGGGAGCATTGGCTGGTCCGCAACTACGTCGCGCCGAGCTATGACTACTTCAGCTTCTTCCCCTGGGCCGCATTCCTGGCGTTCGGCGTGAGCGCGGGGAGCCTGCTGCGGTCAGTGAGGGCGGAACAAGTTGAGCGGGTTATCCAGTGGGCGGCGGTCTTCGGCCTGAGCCTGGCCTTCGCTGCCCACTATTTGTCGAACATCCCGTATTCGATCTATGCGAAGTCGGAGTTCTGGCTGAACAGTCCGGCGCAGGTCTTCATCAAGACCGGCGTGATCCTGGTTCTGATGTCGGTGGCCTATGTTTGGACACGGTGGGTGGTGCGCGATTCCTGGAACTGGTTGTGCCAGTTGGGCACGACATCCCTGCTGGTCTACTGGGTGCACATTGAGCTGGTCTACGGACGCTGGTTCTGGATGTGGAAGGAGAACCTTTCGGTGCCGCAGACGTTGGCCGCCTCGGTGGCGGTCATCGGATTGATGCTGGTGGTGTCGGTGTGGCGGACGAATCCGGCGAAGCTGCGGAACTGGATGCCACAGGTGTCCTACCGTCCGATGAGCGCCGCGGACTAGCGTCTCGCGCCCGGTTCACTTCTTCTTCTCCCGGTTCCACAGCTCCCGCGACAGCGCCCGCCCGCAGAACGGGCAGTAGTTCAGCCCCACGTAGCTCGGCCGGGCCTCGCCGAACCGCAGGTGGTACTCGGTGTCGATCTCGGTCAAAATGCGCCCGTCGCCCAACGAATGCATGGGCCCGATCCGCACGAGATCACGGTCGGAGAGATCGCTCATCTGTTCGCAGCAGTACATTAGTTTGGAACTGGGTATCCCTTTCACTCAGCCGACCCCAACCTGTTGTGCTACCTTCCGTGGGGATGTGGTGCGCCCGACTAGGGTGTCGTAGGTCTTCGGAGAAGTG
>VFZX01000101.1 GCA_016871015.1 Acidobacteriota bacterium | reverse complement strand
TGTCCAGCGCATCGTCCGTCCACGCAATGTCCTTCCATTGCCCGATCTCGCGAATCATCTTCCGTGCCTCGTCCTCGCGCAAACACCCCACGAACTTTTCCTGATAGGACAAGTACATTGGATTCTCGCCCGTCGCCTCACGCAGCAGGTTCTGCCGGTTCATATCTGGCCAGTACCCCGCCACCAGAATCGACAGCATCCCGCCGCGCTCCTGAGCCACCGCGCGCAAAATTCGAAAAAGCTTCACATACTCCGTCAGCGCGGGTTCGCTCGACGCCTCGCGCCGGTCGGGGAACCACTTGTCGATCTCATCCAGGATCACGATGAACCGCTCGCTGCTCGTCTTCCTCCACTGCTCATGCAGCGCCACCAGTTGATCGCGAAGCTGATTCAGGTTGTCCCCGCCGGGTTGCCGGTCACGCAATTGCTTCCCCTGAAGCCGCGCGACTTCCCGCCGGAGCCGCGTGAGAATCTCACGCAGCAGATCCACCGCCAACGGCTCATACGCCTGGCAATCCAGCCACACCATGGGGACGTCGATCAGCCGCAGCCGGAGTTGGCTCAGCAGCGAAGTCTTCCCGATCTTCCGCAGCCCGAACACGCCCACGTGCTGCCCTTGCCGCAGAACCGGGGGCAACTCGCCCAGCATCGCGGTACGGCCATAAAACCATGTGGGGTCCGTCACTGCACGGGACTCGTCGTAAGGATCCGTCCGCGTCACGAACGGCTCCTCCATCTCGCGCAGCGTCTCTTTGGCCTTGTCGTCCGCCAGCCCGCGTTCGAGGCCCGCAGCCGCCAGCGGAATCACCTCGCACTGGAGCCGCCCGCTCAACCGCCGCACCACGTCGGGATCGATCTCGCGGCCTACGAGGTACGTCCGGTAGCGGCCCGTCTGGCCACGCCGCTGCCTTGCGATTGCTTCCACAATTTGGTCCTCCGGTTGAGGCCAAGTCGCAGCAAATGCTCCCGGCAGCGCCAGCGCCTCGGTCCCGAGCGCTCTCTCGATTGGCAGCCCGGCCTTGGGAAAGAACCGCTTCGCCACCTGCTCCGCCGTCATCGGGCGCATGCCCAACAACAGCCCGCCCACGCCCACCAGGTACACGAGGCAAACGATCCCAATCGTACCCCGCCGTTGCCGCACGTAAGCTGCCGACTCCGTGAGTACGCCAGGAAAGACGTCAAGCTCTTCCCGGGAAGCCTCCCGCACGTTCCGGACCTGGAGCGTCGCTGGCAAGTCTGAGAGCCGGTACCGGCTGGTCCAATCCGGACCGAATGAGACTTCTACAAAGGCTTCGGGGCCGCCTAAAGACTCGTAGCGCAGATTCCCCGGATTGATGAGCAGCCGTTTCTCCGGATCTTTGAGATTAGCAAGTAGGTAGCCACTTTCCGCATCATCGCGGTCCCAAACTCCGACTGTGCCGTCGATGCTCCCGCTGGCCAACTGGCGTCCGTCCGGGCTCCACGCCACCGAACTCACGCCGAGGGCATGCTGGGTGAGGGTGCGCTGGAGTCGCCCCGTCCCGGCATCCCACACCTTCACCGTAGAGTCCGAACTCCCGCTGGCCAACTGGCGTCCGTCCGGGCTCCGCGCCACCGAAAGCACTTCCTTGAAGTGCCCGGTGAGGGTGCGTTGGAGTTGCCCCGTCCGCGCATCCCACACCTTCACCGTGTGGTCATCGCTCCCGCTGACCAACTGGCGTCCGTCTGCGCTCCACGCCACCGAACTCACGTCGCCGCGATGCCCGGTGAGGGTGCGCTGGAGCTGCCCCGTCCTCGCAGCCCACACCTTCACCGTCCAGTTATTGCTCCCGCTGGCCAACTGGCGTCCGTCCGGGCTCCACGCCACCGAAGTCACGATGGCGGAATGCCCGGTGAGCGTCCGTTGGAGTTGCCCCGTCCGCGCATCCCACATCTTCACCGTGTTGTCCCAACTCCCGCTGGCCAACTGGCGTCCGTCCGGGCTCCACTCCACCGAAGTCACGATGCCGGAATGCCCGGTGAGGGTGCGCTGGAGCTGCCCCGTCCCGGCATCCCACACCTTCACCGTCTCGTCCCAACTCCCGCTGGCCAACTGGCGTCCGTCCGCGCTCCACGCCACCGAAGTCACATCACGGATATGCCCGGTGAGGGTGCACTGGAGTTGCCCCGTCCCGGCATCCCGCACCTTCACCGTATTTTCCCCGCTCCCACTGGCCAACTGGCGTCCGTCGGGGCTCCACACCACCGAATCCACACCGCTGCTTTCGCTCACTGTGAGGGTGCGCTGGAGTTGCCCCGTCCCGGCATCCCACACCTTCACCGTCTCGTCCCAACTCCCGCTGGCCAACTGCCGTCCGTCCGCGCTCCACGCCACCGAAGTCACATCACGGATATGCCCGGTGAGGGTGCACTGGAGTTGCCCCGTCCCGGCATCCCACACCTTCACGGTGTTGTCATAGCTCCCGCTGGCCAACTGGCGTCCGTCCGGGCTCCACGCCACCGAATTCACGCGCTCGGAATGCCCGGTGAGAGTGCGCTGGAGTTGCCCCGTCCCGGCATCCCACACCTTCAGCGTGTTGTCCCAACTCCCGCTGGCCAACTGGCGTCCGTCCGGGCTCCACGCCACCGAATTCACGAGCTGGGAATGCCCGGTGAGGGTGCGCTGGAGTTGCCCGGTCCCGGCATCCCACACCTTCACCGTGTTGTCATGGCTCCCGCTGGCCAACTGGCGTCCGTCCGGGCTCCACCCCACCGAAATCACGGTGTCGGAATGTCCGGTGAGGGTGCGCTGGAGTTGCCCCGTCCTCGCATCCCACACCTTCACCGTGTTGTCATCGCTCCCGCTGGCCAACTGCCGTCCGTCCGGGCTCCACGCCACCGAATTCACGCCGCGGGAATGCCCGGTGAGGGTGCGTTGGAGCTGCCCCGTCCTCGCATCCCACTCCTTCACCGTCTGGTTCGAACTCCCGCTGGCCAACTGGCGTCCGTCCGGGCTCCACGCCACTGAATTCACCGCCCAAGCCGCCCCGAAATCCAACCGCGGCTTCGCTCCCCGCACCGCAACCGCCATCCCCGCCAACAACCCACCCGCCGCCAATACCACCAACCCCGCCGTAAACACGCCAATCCTCTGTAACGCCACCACCCGCGAGCCGCCGAGTAACCGGGTATTCATGACCGCACGCAGTCCGTCATTATATCCATTCACCAACCCCCAGGGAGTTGGCCGAGTTGGCCGCGAACGTGTGCTCCGAGGAACAACAACGGCTATAATCAAACGCCATGGGACGCACACCCGTAGCCATAACCGCCCTGCTCCTCACCGCCACCGCCTGGTGGAAGCTCGGCGGCGGACAAGCTGCCGTCGCCTGGTCCAAACCGGGCCACGAAGACTACACCTTCTGGATCAACCACGCCGGACTCGAAGAGCTCGACTTCGAAGGCGAAGCGGGATTCGGCGACCTGGCCCGTGTCCTCATGCGCCGCCGCTCCAACGCGCCTCTCCTCCGCAACCTCCGCGACCGCTTCGTCTTCCGCTCGCGCGAAATTGGAACCCTCTCGACACCCGACCTGCTCCGCGAAGGCAACACCTACATCGCCGCCGCCGGGCGCGTGCTCACCATTCCAGCCATCCGCAACGGCCGCGGCCACCTGTTCCGCCTCCGCGAGCCCAACCCCGGCGTCCATCAACGGACGGTCGATGGCCACCGCATCACCGTGGATGTCCGCCCCCTGGTGCGCCTCAAGGTCGAGCTGCGGGACGAGGAAAACCAGCCCACCGCCGCCCGCGTCTATCTCACCGGCTCCGACGGACTCGGATATGCCCCGCGCGGCTCCGTCTCGCGCTTTGCTTCCGAGCCCGCCGAGCAGTTCTTCCATACCCCAGGCGGCTTCGAAATCGATCTCCCCGCCGGTCCCACGACCATTGAGGCCAGCCGCGGCATCGAGTACCGGCTCACCGCCCACCACATCGACCTCCGGTCGCCTTCCACCGTCACCCTCCGGCTCGCCCGCTGGACCCACGCCGCGCGCCGCGGCTGGTATTCTTCCGACGCCCATATCCACGCCAACTACACCGCGCCCCATCACCAGGACATCACTCCCACAGACGTCCTCACCTACACTCTCGCCGAGGACCTCAATCTTCCGAACATGATGGTCGCCAACTCCGGCGGAAGCTACGTTCACGACCGTGCGCACTTCGAAGGCAAACCCCACCCGCTGAGCCGTCCGCCCTATCTCATCTACTGGAACCAGGAGATGCGCGGATCCCTCGGCCACATGTGCTTCTACGGGTTGAAGAGCCTCGTCGAGCCTGTGTACACCGGCTTCGGCAACACTCCCAACTGGCAGGACTATCCACCCAACTTCGCGCAGGCGCGCCGCGCCATCGCCCAGGGCGGAGCCGCCACCTACGCCCATCCCGGCTACGCTCCCAACTTCGACGGCGCGAGCATGAAGGAGATGCCCGCCGCCGCGGCCAATGGCGACATCAATGCCATGGACGTGATGAGCAACAATCCTGAAGAGGTCGCGGTCGAGATGTGGTACCGCCTCCTCAACTGCGGCCGGCGGATCGGAATCTCGGCGGGCTCGGACGCGTTCACCAACGTGACCGATCACTACATTCCCGGTGGCCACCGCGTCTACGCCTACACCGGCGGCGGACTCGACTACGCCAAGTGGCTCGAAGCCTTCAAGTCCGGACGGACCTTCGCCACCAACGGCCCCATGCTCTATCTCACGGTCAACGGCCAGGAACCCGGATCGCAAATCGATCTCGCCCAACCCGGCGCGGTCCAGGTGTCGCTCGAAAGCTCCTCCCCTTGGCCGGATACCGGGTTTGAGCTGGTGGTCAACGGACGCGCGGTCTCGCCCGTGCCCAAGTCGGTCAAGATCTCGGAGAGTTCGTGGATCGCGGCCCGCGCCAAGGGCCCCTGGAACCGCATGGTGCTCAACGATGGGGCGGTGTTTGCCCACACGAGCCCGGTCTGGATCCAAGTCGCGGGAAAACCGGTGTGGTCGGCGGCGGATGCTGCGTTTTGGGTGGATTGGCTCGACAAGCTCATCCAGCGGACGCGGGACCGGGGCAGGTATTCCACTGAGGAGAGGCGCGGCGAAGCGCTGGCATACTTTGAGCGCGCCCGGGATTTCTACCGGGCCGGGCCGCGCCCGTAAGGGGATACACCCGGTACACTTTGGCCAGTGCGGGGCCGATGGAAGTGGGAGGTTGCCGTTTGAGCAAGCGCCGTCTTTCTGCACGCTGGTGGTCCTGGGTGGCAGTACCGCTCGCGGTATCGTGCTTATACCTGGGTGTGACGCTGCTCGGGGCCATCGAGTCCAGCCGCCGGGACCAGGAGTATTGGAGCCGCCAGGCGGCGCAAGTGCGCGCGCTCCGGCAGTCCGTGAATCTGCTCGTCGATCCGGCTGTGCTCGCCAGTGCGGCGGCATGGCGAAAGGCGCTTGCCAACTACGGCAGCGCCGCGGATCCGGTCACCGCCGACTGGGAGCACAAGAGCGATCCCATCCGCGAGACGCTGCGGCAGAGCCATCGCAGCGTCGCCAATTTGAGCAAGGCGCGGCAGGCCGGCGGGGATGTCTCGGAAGCACGCGCGGACCTGATCCAGGTGGCCTCGCAGTGGGGACGTACCGCCGCCGGGTTCGAAACCCGCTCCGCGCTCGCAGCTTCCGGTCCGCAGGAGAAATGGCACAGCGCGGTTCTGCTTTCGCTGCTCGCCTGCATGCTCTCGTTCCTCCTGATCGTCCTTCAGAGATCGTTCAGGGCCGAGTCCGCCTCACGGGCGGAGGCGGAGCGGCGGCTTGCAGAGTCCGGGAAGCGTTTGGCCGAATTGGAGGAGGTGTCCGGAGTCGCGCGGTTCCGCACGGATCCCGAAGGCCGCGTGATTGAGACCAACAGGGTCTTTGACGAGATTCTCGCGGGAACATCGCTCGGGTGGATCGTACAGGCCGTACGCGATCCGGGCCCCAACCGGACTCACAGCGTCACCGGCCGGGACGGAACCCGGCTGACGATCCAGGTGACGGTGGCCGCATCGGCGGCTGGTGCCGAGAGTTGGTTTCCGGACCCCCGGCCCGCGCGGCGCGCACAGAAAGCAGAAGAGCGGGCAGCCGCCCTCGAGCAACAGCTCCATGAGATGGAAGAGCGTTTGGCCGGGGCCCGCAACGACGCTGCGGCAAACCTGAGCAGGCGGTCTGAGGTGCTGGGCCGCATCGCAGGCGACCTCCGGCAGCCGGTGGGGAGTCTCGTCAACCTGAGCCTCAAACTGCTCGAGACACCTCTTAGCGCCGGACAAACCGGGTGCGCGGACCAGATTCGCGGCGGAGCCGAGGAGGCCGCGGGTCTGATTGCCCAAATCGATGAATACGCCCGGATCGAGAGCGGCCAGGTGGAGTTCACCTCGGAACCGTTCTCTCTCCGCGCGGTGATTGAGGACTTGTCCCAAACTCCAGCCTGCGAAACGGCCTGCTGGGTCGCTCCGGGCACACCAGACCTTCTGATTGGCGACGCCGCCCGGGTCCGCCAGATCGTGCAGTGCCTGATCGACAACGCTGGCCGCCCCCCGGGAGTGAGGGCTCTGGCCGTGCGCGCCTCCCGGAACGAGGACCCCCAAGGCCACCTCAAGATTCGCGTCGCCGTACGCCAATTGATCGGCGGGACAAGTCCCGAGCGTCCGGCGGGAATGAGCCTGGCGATCGCCAGACAGCTCGCCGAACGCCTCGGGGGCGCTTTTACCTCGGCCTTCGTGCCGCATGAGGGCACCGAATTCACCCTTTGCCTGCCCTTCCATCTCCACCCTGGGACTCAGCCCCCATTGACGGTCAGAGCCACGCACAACCCAAAGCTCCTCCTGGCGTGCGAATGCCCGGCCTCCTCCCGGATGATCACCGAGTTCGCCACTGCTTGGGGATGGCAGGTGGCGGCCTGCGAAGCCGCGCAGCTACAGGCAACCGCCGCCCGGTCCGGACCCTATCATGCGATCGTTCTCGACCATCAGGTCGCGGGGGCCCCGCAGCTCGACACCGCTGAGCGCATCCTGCAGGATCCCGGCTGGCAAGGCGCGGGCGTCGTCCTTCTGGTCCCGCCCGCCTTCCGAAGTTGGGTCAACGAGCCCCTGCTGCACGGCCTTCACCGGATCGTTGCGAAGCCCCTCCGCGAGGCAGCCTTGTTCGCCGCTCTTCAAGCGATGGCAGCCTCGGACCGCCCGATGGCCGAACCGGCCTCCGGGAAAGTGCTCATCGTCGAGGACAATACGCTCAACCAGCGGATCACACAGCGTCTCGTCGAGCGGCTCGGGTTCCAGGCCGACATCGCCGAGAACGGATCTATCGGTGTCGAGCTGGCGCGGCAGAATTCCTACGCCGCAATTCTGATGGACTGGCGAATGCCGGTGATGGATGGTCTCGAGGCCACTGCCGCGATCCGCGCTCTCGATCCGCCCGCCCGCTCCACACCCATCATCGCTCTCACCGCCAATGTCATGGAGGGCGACCGCGAGATCTGCTTGGACGCGGGCATGGATGAATACCTCAGCAAGCCAGCCACCATCGCCACGCTGCGCGACTCGCTCGCGCACTGGACTGGGCGCAGGAGCACCAAGTCCGCCGCCGCTGCCATGGCCTGATACGCTATTGGGGATGGACAGCAACCCCAAGAAGCTCCGCTCGCAAACCTGGTTCGATTCGCTCGAATATTATTCCTTCGCCCGGCGCGCCTATATCCGCTCGGAAGGCCTCTCCCGCCAAAGCTTCTTTGGCAAGCCGGTCATCGGGATTTGCAATTCCTGGAGCGAGCTCAATCACTGCAACATCCACCTGCGGACAGTCGCCGAAGCGGTGAAGCGCGGTGTGTGGCAGGCCGGTGGCGTTCCCTTTGAATTCCCCACCATCTCGCTGGGCGAGGTCTTCATGCGCCCCACGACGATGCTCTTCCGCAACCTCATGGCCATGGATGTCGAGGAGTCGATCCGCGCCAACCCGCTCGACGGCGTCGTCCTGTTGTGCGGGTGCGACAAGACCACCCCCGCCCAGCTCATGGGCGCTGCATCGGCGGATCTCCCGTCGATCTTTGTCACCGGCGGACCCATGCTCTCCGGCGACTACAAGGGCAAGAAGACTGGCTCCGGCACCGACATGCGCAAGATCTTCGACCTCTACCGGACCGGCCAGATGACCGACGAAGAGTTGTGCGAATTCGAGGGTTGCGCCGCCCGGTCCCACGGCCACTGTATGGTGATGGGCACGGCATCCACCATGACCTCAATCGCCGAAGCTCTGGGGATGACGCTGACCGGCTGCGCCAGCATCCCCGCGCCGGATTCGCGGCGCCTGGCAATGGCCGAGATGTCGGGACGCCGCATCGTCGAGATGGTCCGCGAGGATCTGCGGCCCTCCCAGATCATGACCCGCGAAGCGTTCGAGAACGCCATTACCGTGTCGATGGCCTTGGGGGGATCCACAAACGCGGTGGTTCACCTAACCGCGATAGCGGGGAGACTGGGAATCCAATTGACACTTGAGGATTTCCATCGAATCTCACTGAAAACACCGTATTTGACGAACGTGAAACCATCCGGCGACTACCTGATGGAGGACTTTTTCTATGCCGGTGGCCTCCCTGCCTTAATTCGCAACATTCTGCCCCTGCTCCATGGACACTGCCCGACGGTCACCGGCCGGACCCTTGCCGAAAACACCGGCGATGCCCCTTGCTACGACGCGAACATCATCCGCTCCCTCGACAACCCGCTGAACTCCGAGGGCGGCACTTTTGTCCTTTACGGGAACCTCGCCCCGGACGGTGCGGTGATCAAGCACACCGCCGCCTCCCAGCACTTGCTGCAACACCGCGGCCCCGCCCACGTGTTCACCAATCACGACCAAATGCTTGCGGATCTGCTCCGCGACGACCTTCCGGTGGACGAAAACACCGTACTTGTGCTCAAAAACGCCGGCCCCCATGGCGGCCCTGGATTCCCGGAGTGGGGCCAGATCCCGATGCCCGCAAAGCTCTTAAAACGCGGCATTAAGGACGTTGTCCGCATCTCGGATTCGCGCATGTCCGGCACCAGCTACGGCACCGTTGTCCTGCACATTTCGCCCGAATCAGCGATCGGCGGCCCCCTCGCCATCGTCGAGACCGGCGACGAAATCATCCTCGACACAAAGGGCCGCCGCATCGACGTGAATCTGCCGGAAGAAGAGATCGCCCGCCGCCTCAGAAACTTCGTCCGGCCAAAACCGCATTACACGCGCGGTTACGGCAAACTGTTCCTCGACCACGTCACGCAAGCACATCTCGGCTGCGACTTCGACTTCCTGCAGCCGTAAAAAAAATCGGGCGGCCCGGATCGCTCCGAAGCCGCCCGCCCCGCGTTGCCCAAGGAGAACCGCGCAGTTAAACTTTTCCAGGGTTCTTGTGAGTCATCCGGTCGTAGATCAAGCCAGCCGCCGCTCCAGCCGCTGCGCCGATGATCGCGCCCTTCGAGCCCTTGCCGAGCGATGCGCCGACCGCGGCGCCTGCGGCCGCACCCGAGGTGACCAGGATTACCGAGTTCTTCGCTGACCGTGGCTTCTTCACTTCACCGGCCTTCGGCTCTTCGCCAGCCTTCGGTTCCTCACCGGACTTCGGCGTCTCAGCCGGTTTCTCAGCCTCAGCCTGTTGTACGAGCGCCTTCGCCTCCGCCTGCTCGGCGGCGCGATCCGCGTTCATCAGAACACCCGTGATCGAGGAAACAGCGTCCAGCAGTGGCTGCGCTGCCTTCAAGTCGGCGCCATGCGCCATGTTCACAGTTCCGAGCATCGCGATCATCGCGACTGCGCCGTTCATCTTCTTGGTCATCTTTCTCCTTCCGTACCCTCCACGCGTATAGACGCCAGCGTGACCGCGGAGTTGCGAGAATATGATTAAACTTGCTCAAACTGACTCGAGCCCGCCGCTATCTCGTCACCGGCCGCGTCCAGGGAGTTGGATACCGCAATTTCGCCGCACGTGCGGCCGATGAGACCGGCGTCCGCGGCTGGGTGCGCAACCTCGACGACGGATGCGTGGAAGCATTAGCGATTGGTAATGATCAACAGCTCGCCGAGTTCGCAGGCTGGCTCTGGCGCGGACCACGGTGGGCCGAGGTCCGGCGCGTCGACGAACAGGAGTCCGCGCCCGAATCCTGCGAAGGCTTCCGGATCCGCTAACGCCGCATCAACCAGACTTCGGCCACCTGCGCGCCGCGGCTGCGCCCGCTGGGAGTAATCTCGCGGTCCCAAGCCAGCACCAGCTCGCCGTCGCGTGTCGCCTCCACTGGCACGTCAAACTCGACTGGGCGCACCGGCAGAGGCTTCTTCATGTACGGATGGACCGTGTGGCCGCCGTCGGCCATCAACCGGATCCCCTGATCCTGGCTCACGTTCTCTCCTGCGTACACAACACGCACCCGGTAGGCGCCTTCCCGGTCGAGTCCAGTGTACCGCATCTTGATGGGCGCGATGCGGCTCGAATTCGCATAACTCGACCAGGCGAGCGGCGCGCCCTCTAACATCGATACGCCCGGCAGCGAGGACTCAGGCTCCATCACCAGGTGCGGCTGCAGCGCCGGATTCCCCAGGTCGTCATAGTAGCCGCCCGGCCCCGGATTTTTCCAATTCACAATCGCATCGATCTCAGCCAACCGCGTCCGCTCCTCGGGCTTCGATCCAATCTCGGCAAAACGCTTCCGCAGCCACGCCGCATCGTTCAGTGGGATGTCCACGCCATCAAGCGACGACGCCCGCCGCCTACGGCTGGCGCCGTACAGTTCATAGTGCAACTGCGCACCGATGCTCTGATACAAAGCCGCGGCCAGCTCAAACAGCCGCGCGCGGACTCCCTGGAACCGCGGCGCGGAGGAAGCCTCGTCGAGGACACGCGACGCGCCAGCCATCGCGGCGAGCGACCCGGTCCGCGGCGCGTCGCGGAGCTGCTCCATCGCCCGCGCTTCAAGTCCGGCCTCGAGGATCATGCGGTTCCGCAGATACGAGTCGAAATATCCGCGGAACAGCAATTGCTGAAACCGCCAATTGGCGAGCAGCCGTGGACCTCCAGCCCGCTCCAGCCCCTGCAACTGCTGCAACGTATTCTCGACTCCCGCGTTGCCGAGCAGCGGTCCGGTCCAGTTGCGTTCCAGGCCCGCGATCGCTTGCGCCACGCCTTCGCCGTGGCTCCGTCCCATGAAGTACCGCCCGTAGTCGCGCAGGATCTCTATCACCGGCGTCTTCGGATCCCATCCGAGAACGCTCCACACGAACTTGTTCACCTCGTCGTTGGTGCCGTCCGAATAGGTGATGAACCCGGCGGCATGCGGCGCGGCTCTTTCAAAGATCCGCGCATAGGCGAACGGGCGTGGATTGATTGGCTCGCGGTCGTAAGCGAGCGCATAGGCGATGTCCCAATCCGGAACCGGATGCTCGCTCCGCACCGTGTGAGTGATATCGGGATACAGCCGTACCGGATACCGCGCCGGAACGCGCTCGCGCAGCTTCGCCAACGGCAGCCGGACCCCGGGACCATGCACCACGCCCGCCAGCCACCCTGGCTCGGAGCGGAGCACGCGGAAGAATTCGTCGAGCCACGAGTCGTCGAATCCCTGCGGCGACACCCAAAGTCCGGCCTTCGGGTGATGCCTGCGAAGCGCCACGCCGAGACGCTCTATATAGGGCATCAGGTCGCGCGGGTGCGTGTCACCCGGATCTCCGCCAGGGACGAACACCGCGTCCAACCGCGGCATCGAGCGGAACACCTCCTCGCACTTCGCCACGGCCGCGTCGCGCAGCGCCGGAGTTGCGTAGTCCTTCTCAAGCGCCGGATACCAGAGCCAGACGTCGAGCCCGTACTCGCCAATGATGCGCGAGGACTCGGTGAGCATCCGCGCCGCTGGCATCACGAAGTGTGGAGTCTTGTCCTCTCCCATGAACACGGTGTGCGGGATCAACTCGACCGCGTTGGTGCCGAATACCGCGAGATCGCGCACATACTGATCCCAGGTGGCGGTGCTCCAGGCGTCGATTGAGTTGTTGAGGGGCCGGTTCCCAAGCTGGTGTCCGCGGATGCGCATGACCGGCGCGGACGTGATGTCGAGCGGCGAATCGATCGCCACCGAGCCTCGGGCCATCCGCAGCGTCCGCAACAGACGCCCGGCGCCGAACAGAGTCCCGCGCGGCGAGTTGCCGGTGACGGTAACCGAGGAGTTGCTCACCGTGATCCGGTAGCCATCGGGACTGGCCGCGGCCGCAGCGGTCTGCAGGCGCACCGTGGCTCCTCCGCCCGCCGTGCCCCAGCGCACGTGGCTGCGTTGTTCCACTTCCTCGATCAGGACCTGCGCCGCTTTTTTCTCCGATGGACCGGCCAACACCGAGGCCTGCGTCAAGTCGAGCACCGCGAGGAGAAGAACCATCGGAGCATCTTACCAGCCTTGCGATTGATACGATATGGACATGCGGATTCTGCTGGCCGCCCTGGCCATTCCCGCCTTCGGTGCGCGCGTGGACTTCACGGTATCGGTGAAGCCGGTGCTCGACGCACATTGCGCGGAGTGCCACTCGGCAAAGAATAAGACCAGCGGATTCTCGGTGGAGTCGGAATCGGCCGTGATCGCGGGCGGCAACAAGCACGGCGCAGCGGTCGCGCCTGGGCATCCCGAGAACAGTCCATTGATCAAAGTTCTCACCGGAGCCATCGCGCCGCGGATGCCGTTCGGAAAGACGCTGGCGAAGTCCGAGATCGAGCGGCTGGAAAACTGGATCCGCAACCTGCCCGCGTCCTCCGCCCAAAAGGACGGTGAGTGGCTGTGGCCATTTCAGAAGCCAGTGCGCCACGCCCCGCCCGCGGTCCGCGATCCTTCGTGGCCGCGCAATCCGGTCGACGCCTTCATCGCGGCACGGCTTGACCGCGAGGGACTCAAACCGGCGCCGGAAGCCAGCAAACGCGTTCTCGCACGGCGTCTCTATCTGGACCTGGTGGGAGTTCCGCCGTCTCCGGTTGAGATGGAAGAGTTCCTGAACGACAACTCAGCCGGCGCCCACGAGCGCCTGATCGACCGGCTCCTCCACGACACCCGCTACGGCGAACGCTGGGGAAGGCATTGGCTCGACCTCGTCCGTTACGGCGAGACCAGCGGACTCGAGGGCGACGGCGCGATCGGCAACGCCTGGCGGTATCGCGATTGGGTGATCCGCGCGTTCAACGATGACATGCCGTACGACCAGTTCGTGATCCGGCAGTTGGGCGGCGCCGACGAGCATAGCCAAACGCGGAACAACTACCCGGTCGATGTTCAGGGCCACGTGCCGCTGGGATTCTTCCGCGTGGCGCCATGGGACCGCTCGAATCTCGTCGCTGACGAAGTGCGACAGAACTATCTGAGCGAAGTCACCACGGCTACGGGATCGATCTTCCTCGGCCTCAGCATCGGCTGCGCGCGCTGTCACGATCACAAATACGATCCGCTGCCACAGCGCGACTACTACCGCCTTCAGGCGTTCTTCAACACGATCCAGGTGGAGAACTCCGACGTTCCCTACCGCGAACCCGGCTTCGCGCCGCGCGCCGATGCGCAGATCCGGCGGTATCAGAGTTTGCTCAAGGATGGTCCCGAGAAAATCGATCTCGACAAGCTGGAGCGCGCCCTGCTGCCCAAGCTGATCGCCGCCAGGAAATCGGCCGCGAACGAAAAGACCGATCTCACCAAAGAGGACCTGCGCCTGGAGATGCGCCGCGGGGAGAAGAGCGTGTTCCCGCGCGGAGTGCGCGAGCGCCATGCCCTGCTGCTGGAGGACGCCAACCGGACACAGGATCCGGAAGAGAAGGACCTGCTGGATGAGTACGAGTCCGGCCTGATGGCGCAGTTGAAGGCGGAGTACGCGCGGCCGGGCGTTGATCCACTGGCCCGTTTCGACGCGCTGACCACGGGTGATGTGCGCGCCGAAGCGGGACGGTCTTCATCGAAGGTGTTCAATGCCAAAGAGCGTGACCGGCATGCGGAGTTGTCGGCGAGCCTTGAAGTGTACCGCCGGCGGCTGGGCCGCTGGCAGCCGAACGCGCTGACGGTGTGCAACGTTCCCGGTCCACCGAATGGTCCGTTTCCCGGCCCCACACGGATTCTGACACGCGGCGACTACCGGCAGCCGGGCGAGCCGGTGACACCCGGAGTCCCGCGCGTGTTCACTGCGGGATCCGAGGAACAGGCCGGGATGATCACCGACCGCTACCGCCAATTTCCCACGCGCGGCTGGAGGTTGACACTGGCCCGCTGGATCGCGCACCGCGACAATCCGCTCGCAGCCCGCGTCATGGTGAATCGCGTGTGGCAGCACCATTTCGGACGCGGCATCGTGGCGACGGCGTCCGACTTCGGCAAGAATGGCGAGCGGCCCACGCATCCCGAGCTGCTTGACTGGCTCGCCGTCGGCTTCATGGAAAACGGCTGGAGCGTGAAGCGGCTGCACAAGCTGATCCTCGCCTCGGCCGCCTACCGGCAGGCTTCGGAGAATCCCATCGCCGAGGCGGCATCGAAGGACCCCGACAACCGGCTGCTCGCGCGGTTCAGCCGGCGGAGGCTTGAAGCCGAGTCCCTGCGCGATTCGATTCTCGCCGCGAGCGGCCGGCTGAACCCGGAGATGTACGGTCCGTCGATGTTTCCCAAGCTCCCGGAGGACCTGGCCGATTTCGCGCGTTACGGGCGCGGCGGCGCGGTGATGTGGGAGCCGAACGAGAAGGAAGAGGACGCGCGGCGGCGGTCTATCTACATCTTCCAGCGGCGCTCGCTTCCGCTGCCAATGATGGCCTCATTCGATGCAATCGTGTTCAGCGAGTCATGCGACCGGCGCAGCACCACCACGACTCCGCTGCAGGCGCTTTCGATGATGAACGGCGACCTGGTGCACGAGGAGGCAGAGTTCCTGGCGAAGCGGGCGGCGCGGGAAGCCGGTCCGGACCGGCGCGCGCAAATCGCGCGCATGTTTGAGGTCGTGCTCGCCCGGCCTCCAGCGCCCATTGAGCTTGACCAGTTTGATAAATTCAAGGGGACGATGGCGGCGGTTGGGCGCGTTCTCTTCAATTCCAATGAGTTTCTCTATGTCGAATGAACTTTCCTCGCGACGCCGGTTCCTGCTCGACTCCTACCTGGGACTGGGTGGACTGGCCCTGATTGACATGCTGTCGGCTGCCGAGCCGATGGCCGCGCGCGGACAACACCTTCGCCGCAAGGCCAAGAGCTGCATCTTCCTGTTCATGGAAGGCGGCGTCGGGCAGATGGACCTGTTCGAGCACAAGCCGATGCTGACGCGGTTCGCGGGCCAGAAGATTCCACCGCCGCAGGGGACGGTGGGCGAGATCGCCACCTTCGCTGCCGCGCCGAACCGCGTGATTCCGCCCGTGGCGCCATTCCGCCAGCACGGCCAGTCGGGCCGTTGGATGTCGAACCTGCTGCCGCACCTGTCGGGACAAGTGGACAAGCTCGCGTTCATCCACGGAATCAAGGTCGACAACAACAACCATGGTCCGGCGGTGTATCACACGCTGACGGGCAACCAGTTTCCGGGATCGGCGTCCGTCGGCGCATGGATTACGTACGGACTCGGATCCGAGAATCGCGATCTTCCCGGATTCGTCGTGCTGGGCGACCGGCGCGGAGCAACCATCGGCGGCGCGGGCGTTTGGGGCAACGGATTTCTTCCCGCCGCGTTTCAAGGGACGCTGTTCCGCAATGGCGACACGCCGATCATCGATCTGCGTCCACGCGAGCCGGCGGAGACGCAGCGGCAGGAACTCGACTTGTTGCAGTGGATGAACCAGCGGCACATCGGGGAGCGGACTCAGACGAGCGAGCTGGAAGCGCGCGTGGCGTCTTATGAACTCGCGTTCCGGATGCAGACAAAGGCGCCCGACCTCGCCGACTTCAGCAGGGAGAGCGAGGCAACGCGGAAACTCTACGGCCTGGGTGATCCGGTGGCCGAACCCTTCGGGCGGCAGTTGCTGATGGCCCGGCGGATGGTCGAGCGCGGGGTGCGGTTCGTCAAGGTGCTGCATGGCGCGGGCGGCGACCGCTGGGATGACCACGGCGATGTCGCGGGACGGATGCCCAAGCACTGCCACGAAGTGGATCAGCCCATTGCTGGCTTGCTGGCTGATCTGTCCGCGCGCGGCATGTTGGATGAGACACTCGTGGTCTGGTGTTCAGAGATGGGACGGACTCCGTTCGACAACAACCTGGTGACGGACAAGCCGGGCCGCGATCACAATCAGTATTCGCTGGCCGTGTGGATGGCGGGTGGCGACGTAAAGCCCGGGGCGACGTTCGGCGAGACGGACGACTTTTCGATCCGGGCCGCCGGGGAGGAGATCCCGATGCGGGATGTCCATGCGACGATCCTCGACCTGATGGGATTGGACCAGCACCGGCTGGCGTTTCTCCACGCGGGGCGCTACAAGAAATTGACCGACATTGGCGGACGGGTGATCCGGGAGATAGTGGGCTGATCGTCTAGCCCGCCGTCGCCGCCTCCTCGATCCGCAGCACGCCCTTGCCCGCATCCAGCACCGCCAGGACCCCCAGCGGCAACGTCAACTGGTCCGCCGTGTGGCCAATCGTCAACCCCGCCAGCACCGGGACTTTCAAGTCCCCCAGCAGGTTATCCACGGTCTCTCCCAACCCATAGGCGCTCGCCGAGCTGGGCTTGTTGTCTTTCGGCGGGCAGTCATTGCACTCGCCCCAGATCACGCCGGCGGCCTCCTGGAGCTTCCCTGCCAGCCGGAGCTGCGTCAGCATCCGGTCGATCGAGTAGATCTGCTCGCCGACATCCTCGAGAAACAGGATCCGCCCCTTGGTCTCGATCTCATACGGCGTCCCCATCGTGGTCGCGATCAGCGTCAGGTTGCCACCCACCAGGCGGCCCTTCGCCACACCTGGCCGGACCGCACGCAGCCGGTGTTGTGGACGCAGCTTGTTCGACTCCACCGGATTCGTCAGCACTCCCGCGGGGCCCGGCTCAAACAGCATCCGCCGGAAATGCTGCTGCGTGTAACCCGTAAACCCGGACAACGGCACCGGACCGTGGAACGTCACCAGCCCGGTCTTCTTTTGGATCGCCAGATGCAGAGCGGTGATGTCGCTGTAGCCCAGCAGCACTTTCGGATTCGCCCGGACCATCGCATAGTCGATCGAGTCCAGGATGTGCTGGCTGCCATATCCGCCGCGGACGCAAAACACAGCCTGGAACTGCTTGTCCGCCCACGCGGCGTTGAAGTCCGACGCGCGGTTCCTCACCGATTCGGCGAAGTCCGGCTGGCGCTTGCCCACCGACGGCATCATCACCGGGTTCAGCCCGAAGTGCTCGCAGGTCTCGCGCGCCATGATCAGCGCGTCGGGTTCGATCACTTCGGTGGACGGCGTCACGAGCGCGACCGCGTCTCCGGCTTTCAGGCGCTTGGGCTTGATCAACGCGGGCGGCTCCAACGCAGCCGCGGCTCCCGCCAGTCCCGCCAGCAGTCCCCGGCGCGTCACGTGAGCTTGAGCCGCGTGCGCGCGTAGTAGAGACACAACTTCACGTTGTCGTTCTCGTACTTCTTCTGCGCGGCGGCGTCCTTCCCATCCATCTCCGGGAGCGGCTTGGCGGACTGGTGCTTGTCCACCGCGCGCAGCATCCGCGCCAGGTAGCGCCCGCTGCGATCCGGGAAGGTGGCCCAATATTTTTCGGTCAGCACGGGCACTCGCAACGGATTCCGCGTGATCATCTCCAGCGTGAACCGGACCTTCGGATTCCGCTGCGTGATCTTGGCGCACATCGCCGGAATGTCCAGATAACCCTCGCCCAGCGGGACCTCCGATAGCAGGAATCCATCGGCGTAACGCTTCACGGCCATGTCCTTGATGTGGGTGGAAATCGTGTAGGGCAGCAGAGCGTCGACGAGCTCCATTGGGTCATCGAGCAGCGCGATGTTGTTCCCGGTGTCGAGGCAGACTCCGATGTCCCGGTAGTGATCGAGAAGTTTCACGAACTCTTCGGCGGTCCAGTCCTTGTGATTTTCGAGTGCCAGGCGCACCTTGTGCTTGGCCACCACCGGGAGTGCCGCTTTGATCGATGCGTGCGAAGTGGCCACGAACTCCTTCCAGCTTTCGAGCGTTGCGAAGGTCTCATATCTCCGCCCACCCAGGCAGGCACAGCGCAGGCACAGCGCCTTGACCTCAGCGGCGGCCTTGGCGACGGCCTCAAACTGCGCGGTGTCGCGGCGCGGCAGCGGACCCATCACCTCAATGAAAAACCCGTACTGCTCGGCTTTGGCGCGCACTTGCGCGAGGTAGGCGGGCTCGAGCGAAGTCAACTGCATCTGGACTCCGCCGGCTCCGAGCGAGTAGGCGTGGTCCATGAATTCGAGGCAATCCTTCGGACGCCACGCGGTCATGTAGCAAGTGGTGGCGATTCCCATGCTGGTCCGCGCGGCAGGGGTGGTCGCGGCCATCGCGGCCGCGGCGGTGGAAGCGGTGAACTGGCGCCTGGTCATGGCAGCCTCCTCAACTGATCAGGGATCGCAGCACGGCGTCCCAGGGTTTGCGGTACGGGCGCTCGAGCATGGCGTTGGCCTCGCGGTCGCCCAGGATCTGCTCTTTCGCTGCGTCCCAACGGATCTTCCGTCCAGTGCGCAGCGAGATGTTGGCGAGGTGGCAGGCAGTGGTCACCTGATGGCCCTCCTCCACGTCGGCAATGGGACGCTTGCGGCTCTTGATGCACTCGATGAAGTTGCGGACATGCAGGTTGAACTGCTCGTCGGAGGATCCGGGCTCCTTCATCGATTGCGTCCAGGGAGCGGGCTTGACCCCCGCCGCCTGTGGTCCGCCGCCCGGATGTCCCTTGAAGCGCGGAATCAGGCTCTCAGGGTCGACACGCATGTCAGAGACAACTTCGAAGCTGCCACGGCCGATGGTGAGCATGCCTTTGGTTCCGAAGAACTCGAGTCCACCGCCACTTCCGCGGCCGGCGCTGACCTCGCGGCAGGAATAGATCGCGGTGACCCCGCCTGGATACTCATAGAGCGCGTCCTGGATATCAGGCGTGTCCCCGGGTCCGGGCAAGGCCACGCGGCCGCCGGAGGAGGCCACGGCCAGCGGACCCGGCGCGCCGAGGTACCACTGCATGATGTCGATCGAGTGGGCTCCGAGGTTGGTCATCTGTCCGCCGGAGTAATCCCAGAACCAGCGGAAGTGATAGATGCCGCGCTGGCGGTTGAAGGGCCGCTTGGGCGCGGGTCCCAGCCACATGTCGTAGTCGAAGTCGGCGGGAGCGGCGGAATCCCCTGGTGCGCCGAAACCGGGCATGATGTTGCGGTAGGACGCCATGCGGACGCTCACCAGTTTTCCGATGTGGCCGTTGCGGATCAATTCACCCGCCTTCTGGTAGTGCTTGCCCGAGCGCTGCTGCGTGCCCACCTGAACCACGCGGTTGTGCTTGCGCGCCACCTGGACCATCCATCGTCCTTCCTTGACGAACAAGGTCAGCGGCTTTTCGACATAGACGTCCTTGCCCGCGGCGCAGGCCATCATGGACATGAGCGCGTGCCAGTGGTCGGGCGTGGAGACGACTATGGCGTCGATATCCTTGTCGTCAAGCATCTTGCGGAAGTCGCGGTAGGTCTTGGTGCGCGGACCACAAGCAGCAGCGCCTTGCTCGAGGCGCGGCTGGTAGCAGTCCGACAGGGCCACCATGTCGACGTCGGGCTGATTCTTGAAGTCGTGGACGTGCTGCGCGCCGATGAGTCCGTACCCGATGAATCCGGCGCCGACACGGTCATTGGCGCCGCGGATGCGCTGATAGGTGGCGGCTGTGAGGGCGGTGGCGAACGTCCGGCGGCTGGTGGACATCGGACTCATGGTAGCGCGCGAGGGCCCGGAACGCTACCGTGGACGCAGTGGCTCTACCTCGGCGTCGCTTCGCGGTAACGATCTTGATAGTCGCGGTTAACGTACTACCCGACAGCGAAGTCCGGGCTGTCGCCTCCGCCGAGGAACGTACGCTACTGACGTTCGGCGAGGACTTCGGCAAACCCGCCTTTCGCCCGCGCCTTCCTGCTTCGTGCGGAGTCATTCTGTTCATCGTTGTCAGTGGCGGGCGAGATTCCACAGCCTCGCCAGATCCTGACGTCCTCCGAATGCCTCCGGCGGATTGAATCCAAACGCACGCGAGATCTCCAGGCACTGGCCGCCGGCACGGTCCGCTTCGGCCTGATTGCCGAGCCGTCGTTCAGCAGCCCGCAGCACGAGCAGACTTTCGAGGGCAAACACGCGCAGCCCCAAAGTGTTGCTCGCTTCCAGAGCTTTCAAGGCCCGGTCCTTGGCCCCACGCCAGTTGCCGAGGCCGAGTTTGAGGGTGGCCATCGCGGCTCCATTCCTGGCCCGAGTGTAGTGGCCGGTGGCCGGAACGCGGCCGGAATCGGCTTCCAGCCAGGCGAGGCTCAGGCGTAGCTTCGCGGGATCGGTGGCACAGGTCCGCAACAAGTGAATCTCCCGTTCGCGCGACGGAGACCACTTGACGGCGTCGCGTATCAACGCTTCGGCGGTCTCACATTGCCCCCGCGCGTGCGCCACATAGGCCCGGCTACTGAGCACGTGCGACTCGAGATTATTGCGATCGACGCCCGGCGGATACCGCAACTTGGCCACGTCGCCCTCCGCAATCAACGCTTCGGCCCGGCCGAAGCGACCCAGCATTGTCCAGGCTGATGCAGCTTGGAAGAGCGAGCCTGTCAGCCCCGTTTTCCGGCCCATCTCCACCGTACGCTCGAAAAGCTCCGCCGCCTTCACCGGATCGCGGTCGATATTCCAACCTGCCATGCGCTGCACGGCCATGGACCGGTACATCTCGTTGCCGTCGCGAGTGGCTAGTTCGAGCGCTTCCGCGAAGACCGCTCCGGCTTCGCCCGCGCGCGTGGTGGACACCAGCAAAGTGCCCCACTTGATCAGCATCAGCGGCAGTGTTTCCCGGTTGCCCGATTCCCGCAGCCAGCGCACGGCGGGCTCCATGATGCCGAGCGCCTCAGTATGCCGGCGCAGCATGCCGAGCACTTCTCCCAGACGCATGCGGTTGCTGGCGAGCACGCCGGTGGCCTTGGCCCGCTCGGCCATCTCCACTGCTTCTTCCAGGATGGGAGCGGCCCGCTCCGGCTGCTTCAGATACACGAATGCGTAGCCGAGTTCGCCCAGCGCCTGCGCGGCCACGATCGGCATCCCTTCACGGCGGGCCTGCTCGGCGGCCTCGCGCGCCACGCGCACGGCGCCATCATAGTCGCGTTGCTGTTCGGCGATCACGGCCATGCGGAACTTTGCCGTCAGGTTGTGATACCGGTTGCCGGTTGTCTCGCTCAGCGCCAGCACGCGTTCGAGATCGGCACGGTCTGCCTGGTAGCCGCCCAGCCTCGCCGAGGACCGCGCCAGCAACAGATCTGACAATCCTTCCCGATTCCCTGATTTTTCAAACGCGATCTCCGCAGCGCGGAACTGCTCGCGCGCAAAGGGTTGCTGGCCCGCTCGCGACAGCAGCAGTCCGTAACGCACCCGCGCGAACCGTAACGCACCCGCGCGGCCGCGTTGTCCGGGTCCGCCGCCACGGCGCTCCGCAGCGTCTGCAGCGCGCGTTGCCGGTCACCGGCCTGATCGAGCGAATGGGCGGCGGAGACAAGCGCGAAGGTCCGCCGCGGTCCCCTGGACACCGCCGCCAGCGCCTGGTGCTCTTGCGCGGCCTCGCGAAAGTTGCGCGTCACGGTGGCCCGCGCCGCCCGGAGTTCGATCCGTTCGCCGGCGCCGAGCACCCAACGCCGGTCCGACCTGGCTGTGGCTTCGAGCACCGCATCGCGCGCTTTTTCGGGCTGATCGAGGTCAGCGTGAGCCGAGGCCAGCAGGCACCGCGCGGCAATGAACCCGGGATCGGCGGCCACGCTTTGCTCCAGCAGCCGGACCGCGCGGAGCGGAGCGGCCTCCGACAGTGCGGCTTGCGCCTGATCGTACGTGGCACGGGCTGCCGGCAACGGCGTGTAGTCTCGCTGCAGCAAACGCCAACCGGTCCAGCCACCGATCAAAACCGTGAGCGAGAGTGCGGCTGCCAGCACGCGAGGTTGGCGCAGCACAAAACCCGCGCTCGGCCGCCGGCGCTGCAAAGCCGCGGCCAAGGCGCGAGCATTGGGGTAACGTTCGGCGGGATCCGCTCGCAGGCAGCGATGGATCGCTTCGCGCCATACGGAGGGGACGCCGGCGCTGGCGGGCACCTCCAGAGTCCGGTGCGATTCGCGGGCTTTCTGCGCCGCCAGCCGGAGTGGTGAACGCGCGGAGTGCGGCCTGCGCCCGGTGAGCATCTCATGCATCACCACACCCAGCGCGTAGATATCGGAGGCCGGGCTCGACGTGCCTTCGGCCAGTTGTTCCGGAGCCATGTAGGCCAGCGTGCCGATGACCTCGCCCGCCGGAGTGAGACTCGCTTCGGGCGAGAGCGCCGCCGCGAGGCCGAAATCGATGATCACCGCCCGCCCACGCGAAAGGACGATGTTGGCGGGCTTCAAGTCGCGATGCAGCACGCCTGCGCGGTGGGCCGCCGCCAGGCCCTCGCAGACGCCGAGCGCCACCGGCAACGCTTCGGCCGGCGTCATGGTCCCGCCCGCCTGGAGACGGGCCGCCAACGACTCGCCCTCGAGCAACTCCATGATGCAGAACAGCTCGCCATCGTGCTCTTCGATGCCGAACACGCGGCACACGTTGGGATGGTCAATGGCGCGGGCCATGCGGGCCTCGCGCAGGAAGCGCGCTTCCGCCTGCGAGGATCCGCCGGAGAACGGGCGAATCATCTTGACCGCCACTGCCTGGCCCGTGGTGCGGCTTGCCGGGCTGGATCCGCTCGTGTGTGATTCCGAGCCGGATCCACCAGACCGAGAGCTCGGTCAGGCCTCCTGGC
>VFZX01000100.1 GCA_016871015.1 Acidobacteriota bacterium | reverse complement strand
TCTGCCCGCGTCGACGGATTTGCGTTCGAACGCCAAAGTCTGGTCGTTGAGCGAGCGCAGTTCCCCCGTCAGCTTGATGATCGCGTGACGCCGCGGGATCACATTGCTCCGGAGAAACCAGTAGCCATTGGCGACCCGGTCCTCGGGAGACCAACTGAGCATCGGATCCAATGAATCGGAGTAGGCTTGGATCTCGCGTTGCAGACGCTCCACCATGTCGCGCTGTTCCGTGCGCAAAGCGCTGAGCTGCGTCATGTGGAGCTCCATGGACTTCTGCTCGCGGGCCAGGAGCTCCTTGTACTCCTGCGCGGCCGACCGGGAGGGATCGAGCAGGTAGTCGCGCACGACCGTGCCGGTGAGATGAATCCCGGCGGGCAAATCGCGCAACGCCTTGTCCACCTCCTCGTGCGCCTCCTGCGCGGCCGTCATCAGGCGGTGCATTTCCTCGGTTCTCCGCATCGCGCCCGCGCCCAGGGCCACGAACAGGAACACGAGCGAGCCGAATCCCACAAGCAGTGCCATCGATGCCGGAGATTTCATCGCCATCCTCCCCTCGCTGTCACCTGTTTACCGTATGGACCCGCGCGCCTTCAAGGCGTACATTGGTTTGCGGCCCATGATAGTGATTTTCACCGATCTCGACGGCACGTTTCTGGACACGCGGAGCTATTCGTGGGAGGCCGCGCTGCCCGCCGTCGAACTGTTGGCCGCCAGGGACATCCCGTGGATCATGGTCTCCAGCAAGACGCGCGCCGAAATCGAGAAGTTGCGTTCGTTGACAGGCAACCGGCACCCATTCGTTGTGGAGAACGGCGGCGCGGCGTTTATCCCCATTGGATACTTCGGCGGCGCTATCGATGGCGCAGTGATCCGCGACGGCTATGAAGTGCTTGAATGGGGAGCCCGCTATCCGGATCTCGTCGCGGCCCTCCGGGCCGAGTCCGTCGCGGCGGACTGTCCGGTGTCGGGCTTCCACGCGATGAGCATCGAGGAACTGAGCCGGCTCACCGGCCTGCCGCCGGACGACGCGCTGCTTGCCTCGCGGCGAGAGTATGACGAAGCGTTCGTGGTCTTGCAACCGGAGCGGTTGCAGGCCCTGCTCGCCCGCATCACCCGCGCGGGTTGGCGCTGGACCCACGGCGGACGTTTCCACCACATCCATGGGAACAACGACAAGGGGGGCGCTGTCCGCGCACTGACCGCCTTGTTCGAACGGAGGCGCTGCCCGATCCGCAGTGCCGGATTCGGAGACAGCCTGAACGACGAACCGATGCTCGAAAGCGTCGATGTCCCGTTCCTGATTTCCGGCGGTCCGGCGGAATGGAACAACGCGGTACTTAGCTTGCTCAGCGGCGGTCACGGGTGATTGTCCGGGCCGCCTTTCCGTAGACTGAGTCCGGCCGCGATGGCCGCGGCGAGGACGATCCCGCCAGCAACGATGACGAAGGCGGCGAGAAACACCGGTCTCGCGAACTCCAGGTGCTCGGCGGCGGCCGCTGCCGAGGCCAGGATCACCAGCACCCGGACGGCGGCGGCGATCCGCATCGGTCCGGGAATCCCTTCGTTGGCCGACCATACCAGCGCGGTCTTGCTCAGCGAGTGTGACAGCCACACGCCGGCCAGCAGCACCAGCGCCGCCAGGATCAGGCGCGGCAGCAGGAATACGAACCCTTCGAGCATCCGTTCGGTGACCCGTGTGTCGACGATGCTCAACGCGCCGAGCCCGCCTGCCGTCAGAAATCCCCAGTAGGCTCCCTCAGCCGCAATATGCGCGGCGCGAAGCCGGCCTGACGGGTCGAGCATGAAGGCGAGTCCGCTGCGCCGCAGGAAGCGGTCGATGGCGGCGCCCTTGAACAGGCGGATCAGTATCCATCGCGAAGCCACCGCCAGGATGTAGGCTGCAAGCAGAATGATGGCGCCAGCAAGCAGTGGGGGCAGCAGGGAGGCCACCTGCGCCGTCAGGCGGTCGAGCGTTCTCGACAACAACCCGCTCAGCGTGCCAGTCATCTCAGGAAGCCAGCCGCAGGGAGCGCCGTGAATCCCTGGCTACCGCGTCCAGGAGCAGTTCGAAGAATTCCGGGATCGCGGCCAACACCCGGTTCCAGTTCGGGATGGGCGGGACACCGAGCGGATCCGCGAGGAACTCCTCGGCCGCTCGCGACAGGCTCTTGGCAAACACGTTCACAGCCGCCTCCTCGGCGTGGCGGTCGAACTGCAGCCCGTTGAGCATCGCATCGGCGTAATAGCGCGCGATGGTGTCCTGCGCCATACGGACATAGCGGACCTGCAGCGTGCGGAACTGTTCGCTGGTAAACACCATGCCCTCCGAGGTGGTGGTGCGGAACAGCGATTTGGCGATCTCGGAAGCCATCTTGGCAAGCCCTTTGCCAGGGTCGCCCGCCGACAGGTCCTGATGTTTGTGCTCGTAGCTATCCATGAGATCCACCTGGCATGTTCGCGCGGTGGCGCAATTGCGGAAGATCTCGGCCAGGATGCCGACCTCCAGGCCCCAGTCCGATGGAATCCGGTTGACACGCGCCAAATCCGCGTTCATGGCGAACTCGCCCGCGAGTCCGTACCGGAAGCTGTCGAGGAACTGGAGGAATGACGAACCGGGTTGCATCCCCATCATCGACCGGACGAGCGGAGTGAAGAACAGCCGCGTGACCCGGCCATGCATGCGTTCGGTGACCCGCGCGTAGTAGCCCTTGCAGAACTCGAAGCCGAGGTTCGGATGAACGACCGGGAAACAGAGCCGCGCCAGCAATTGCCGGTCATAGTTCACGATGTCGCAGTCGTGCAACGCGATGACCTCGCAGTCGCCCGCCGCCAGCACGAGTCCGTAGGAGAGCCAGCAGGAGCGGCCTTTTCCGTCTGGCCCCGGCGACAGGCCGCGCTCTTCGAGCATTCGCAGCAGCGCCTGGATGCGCCCGCTTTCGATGTCGATCACATCCACGGGTGTGTAGAAGTCGCGGAACAGGTCGAGCACGCGGAGGTACTGCGCGGGTTCAGCACGTCCCAGCGCCACGACGATCCGTTGAAGATAGCGGACTTTGCGGAGCTCCTGAATGATTCGCGGCATCGCGGGCTTTTCGAACTCCGAGTAGAGTGCGGGTAGGACAAGGCCGATGGGCCGGGTGCGTGCGTGGCGTTCGAGTTCCGCTTCCAACCGTTCGACACCGTTGGGTGTCAGTCTGTGGAGCGTGGGGACCATTCCGGTCTGGTAGAAATCCGCCATGGTTGTGCCTGTATCCAAGCATACGGATCGAGGCGCGCCGCGGAAATCACCTATTCACAGTACACCCTTATGGGCGTGGCTTATGCCCGCAGTCCAAGGCCGGACAGCAGCCGCCCCGGATCGGAGTCATAGCGGACGAGATCCCGGTGCTTCTCCTTGATGAATCCCTCCGCGATCGCGTGACCGAGCAGTGCCCGGAACGGCTCCCAGTAGCCATCGACGTCGAGAAGTCCAATGGGCTTGGAGTGGATTCCCAACTGCGCCCACGCGATGATCTCGCACAGCTCGTCGAGCGTTCCGATTCCGCCGGGCAATGCGAGAAACGCGTCCGCCATGTCCGCCATCGCCGCCTTGCGTTCGTGCATGGACGCTGTGATCCGCAGGTCCGCGAGGCTCGTGTGCGCGGCTTCCTTCTGCACCAGAACCTCGGGCATCACGCCCGTGACCGGAGCGCCCCCCGCAGCCGCGGCGTCGGCGACCACCCCCATGAGCCCGAGATGGCTGCCGCCGTAGACGAGCCCGCCTCCCCGTGCGGCGATCAGCCGTCCCACTTCACCTGCCGCCGTGCGGTAAGCAGGGTTCCGGCCGAACCCTGACCCACAGAACACGCAGACGCGAAACACTTCTTCCATGGTAGCGTCCCAGCAGCGCCGGGAGGATCAGAAGTACACTGGCGATGTAGTCCTTGTTCTTCTTCAACCTTAGCCTCCCCGAGTTTCTGGCGCTGTTTACCGCCGCCTCGGCCGTTGTTGTCGCGTTGTACCTGCTCGACCGGTCCCGCCGCCAGAATACCGTATTCGCGCTGCGGTTCTGGAACGCCGCGCGGAAGCCGGTGGAATCCACCAGCCGCCGCCGGATCCGTCAGTGGCCCTCACTGCTGCTGCAGCTCGCCTCGATTGCGTGCCTGCTGCTCGCGATTTCGCAGCTTCGCATTGGCAGCCCGGATACCAGCTCGCGCGACCACGTGCTTCTGATCGACACATCGAGCTGGATGGCGGCTACCGATGCAGGAGCGCCGTTGATCGAGCAGGCGAGGCGCCAAGCCCTGGCCTACGTCAAGGTGATCCCGCCCACCGACCGGGTTATGGTCGCTTACGCGGACACGATGGCCACGCCCGCCACCGCCTTTGAAATGAACCGCCGCAAGGTCGAAGAGGCGATCCGGGCGGCGCGGCCGGGAAACGCCGCACTCGATCTGGGCACCGCGTTCGACTTTGCCCGGCGCGCACAGTCGCGAGGCGCGAAACGGAGCGGCGAGATCGTGTTCGCGGGCGCGGGACGGCAGATTCAGCGGGATGGATCGGGCGGATTCGAAGCACCGGCCAACCTGCGGGTACTGGCGGTGAGCGGAGCGCCGGAAAACACCGGGATCCGGAAGATCGGACTGCGCCGGTCCACTTCCGAGCCCGACCTGTGGCACATCTTCATCTCCGTGCGGAACTACGGACGCGCAGCCAATCCCACCGACCTTGCGATCCAGTTTGGAGGCTCGCCCTCGGGCAGCCGCCAATTGCGGGTCGCGCCGGGGGCTGAAACCGAAGCTTCGTTCGAGCTCCGCACGCGCGCGGCTGGAATGCTCGAAGCACGGATCCGCACCCGGGGCGACGCGTTTCCGGCTGACGACCGCGCCTTGCTGGAGCTGCCACCACAACCTGCTGTCCCGGTTGTGGTCTGTGGCGCGGATCCGGCGCTGCTCAAGCCGCTGCTCGACTCCCATCCCTTCGTCCAGGCCACCTACAAGCCAGGTCCACAGTGTCCGCAGGAACCCGCGGATGCGATTGTCGTGGCCGACCGCGTGCTGCCGAATCCGATGCCCAAGCGGGTGGTGCTTCTCGATCCCCCTGCCGGGGCGCCGCTTGCCGCCACGCCGAACTACGCCGCGGTGACGCTCGACCGCTGGACCACCGGACATCCAATCGCCGCCGGACTCCATACCCGCGACTTCCGCATTGAAGCCGCCCGCACGCTTCAGCTTGGATCAGGCGATAGCGCGATTGCCTCGTCATCCGTGGGTCCGGTGATCGGCGCGCGGCCTGGACTGGTGGTGTTCGGATTCCATCCGATGCGGTCGGCGCTACGCTATGAGCTGGCGACACCGTTGTTGTTTGCGAACATCCTGCGCTGGCTTGCACCCGACAGCCTGCGGATCGCGGGGGTGTACGCATCGGCGGCGGGGAGCGTGACGGTACCGCTGGGATCGGAAGCCGAGACCGCCAAGGTAGAAGTGAAGGGTGATGATGGCGTGGTGCTGCCGCATTCGGTCCACGGGCAGTCAATCCGGTTCTTTTCGGCCAAGCCCGGCACCGTGCGCGTGCGGACCGCGGAGCGTGAGCAGGTGTTCTCGATGACCTTGCCCGATGTCCCGGAGTCTTTGTGGACCGCTCCTTCGACCGCGCGGCGGGGCGTCCCGCGGGCGCGGGAGTGGGGCTCGTCGTCGCGTGACATCTGGTACTGGCTGGCGATTCTGGGCGGGCTCGGGTTGCTGATCGAGTGGCTGCTCTTTGCACCTGCCGGACCTCGAGGTGCGCCCGTGTTGCAGGCGCCGGGCCGGCCGGCCGAGGAGGCGCCGTTGCGCCGGTCGGCATAGGCGGATCGAGTAAAGCCGCCTATTCCTCCCAGTCTTCGATCAGAATTCCGGGCACCCGGCTGAATTCGGAGATATTGTGCGTCACGACGATCATGCTGCGGCTCACTGCGATCGAAGCGATCATCAGATCGTTGGAGCCAATCGGCATGCCACGTCGCGCAAGGCCGGCGCGGAGCCGGCCATACTCCCTCGCAGCAGCATCGTCGAACGGCAGCGATTCGTACTGGTTCAGGAAACTCTCGAGAAGCGCACGTGTTTTGTCCGGGTTCACGGAGCGTTCGGCTCCGTAGTACAGTTCCGCCTTCACGACCGAGCACATTTTCACCAGAGACGGTCTGACCTCCTTCATTCGATCCGCAACCCGGCGAGATCTACCGTTGAGGTATTGGATGCAAACGTTGGAGTCAGGGAGGTACACGGTCAACCCTATTCGAGCGGCAACCTCTCTTGAAGCTCACCTTGGCTATGGCGCTCGAACCCCTGGCCGGCTAGCGCCCCAAAGTATTTGTCGAGAAAACCGGGCGGCCACTCGTCGGCCAAGTCCGGCGATGCAGACGGCTGGAGATCAACAACAACCAAGACGTCCACATCGGTGTTGGGAATGCTTGTGGGGACCGTCAAGGTCAGACGTCCATCGCTCCCGGTTCTAGCCTTTGCTGGATACGCGATCATGCCATTCAGATCCTACCACGCCGCCCCGCCCGCGGTACCATCAAAGCTTACGATGGCTGGGTCCGGTCCCCTGACTCCACTCCTCAAGTACCCGCGCACCCAGCATCTGGAGGGGTCCCGGCTCCAGCCCGGCGACGAGGATCTGGAACAGGTCCACCTCGGTGACCTCGAAGGGCGCCACCTGGTGGTGGAAGAAAAGGTCGACGGCGCCAATAGCGCGATCAGCTTCGACGGGAACGGCTCCCTGCTCCTGCAGAGCCGCGGCCACTACCTCATGGGCGGTTTCCGCGAGCGCCACTTCAATCTTCTGAAGCAGTGGGCGGGAGTTCACGCCCAGCCGTTCTACGCGGTGCTCGGCAGCCGCTACGTCATGTACGGCGAGTGGGTGTACGCCAAGCATACCATCTTCTACGACTCGCTGCCGCACTACTTCCTGGAGTTCGATGTCTTCGACCGGGTCGCGGGCGACTTCCTCTCCACCCCCCGGCGGAGGGACCTCTTACGGGGCGTGCCGGTCTTTTCGGTTCCCGTGATCGGATCCGGACGGTTTTTCCGCATTGATGAGTTAAGCCAGCTTGCCGGCGTTTCGGCCTACAAGACGCCCGAATGGAGGGTCCGGCTGTGCGAGCAGTGCGAAAAGCTCGGCCTCGACTCCATCCGGGTGCTCCGTGAGACCGATGACTCCGGCGAGATGGAGGGCATCTACGTCAAATGGGAGGAAGATGGGCGGGTCCTTGGCCGATATAAATGGGTACGGGCAAGTTTCCTCACTGCCGTGGCTGATTCAGAAAGCCACTGGCAGTCGCGCCCGATCGTGCCGAACCTCTTATCCCATGGCGTTGACCTGTTTGCCTGATTGGCCGGTGGATTGGGACGCGCTGCGGCGGTGTCCCCAGGATCCGGTCCACCACGCCGAGGGGGACGTGTTCACCCACCTCGGCATGGTCCTTACGGAACTCGAAGGGCTGGCCGGGTGGCGGACTCTTGATGAGATCCGGCGGCGGATTGTCTACCATGCGGTGCTGCTCCACGACATCGCTAAGCCCCAGTGCACCCGCCGGGAGGACGGCCGGATCACCAGCCGTGGCCACGCGGCGCGTGGGGCGTTGGATGCGCGGCGGCTGTTGTGGGAGATCGGCATTCCGTTTGAGGAGCGCGAGGCGGTGTGCGGGCTGGTCCGCCACCACATGGCGCCGATGCATGGACTCGGAGACGGGGCCGAGGAGACTGCCATCCGGGCGAGCCAGACCGCGCAGTGCGATCTGCTGTGCGTGCTTGCCGAAGCTGATGCGCGCGGCCGGATCTGCCAGGATCCGCGGGCGCTGCTCGACAACGTCGCACTGTTCCGCGAATACTGCGCCGAGCTGGGATGCCTGGAGCGGCCATTCCCGTTCGCCTCCGGCCACAGCCGGTTCGAGTATTTCCGCAGTGAGGGCCGGGATCCCCGGTATCACGCATTCGACTCCACCGTGACGCAGGTGACCATGATGGCCGGCTTGCCCGGCGCAGGCAAGGATCACTGGATCCGGGAGAACCGCCCAGATTGGCCGGTGGTGTCACTCGACCGGATCCGGGAAGTGCGTGGCATACCGCACGGGGGTCCGCAAGGCGAGGTGGCAGCCGAGGCGAGGGAGCAGGCTCGTGGGTATTTGCGGGAGCGGCGTCCATTCGTGTGGAACGCATGCAGCCTCAACCGGGACTTGCGGCGCCGCACAATCGACCTGTTTGCGAGCTACGGCGCGCGCGTGGAGATCGTCTATGTCGAGGCGCCGAAGGAGGTCCTCTACCGGCAGAACCGGCAGCGGGACAAGGTGGTGCCCGAGGCGGGGATCGCGAAGATGCTGAACAAATGGGAGATTCCGGACGTGACGGAGTGCCACGATCTTGTGATGGTGGTGCCGCCGGCTGCATGATCAGGTGGCGTCCTGCGCTGGCGATCTTTGTTCTCGCGCTGAGCGTCCGCGCTCCGGCCGCTCTGTGGGGCACAAAGCACGAGACATTCGGGCGGGGCGAGGTGGAGAACGTAGCGGTTGCGCTGTGCCAGGACAGTGCGTTCGCGAGAGTGTGGAGGCAGGCCGGAGGTCCCACCGCCCACGTTGCGCCAATTTATCCGCTGATCCTGAGCGCGGTGCCCTGTTCCTTCGGTGTGACGCCGGAGGCTTCCGCAGCCGCTTCCGTGTTGGCATGTGTGCTCATGGCGTTGCAATTTTCGCTGTTTCCATGGGTCGCGTGCGCATTGGGCCTGCCGCGGCGGCTCGGGATCATCGGAGGGATCCTGGGCGCCGCGCTGCCCATTCAGTTCTGGGCGCAGACGTCAGGGAGCTGGGAGGCTCCACTGGCGGGAGTACTGCTGATCGTGTCGATGGGGACCGGCGTGCGGATCTGGCAGCGGTCCTTTGGCTGGTGGCACGCGGCTGGTGCCGGGCTCTTGTGGGGGCTGGCGAGCCTGACGATGCCGACTCTCCTCCCGTTCCTGATCTCGCTGGGACTCATCGGAGCGTGGCGGCAGCCAGCGATGATCGCGCGATTTGCGGTGTTGGCGGGCTGCTGGGTGTCGGTGCTGTTTCCATGGGCGGTCCGCAACCGCCTGGAACTCGGGGAATGGATCTGGACGCGCAGCAACTTCGGCATGGAACTCGCGCTCGCCAACCATGAGTATGCGCTGGCGGATGGCGACGGAGAGATCGCGATCACGTCGTCTCATCCGTATCACGATCTTGACGAGCGGTCGAAGATCCTCGAGATGGGTGAGGCGGCCTACAACCGGCAAAAGATGGAGCAGGCGCTCGCGTGGATGCGCACGAATCCGGGCGTGTTCACTGAGCTGGCAGCGCGGCGCGTGGCCCTGTTCTGGTTTCCGGAGCTACGGTGGCAGGTCCAGACCGGCGCGGTCCAGGTAGTCACCGTGCTGGGTTTCGCCGGGCTGTTGTTGTGGTGGATCCGGATGGGCGGAGACGGACCGCGGATGGCCGGGCTGCTGCTTGTTCTGTTTCCGCTTCCGTATTATCTGGTCCTGCCGCTGGCCCGGTATCGCACGCCAGTCGAGTGGCTATTGTTCCTGTTGTGCGCGATCGTGGTGGCGCCGCGGACGGCGCCCGGTCCTCAATCCCGGCATGCGCCTTGAGTTCATGCCTCAATCCCCATTTGTGTCAGCCGGTAGCGAAGAGCGTTCCGCGTCAATCCCAGCATCCGCGCCGCCTGGCTCTTGTTCCCGTTCGCCCGGCGGAGCGCCTCCCGCAGGATCGCCTGCTCGTACTCGTCGAGCGTCATGCCCTCCGGCAGAAAGTGGCCGCTCATGTTGGCCGCCGGCTTGGCCGTGGTGTCCAGCCGGATGTCGGCGGTGTCCAGCCGGTTTCCCTGGCACAGCAGCAGGCTGCGCTCGATGACGTTTTCTAACTGCCGGACATTGCCGGGCCAATGGTAGTCCACCAGGAGCTGCATCGCCTCCGGACTGATCGAATCCGCGGCGGATCCCAACTCTGCCGCGAACTTGCGGACGAACCGCTCGACCAGTTCCGGGATGTCTTCCTTGCGCTCGCGCAGCGGCGGAATGCGCAGCGGCATCACGTTCAACCGGTAGAAGAGATCCTCGCGGAAGGCGCCGGTGCCGAGTGCGGCACGGAGGTCGGCGTTGGTGGCGGCGATGATTCGCACGTCCACCTGGCGCGTGCGGTTGGATCCCAGGCGTTCGAGTTCCCGCTCCTGCAGGATGCGGAGCAGCTTCACCTGGATCCCCAAGGGCACGTCGCCGATCTCGTCCAAGAACGCCGTGCCGGTGTCGGCCTGCTCGAACTTGCCCGGCTTGGCCGTGGCGGCTCCGGTGAACGCACCCTTCTCGTAGCCGAACAACTCGCTCTCCATGAGATTCTCCGGGATCGCGGTGCAGTTGATTTTGACGAACGGGCGGTCCCGCCGCTGCGACTGATAGTGGATCGCGCGGGCGATCAGATCCTTGCCGGTGCCGGACTCCCCGACCAGCAGCACGGTGGACCGGGTGGGCGCGACGCGCTCGACGGTGCGAACGATCTCTTGCATGGCCGGAGCGCTGGCGACCATCTGGCTCAAGTCGTACCTCGGACCGAGCTGTCCGCGCAGTGAGCGGTTCTCGTTGGTGAGCGCCCGATAATCGAGCGCCTTCTGAACCACGGCCATCAGGTGGTCCATCGAGAACGGCTTCGGCAGGAAGTCGAAGGCGCCCGCGCGCATTGCCTCGACCGCGGTTTCGACCGAGGCGAACGCGGTCATCACCACCAGCGGCGCGGTGGCGTGCATCTTTTTCATCTGCGCGAGCAGGTCGAGTCCCGTCATGCCGGGGAGCCTCAGGTCCGACAGGATCACGTCCGCGGCCGGGATCGATGGCACGGCGAGTTCGGCCGAGCGCGCCTGATCTACTTCGTATCCCGCAGAGCGGAGCTGGAGCTCCATCACGCGGCGGAGCTTGTCTTCGTCTTCGACGATAAGGATTCGCGGTTTCATGACACAGGCAGGATGACCCGGAAGGAACTGCCAGCGCCGGGCTCGCTTTCGACCTCGATGCGTCCACCATGTTCGTCAACGATCTTGGACACGATGGCGAGTCCGAGTCCGACGCCGTCCGGCTTGGTGGTGAAGAAGGGATTGAAGATGCTCTCACGGTTTGCGGGGTTGATGCCGGATCCGCGGTCGATCACGCTCGCCTCGACGGCTCCGGGCAGCGGCCGCGTCTTGACGGTCACGGTGCCGCCCTCGGGACTCGCTTGCGCGGCGTTGAGAAGCAGGTTGTAGAAGACGCGCTCCATCAGTTCGGAGTCGAACGCGAACCGCGGGATGTCCGGCGAGTAATTGCGGTGGATCTCGATTCCCGGCGCGCTTGGACTTCGGGTGAGCGCCGCAATGGCCGCGTCGGCTGTCTGGTTCAGGTCTCCTTCGGCGCGGCGGACCGCAAGGGGTCTTGCGAAATCGAGGAAGCGCGTGACGAGCGAGTTGGTGCGGTCGACTTCGGTTGTGATGTAGCCGGCCAGCTCACGCGCGATCTCGTTCTCAGGAGGGAGATTGCGGCCGAGCAGCTCAGCGCTTGCCTTGACGGTTCCGAGCGGATTGCGAAGCTCATGCGCGAGTCCGGCGGTGAGCTGTCCCAGCGCGGCGAGCCGTTCCGAGCGGCGCGCGGCGGCTTCGGCGATCTCGAGCTTGGCGGCGGTTTCGACGTACTGCCGGTACTGCCCACGCGTCGCCGCCGCGAGCTGGTGGGTGAGCAGCGCGACCATGGCGATCATCAGGATCCGCAGGTAGATCTCGCGGACCTGATCGGGCGGGATCTCGAACCGGTTCCAGTCGAGGAACAGGAGAAACGAAAGGTAGGAGGCCGCGGAGAGCAGGCACGCGATCGCGGTTCCCCAGGCGCCGAGCGAAGTCGCCGCGGCCACCACCGGCACGATCAGGATCAGGAAGTGGCTGCTCGCGATTCCCCCCGTCACGCCGATCAGCAGATAGGCGAGCGCCAGCTTGACTGCGATCGCCGTCAGCACGCCGGAATGGGAGCGGAAGAACACGAACCGCGGTTCAGCCACCTGGAACACCGCCATCGCCGCCAGCAGTTGCCACTCGCCAGGCGAGGGGCCAGGACTGGCAAGTGCCAATGAGATGAACAGCACGAGCCAAGCCACGTCCTCTGGACGCACCCGGAGCCAACGCGGTTGCGAGGCCTGCAGGGCTGGTGAATCCGGCATCGATCAACTCAATTGTGCCAAAATGAGCAGAGTTCTCTCGCTGTCCTTTGTCAATGAATTTGCAGAATCCGATCGACGCCACCGCGGATGACACTGTGTCCACGGCCGGTGAAACCTCATTCGCCGAAATCCTGAACGAGTACGAGCAGCAGCACCGGGCTCCTGCTCGAACAGGAGACCAGGCGTTGCCTGCGCTGGAGGGGACCGTGGTTTCGGTCACTCCGGACGGCGTCTACGTTGACATTGGACGCAAGCACGAAGGGATTCTGACGCTCGACCAGGTGCGCGACTCCTCGGGCCAGGTCCGCGTGAAGCCGGGCCACACGGTGAGGGTCACCGCGGGTCCGCTGGACGACAACGGATACCATAAGCTCTCGACGATCAGGATCGTGATCCCGAAGGACTGGAGCGGGTTCGAGAAGGCGTTCGCGGACAAGTCGGTGATCACCGGAACGGTGAGCGAAGTGGTGAAGGGCGGACTGCGGGTGGATGTTGGAGTCCGCGCATTTTTACCTGCCTCCCGCAGCGGCGCGCGCGACCAGGCCGAGCTCGACAAGATGGTGGGCCAGGAAATTGAGTGCCGCATCACCAAGCTCGATGTAGAGAAGGAAGACGTGGTGCTCGACCGCCGGTCGATTCTCGAAGAGCGCGCGGCGGCCAGCCGCCAGGCGGCGTTCGACGCGGTCCAGGAGGGCGTGGTGCTGCGGGGGACGGTCCGGAGCCTCATGGACTTCGGCGCGTTCGTCGATCTCGGCGGAGTGGACGGACTGCTGCACGTCAGCGACATGAGCTGGACGCGCGGCGTGAAGCCGTCCGACGTGGTCAAGATCGGCGACCCGGTGGAAGTGAAGGTCCTCAAAGTGAACCGCGACACGCGGAAGATCTCGCTTGGCATGAAGCAGCTTCAGGACGATCCGTGGACGGTCGCCCTGCGCGAGATCAAGACCGGCGACCGGGTCCGCGGCAAGGTGGCGCGCGTCACCGATTTCGGCGCGTTTGTCGAGATCCGACAGGGCGTCGAAGGGTTGATCCACGTGTCGGAGATGTCGTGGTCAAAGAAGCAGCGGCGGCCCCAGGATATCCTCAAGCCGGGCGAGATGGTGGACGCGGTAGTGTTGACCATCAAGCCGGATGACAAGCGGATCGGACTGGGGTTGAAGCAGGCGCTGGGCGATCCGTGGGAGGAAGCGGTCAAGAAGTATCCGGTGGGGACGGCGGTGGAGCTGCCGGTGGCGAACCTCGCGGCGTTCGGAGCGTTTCTGGAAATGGCCGAGGGCGTCGAGGGACTGATCCATATCGGCGACATCACGCATGGCAAGCGGCTCCAGCATCCTAAGGATGTCCTGCAGGTGGGCCAGATTGTCCGGGCCGAGGTGACCGAGATCGATCAGGAGCGCCGGCGGTTCCGGCTGAACATGAAGAAGCTCGAACCGACGTCGGCCGACGAGTACATCGGCGAGCATAAGGTGGGCGATCTGGTCACAGGACGCGTCGTCGATGGCCGGCGCGACCGGGTGAAGATCGAGTTGGCCGATGGCGTGACGGGCGTGTGCCGGATGGGCGAGGCGAAGGGCGCGGGTCCGCAGGCGTCCGGAGGCGGGGGTACGGATTTGGGTTCGCTGTCGGCGATGCTGGCAGCGAAGTGGAAGGCGGGGAGTGCCGGGTCCGGCCAGGCGGCGGATGGGTTGAAGGCAGGGCAGGTGAGGCGGTTCAGGATCAGCGGGTTGGATCCGGGGCAGAAGCGGATCGACTTGGAGCTGGCGGACTAGCGGTTACCTACTAGCGGTAGCAGTCAGCGAGATTGGCCATGGCTCTGGCGTTTCCGGCCTCCGCGGCCTTGCGATACCACCGGACCGCTTCGGCTTCGTCCTTGGCCTGAGGGCCTCTTGATCTTCCGGCTACCTGCGATGGTCCCGACGCCACCGGTCCGGCCCGGCTCTTATACTATTAAGACCATGCGCGCAGTCTTCTGCCTTCTCTTGGCATCGATTTCCGCCCTCCCCCAAGCCCAGAACGGATACCCGCTTGTCTACCCCGCCTCGAAACAGGGCGGACAGTACATGCACAACTACTACTTGCCTCCGTCCCCGTCAAGCACGCCCTGGTGGCCTGCCTGGTCGCCCGACGGCAAGCAGATCGCCTTCGCCATGCATGGGTCCCTTTGGAGAGTGGAACTGGCCACCGGGATTGCCACCGAGCTCACCCACGGTCCCCGCTACCACTCCTCGCCGGACTGGTCGCCCGATGGCAACTGGATCGTCTACACCTCCGACGACAGCATGAACACGATCCACCTCGAGATCCTGAACGTCGCCACCGGGCAGACCCACACGCTGACCTCAGGCGAGCACCTCTATCTCGATCCCGTGTTCTCACCCGACGGCAAGACGCTCGCCTACGTGTCCACCCAGCCGTCCGGCTACATGAACATCTACTTCCGCCCCATCTCCAACGGACAGTGGGCCGGACCCGAGCAGACCGCCACGCGCGACAACAAGTACGAGCGCGACCGCCTCTATTTCGGATTCTTCGACTTCCACACCCAGCCCTCCTGGACCCCTGACGGCAAGCAGCTCCTGTTCATCACCAATCGCGGATCGGCGCTCGGCGCCGGCGACATCTGGCGCATGCCTGCCACCGCCAACGGCGCACAGGACGCCATCAAGATCTACAGTGAGCAGACCCTCTACCGGACGCGTCCGCATACGGCGCTCGATGGCAAGCGCTTCGTTTATTCGTCGACCTCGGGATCCGCCGACCAGTACAACAACCTCTACGTGCTGCCCGTCGCAGGCGGACATCCCTACAAGCTCACCTTCGGCGAGTACGATCACTTCCATCCGCGCTTTTCGCCGGACGGCGAGTGGATCGCCTACATCTCGAACGAAGGCGGACTCCCGTGGCTGTGGCTCATCGAGACCTATGGCGGCGAGCGCAAGCGGGTCCACCTGCGCGAGCTTCGATGGAAGCGGCCGATGGGCCGGGTCCACTTGCAACTCGCGGACTCCAAGGGCGCCGCGACCGCTGGGAGGATCCACCTGAAGGCGTCCGACGGCAAGTTCTACGCGCCGTCCACCGCCTACGTCCGGCGCGGACGCACGGCGCGCCATTCGTTCCACACGCAAGGCGACGAGGTGTTCGAGGTGCCACCCGGACCGCTCACCATCGCGGCGGTGAAGGGATTCGAGTTTCATCCCGTGGAAACGGCGGTCCAGGTGGAAGCGGGCAAGATGGCCACCGCGCGCATCACGTTCAAGCCGCTTACCGGATTCGATAAGAGCGGCTGGTGGAGCGGGTCGACCCACGTCCACATGAACTACGCGGGCAATCTGCACAACACGCCGGACAACCTGATCCGCATGGCCAAGGCCGAGGCGATGGACATGATCGGACACCAGGTGGCGAACAAAGACAACCGGATCCTCGACCATCAGCAGTTCGCTGGTGCGGGAGAGAATCCCGCGAGCTTCGGCGACCCGCTGGTGAAGATGCACACCGGACAGGAGTACCGGCCGCCGTTCTACGGCCACGTCTTCTTCTTCGGACTGCGCGACCACCTGATCTCGCCCTACACAACCGGTTATGAGGGCACGGGGATCGAAAGCCTGTATCCGTCGAACACGGACATGTTCCGCAAGTCGCGTGCGCAGGGCGGGGTGAACGGCTATGTGCACGCCTATTACGGCGACGAGGATCCGCTCGAGGGCAACCTGGGAATCGCGAAGGGATTCGGGGTTGATCTGGCGCTGCGCACGTTCGAGTGCCTGGAGTGGTCGGGGTCGAACCGCGCGAGCCTGATCCCGCTGTTCCATGCCTGGAACAACGACTTCCGTGTGGCTCCCGTGGGCGGCGAGGACTCAATATCGAGCCTGCACTGGACCAAGCTGGTGGGCACGGTGCGGACCTACGTCCACTCGGGTGAGCGGAGCATTCCCGCGTGGCTCGATGGACTGCGGAAGGGCCGGACGGTGATGAGCACGGGTCCGGTGCTCGACTTCCGGATCGATGGCAAGCGTCCGGGTGAGGAAATCCGGCTGCCCGCGGCGGGTGGACGCGTCCGCGTGCAGGCGTCCTACGCGTCGATCGCGCCGTTGAGCAAGGTGGTGGTCTACCGGAACGGCAAGCCGTGGAAGGACGTGCCGGCCGGCGGATTGGACGAAACGGTGGCGGTGGATGCAAGCGGCTGGTGGGCGATGTATGCGGAAGGTCCCGAGTTCCTGCTGCTCGACGCCGAGTATCCGCAGGCGGTGACCAACTGCATTCGGGTGTACGCGGGAGACGGGAAGATCCGCAGCCGTGAGTCGGCGGAGTACTTCTTGAGGTGGGAGGCCAAGCTTCGCGGAATGGCGATGGAATGGCCGTGGTGGCGGTCGGAACGGGAGAAGGCGCACGTGTTCGGGCAGTTCGACGAGGCGCGGAAAGTGTATCAGGAACTGGCCAGGTAGTGCGCGCTGGTCATGGTACACTGTTCTCATTTCCGTCGTGGAAAGGGGTGCGGTTATGGCTTTCAAGAGCGCGCTACCGTTGCTTGCGGTCTCCTGTGTTTGTCAGGCGCAGGAGTTTCGCGCGACCCTGACGGGCCGCGTCCTCGATCCGGCCGGAGCCGCGGTTCCCAACGTCGCGGTCCAGGTGCGGCACACTGCCACAAATGAGATTTCGTCTTCGATTACGGACATCGAAGGCAGCTACACGATCCCGTTCGTGCGGCCGGGCGCCATCTCCGTATCGGTGGAGGCGCCGGGATTCAAGCGTTTCACGCGCGACGGCGTCACTCTCAGCTTGGGCCAGACGGCTTCGCTGACGATCACGCTCGAGGTAGGAGCGGTCACCGAACAGATCACCGTGACGGGCGAGATCCCGCTGCTTGAGACCGCGAAAGCCGACCGCGGCACGGTGATCGACCGGCGCAGCGTCCAGGAATTTCCGCTCAACGCGCGGAACCCGTTCATGCTCTCGATGCTGGTGGCCGGGGTCCAGTACAACGGCAACGCGATCTACCAGCGCCCATTCGACAACGGGGCGATCGCCGACTGGTCGATCAACGGCAGCTTAAACCGCAACAATGAATTCCTCCTTGACGGCGCGCCGAACAACGCGCAGGCGGGCGGCAACAACATCGCTCTGGTGCCGAGCGTTGACGCGGTGGAGGAGTTCAAGATTCAGACCAACTCCTACGATGCGCAGTATGGCAAGACCGGCGGCGGCATCATCAACGTGTCGCTCAAGAGCGGCACCAACCAGTTGCACGGCACGCTCTACGAATTCGCCCGCCGCAACGGCTGGGACGCGAACTCGTTCCAGAACAACGCGCAGGGAGCGCCGAAGGCGGGCCATTTCCTCGACCAGTACGGCGGGCAGATTGGTGGTCCGCTGTACATCCCCAAGCTGTACAACGGCCGCGACAAGAGCTTCTTCATGGTGGCCTACGAGGGCTACCGCGAGGGTACGCCGAACCCGCTCACGCTGTCGGTGCCCGAGCCCGAAATGCTCCAGGGCGACTTCTCGCGCGTGACCGATGCGCGCGGCGCTGCGATCACGATCTTTGATCCGGCGACTGGGCGGGCCTCAGGGTCCGACTGGCTGCGCAGTCCTTTCCCTGGCAACCGGATTCCGGTGAACCGGATCAATCCGATCTCCGCGCGGATCGCCAGCTACTACCCGAAACCCAACACGAGGAACCCGGTGTCGCGCTATGCACGCAGCAACTATTTCGTGCCGGGCGGCGACAATATCGCCAAGGACGACTTCTACAACCTGGCGATCAAGATCGACCACAACTTCGGCAACCGGCACCGGATGTTCTTCCGCCACGCGTCAAACGACAGGACCGAGTTCCGCAGCGCCAACGGAATCTTCGGCACCGGCGAGGACGGACCGCTGCCGCTTAAACGCATCAACGACGCCTACGTGATCGACATGGTGTCCAACATCACGCCCACGACCATCCTCAACTGGCGCATATCATTCAACCGCTATGTCGCGGGAGCCAGCCGCTTCGGCAACCTGGGATTCGACAAGACGTCGCTCGGATTCCCGCGCGACCTCATCAGCCAAGTTCCGCATGGCCCCTGGTTCGGCCGCTATGAGATCGGCGGATACCTGAGCCTGGGCAACCACTTCAGCTTCGACTACACCAACACCTGGTCGTTCCACCCCACGGTCACCAAGATCCACCGCTCGCACACGATCAAGGCCGGCGTCGATCTCCGCTGGATCCAATGGGCGACTCCCAATGCCGGCCAGCCGTTCCGCCTGGTGGCCGACGACACGTTCACGCGCCAGCAGTTCAATCGCGGCGACGCGCTGTCGGGCGACGGACTGGCCACGTGGCTCCTGGGCGACCTCACCGGCGGGCAGGTGGACAACAACGTGTTCCCGATCCATATGTACCGCTACTACGCGCCCTACATTCAGGACGACTGGAAAGCCACCCGCAAGCTGACCCTGAATCTCGGCTTCCGCTGGGACTTCAACGGCGCGGCCGACGAACGATACAACCGGCTCAACCGCGGATTCGCGGCGGACCAAGTGAATCCGATTGACAGGCTGATCAATCGCACCCGGTTTCCCAACCTGCCGCGATTGAACGGCGGACTCCGGTTCGCCGGCGAGCAAGGCGTGCCGCGCAAGGCGACAAATCTCGACAAGGACAACATGCAGATCCGCGCCGGATTCGCCTACCAGATCACGCCGCGGCTCGTGATGCGCGGCGGCTGGGGCCGCTACTACATGAATCCATCGAACAGCCAGCTCCAATTGGTGGGATTCAGCCAGTCCACTCCGATCGTCACTTCGAACGATGGCAACCGCACGCCGGTCGGCAACCTGATCAACAATCCATTCCCGGGCGGCGTGATTCAACCATCCGGCCGCGCGCTGGGACTGGAGACTTTCGCCGGCCGCGGCTACAGCTTCGTCAATCCGGATTTCCAAGTCCCGCACGTCAACCAGTTCAGCTTCGGATTCCAGACCGAGCTGCCGTGGAAGGCGGCGGTCGAGACAAGCTATGTCGGCAACCGCACTCACAATCTCGAAACCTCACGCGCGTTCAACGAATGGAACCTCGGATTCCGCCGCCAGTGCAACCCGATGGAAGGCGGCTCGCCCGCGTTCTGCGACGAGCTGGTGCCGAATCCCTTCCTGGGATTGGAGCCTTTCCGCGGCACCGGCAGCTTCACCAACACCAACGTGTCCCGTGCCTCCCAGGCGCGCCCGTATCCGCACTTCGGCGGACTGACCGAGGTCTACCGCAACGACGGACGCGTCTGGTACAACGCGCTTCAAGTCACCTATAACCAGAGAACGGCAAACGGGCTGAACATCGCCGTGGCCTATACGCTGTCGAAGATGATCGGCCAGACCGCTTGGAACGACGTGCAGGATCCCAAGCTCCGCCGCGGCGTCTACTCGGCGGACAAGCCAAACGTGTTCACCGTGGCGAGCATCTATTCGCTGCCCGTCGGCCGCGGCAAGAAATTCGGGGCAGGCGCGCCGCGCTGGGCGCAGTATTTCATCGGCGGATGGGAGAACACCGCGATCATGCGGTGGTATTCGGGCCAGCCTTGGGACCTGAACGAGAGCCTGATCCACTTGAAGGATCCGCGCCTGCCCAAGATCGATTGGGACGCGCCCGTGGTCCGCGCCGTGAGTCCGTGCGTGCTGCGCTGGAACGACAACGGCACGATCACCCCACAGGCCTACTCGGTCGCCGCCGGTTGCGGTACCGATCCCGCGGCGTACCACTTCCTGATCGCGCCGCGCTACGCGCCGCAATTCGCGCCCGATCGCGACAACCGGATCCGGTTGCATTCGGCGCCGCAGTTCGACGTCTCGTTCAACAAGACCACGGAGATCACTGAGCGCTTCAAGCTCCAGTTCCGCGCGGAGGCGTTCAACGTGTTCAACACCTACTGGTTCTACGCGGGCAATTTTAACAACAACCCTGAGGACGCCAACTTCGGGACGATCATCAAGAGCAACGTCGGATTCGGGTCCACCAGCTTCCCGCGGCACATCCAGTTGGCGGTGAAGTTCATTTTCTAGCGGCGTGCAGAACCACGGCGTCGTACAGTCCGGCGTCGAAGGTCAGCGTCCGCGCGTGGACCGGCGGCCAGCCGAGGCCGCGCGCCCAGGCTTCGGCGGCTGGCCGGAGATCGTTGTGCAGCAGTACGCCCCCAGGGCCGAGTGAGTGGAGAATGTTGGCCATCGCCAGTCCCAGCTCGCGGTGGTTGAAGTAGAGCAGGACATTGGTGGCGACTGCGAGGTCGTACCCCGTGGTTTCGACGCGCTCGGTGAGGATGTTCATCTCCCATGCCTGGATCCCGCGGACCACGGCGTGGTCCACGAGCAAAGTGCGTCCGGCGCGCACGCCCGCGGACTTGCCCAGGGCGGCGAAGTAGCGGCTCCAGTCGCCTGTCCCGGGCATGGCCGGAAGCAAGAGCGGAGAGCGGCGGGAGTTGAACGCGCCAATGAAGTCCACCACTCGCGGGTTCAGGTCCACGCAGTCAATCCGCAGGTCCGGGGAGGCGAGCTTCAAGCGGATCAGCGAGTCCGCCAAGGCGTAAGGCTGGTAGCTTTGGGGAGGCGTGTCTTCCTCGAACGCGGTTCGGGGCGCCCAGTCCACTCCCGGACCCACCAGCAGCACGCGCCGGATGCGCGTGTCCGGACGCAAGCCGCGGATGATGTTCAGACCCACATCGGTCACGTAGGCGGCCCAAAGCCCGGTGTCGCTCGAATGCCCGCGCGACTGGTAGGTCTCGCCGACAAACTCCCGCCGTGCCGGGCCCTGTTTTCCGCGCGGGATCCACTCCTGTTTGTAGAGATGCGCCATCGACCGCTCATACTCATGCGACAGCTGCTCCACGCTGCCCACCACGCGCCGTATCGCAACGTGCCTTTCAGCGATAGGCGTCGCCGACACGAACGCGTTCATGCGCCGCGCGGCGTCCTCGGGAACCCGGCCCTGGTCGTGCCACTGCCTGGCGCTTACGGCGGGCTCGATGGGCGGAAGCTTCGTGAAGCGCCGCGACTGCAGCGCGTAAAAGACCGCGTGGTCCCACTCACCGTCCCGCAGCCGCCGGACCGAGGACCGGCCGGCTTCATCAAGGATCCCCGGAATGCGTAAGCTCTCCGGCAACTCTTCGAGCTTCACTGGACGGACCTGGGCGCAGCAGATCCCAGCCACGAGCAGCAGTCCGCGCGTCATTTCTTGCAGCATCGCATGGTGGCGGTACAATGAGCAGGCGGTATGGCCAAGCAATACTTGAATCTTGATGGAGCCCGTCCTCCGGGCTACACGCACGTGGTCACGTCGCCGCCGGGCAAGCTGGTGTTCGTGTCCGGCCGGGGAGGCGCGAATCCCGATGGATCGATGCCGGCCGATTTCGAAACCCAGTGCGTGAACACGTTTGAGGATTTGAGGCGCTGTCTGGCACTCGCCGGGGCGAGCTTCGCCGACGTGGTCAAGGTCAACTACTTCATCACGTCGATGAGCCACCTGCCCGTGCTGCGGTCCGTGCGGGCGCGCTACCTGGACATGGAGCGGCCGCCCGCGGCGACGCTGGTGGAGTCCGGGTTGATCGAGGGGCTGTTGGTCGAGATCGAGTGCACCGCGGTAGTCGAGGGCTGAAGGCGTGATGGGTCTCCTGGCTCGACTGGCGATCGCCGCGATTACCGTTGCGGCTGCCAGCGCCATGGACCTGAGTTCTGCGCTACGGCTGCTGGTCCAGGACCCGGCGGATGAGCAATCGTACCCGGCTCTCGTCGAAGCGTTGACCCGTGATGAAGCACTGGACCACGCAGTCGCCGCGCGCGCACTCTTTGCTGCCCAGCAGGGCACCACCCTGGATCATTTGATCGCCGGACTGCGCCTCGGCACCAAGGCGCGCGTCGCGGCGGCGTGGCAGATCAGCAGGAATGGCCGGACCGGCGATCCTCGATTGAAACCGGCTCTCCTCGATGCGCTGGCGCATCCGGACAAGCACGAGCGGAACTTCGTGCTGCTGGCGCTGGCGCGAACTTGCGCTCCTGACCCGGTTGCCGTGAAGCAGATTATCCCGCTGCTCAACGACCCGGGTGTCCAGGTTCCACCGCAGCGGAACTACAAATATCCCCGCGCGATGGCGGCGATCGCGCTGGGGATGTTCGCGCCAGTTGCGGCACCCGCGCTGGACGAGTTGAAGCGGCTGGCCTCGGAGGGAGACTGGCAGGTCCAGCGCGAGGCTGCGCAGTGGGCGATGCGTGCGATCGCCGCGGGCCAAGCGGGAACGGCGCTGCCGCTGGTCCAGGATCAGGCGCTCGTGCGCGGATTGCGGAGGCTGGGCCGGTTCGCGGGTGAACGCGGACGCGCGGTCCATGAGTCCGTTGCGCTCGCCGCGGGCTATCTCGATTCGCTGGAACAGCCTCCCACACCTCAACAGATCGATGCGGAAGAGAAGGCGGGCAGGCTGAGCGCCGCATCGACGCGGTACATCCTTGCGCTCGGCGGGATCCAGCAGGGCATCGCGCCGGCGTTGCTGGCCGCGTTCGCCCAGGCATCATCCAGGCCGGCGGAGCATGTTTACCAGACGATCGGCGAACGGACACTGCGGCTGGCCATGCATTATCCGCCGGGTTGGAAGCCGGGGTCGCGCCATACTGGCATCGTATTCTTCTCCGGCGCCCACCGCGTGGTTGCCGGTGAGGGCGGCAAGACGCCGCCACTGGCTTCGGAGCGGGCGCGGCAGGGATTGAAGTCCGCCAACCGGGGACCTGGAACGGCGCACGCTCCTTTTCTCGATGCGCTTGCCGCGCGCGGATTCGTATGCATGCGGGCCGAGTACCGGACCCGTGGCAACGACGGACTGCTTCCCGGCGAAGACATTCCGGACGCGCTGGCCGCGGTGCGGTGGGTGCGCGACCATGCCGCTGGACTGGGCGTCGACCCGGGCCGGGTGGTAGCCCAAGTTCGTCACCTGAAGGGGTAAGAAGGCGGCAAGCCCTTTAGAATCAGTCTAGGCAGTGGCCGAGTCTACACTACATTCGCCGTGGGCTCTCAAGACGATCCGGGAGTGTCAGG
>VFZX01000099.1 GCA_016871015.1 Acidobacteriota bacterium | reverse complement strand
GGGCTACGGTGTGTTACCTGCCGCCCTACTCTCCCGACTTCAACCCGATCGAGAAATGCTGGTCACAACTGAAGGCATACCTGCGCGCGGCCAAGGCGCGAACCGCCGCCGCGCTCGAACATGCACTCTCTGAGGCCCTCCAGCATCTCACTCCAGAACAAGTCCGCGCCTATTGCCGGAGTTGCGGATATCGGGCATAGCAGATGTATATAAAATGTGAAAATGCTCTAGACTCATTTTGCAGGGCTCGATCGAGCCCCGTTTTCCAACAACAACGGGAGATTCTGATTCATGACATACCGTACGTGTCTGCGCGCGGTTCTGCTTTCCGGGCTGGCGTTTGCGATGTCCGCGCAGGACGCGGCACAAACCACTCCCGCCCCGTCCGCGCCTCCTGCCTGGTCCGCAGGCCCGATAGATTTCAGCGGGTTGATTGATGGCTACTACAGCTTGAACCTCAACCATCCGGCATCGCGCAACAACGTGGTCCGGAACTTCGACGTCCGCGCCAATTCCTTCAGCTTGAACATGGCGAAGTTCACCGCCGAGCACACCCCGGATCCAATCGGATTCCGGGCGGACTTCGGATTCGGACGCGCCTTCGACATCTTTCACGCCACCGAGCCGCTCAAGGGCGGATCCGACGTGATGCGGCACCTGATGCAAGCCTACGTTTCGGTGAAGCCTGAGAAGGGCAAGGGATTCCAGTTCGACTTCGGCAAGTTCTACACCAGCGCCGGCGCCGAGCTCACCGAAACCCATTTGAACTACAACTACTCGCGCGCGCTGCTGTACGCCAATGGTCCGTACTACCACTTCGGCGCGCGGATGACCAAGCCGATCACTCCGTTCTGGACCGCCGGTGTCCAGGTGGTGAACGGGTGGAACAACGTCGAGGACAACAACAGCGGCAAGACCTTCGGATTCACCAGCGCTCTCACGGGCAAGAAGGCTTCGTTGTTCAACAACTACTACGTGGGTCCGGAAAAGGCCCAAGGCGTAAAGGGGAACCGGCATTTCTTCGATACCGTGATCAACCTCAATCCGACCGATAAGACGAGCTTCTACATCAACCTGGACGTTGGCTCGGATAAGAACAGAATCGCTGGCAACAACGACTGGTGGGGAATCGGCTTTGCCGGGCGTTTCCAGGTGCATGAGCTGTTCGCGCTGAGTCCGCGGTATGAATACTATGACGACAAGAACGGATTCATCACCGGCACTCCACAGCACCTGCAGGAATTCACGATGACCGCCGAAATGAAGCTCAAGAAGGGGTTCGTGTCGCGGCTGGAGTACCGCCGGGACTGGTCCAATCAGCCATTCTTTGACCGGGGCAACGGGACCGCGAATCACAAGACCCAGGATACGGTTCTGCTGGGGTTCGTAGTCTTCTTCGGCCCGAAGTAGCCGGACGTGAGACAATGGGAGGGCGTCCTGAGACCCCTCGATGATTCCCTCCCAGTCAGACGACAAGTACATGGTCCCGGTGCTGCGTAGCACCTTTCAGATTCTCGGCGAACTTTCGATAGCGGGGACCTTGAACCTTAACGACCTGGTCGTGAGGACCGGACTTCCGAAGTCCACCGTGTTCCGCATTTTACGCAGCCTCAGCCAGCTCGGCTATGTCCTGCGGAACGAGAGCCAGCGGACTTATTGGCTCAGCCCCAAGTTCGGCGACCTCAGTCACGCAGGCGCATGGAGCGAGCCCTTGCGCCGCGCGGCCCGCCCCCACATGCTGAAGCTGCGTGACCTGTCTGGGGAGACCGTGAATCTGGGGCTGCTCGACCTGGATCGCGTGATGTACATCGAAGTGGTGCCGAGCGTCCATCCGTTGCGGCTGTGCGAGCGGCCGGGCGGTTGGGAATACCTGCATGCGAGCGCGCTGGGAAAGGCGATGCTCGCCTACTGTTCGCCGGAGTTCATCGACAGCATGCTCGACAGCCGCGAGCTCCCTGCCTTGACTCCGAAAACCGTCACCGCCGCGGCTCAGCTACGCGCCCAGCTCGCCGAGGTGCGCCGGTCCGGCTACGCACTGGACGAGGAGGAGACGACGCTGCTCGGCAACTGCGTCGGCGTTCCGTTATTTGATTCAGCAGGCGCGGTGGTCGCGGCGCTGTCGATCTCGGGTCCCACATCACGGTTCAATCCGCGCGAGGACAACATCATCCGCGCGTTGAAGGCGGAAGCCGCGGCTGTGAGCGCCAGTTACGGCTACAGTCCATTAGAGCGGGATGTTCCCGTGCTTCTTCCGGGGTGAGGATGCGGTCTTGTTCTCGAGCATCCGCAGCGCCCGGATCAGACGGGGCCGCGTCTCGCGGGGCTCGATCACGTCATCAATGAACCCGAACTCGGCGGCGATGAACGGTGAGGCGAACCGGTCGCGGAATTCCTCGATTTTCTGCTTTCGCACGGCGTCGGGGTCGGTGGCCGAGGCCAGCTCGCGGCGGTAGACGATGTTCACCGCGCCTTCCGCGCCCATCACGGCGATTTCGGCAGAGGGGTAGGCGAGATTGACGTCTGTTCTGATGTGCTTGGAGCCCATCACGCAGTAGGCGCCTCCGTAGGCCTTGCGTGTAATGACCGTGATCTTGGGGACCGTGGCCTCGGCGTAGGCGTACAGCAGCTTGGCGCCGTGGCGGATGATGCCGCCAAACTCCTGGTCGGTGCCGGGGAGGAATCCGGGAACGTCTTCGAAGGTAATCACCGGGATGTTGAACGCGTCGCAGAAGCGGACAAAGCGCGCGCCCTTTACCGAGGAGTTGATGTCCAGACAACCGGCCAGATGCGCGGGCTGGTTGGCGACGACGCCGACGGACCGCCCGTCCAGGTGCGCGAAACCAACGACGATGTTGCGCGCAAAGTGCTCCTGGACTTCGAAAAACACGCCGTCGTCGACCACGCGGAGAATGATGTTCTTGATGTCGTAGGGCTGGTTTGATTCAACGGGAACGATGGTGTCGAGCTGGGGATCCGCCCGGTCCACCGGATCCTGGGTGGAGCGCCGCGGTGGATCATCGAGGTTGTTCTGCGGCAGGTAGCTAAGCAGCTTGCGGATCCGGCGGAGGCAATCGGCGTCGTCCGCGGCGAGGAAATGCGCGACGCCGCTTTTCGAATTGTGAGTCATGCCGCCGCCGAGCTCTTCCTTGGACACGTCCTCGTGGGTCACGGTCCTGATGACGTCGGGTCCGGTGACGAACATGTAGCTGGTGGATTCGACCATGAAGGTGAAATCCGTGATCGCAGGTGAATAGACGGCGCCACCGGCACAAGGACCCATGATCGCGGAGATCTGTGGGATCACGCCCGAGGCGAGTGTGTTGCGGAGGAAAATGTCGGCGTAGCCGCCGAGGGAGACAACGCCCTCCTGGATGCGGGCGCCGCCGGAGTCGTTGAGTCCGATCACGGGTGCTCCGTTCTGGAGGGCGAGGTCCATGATCTTGCAGATCTTGCGGGCGTTGGCCTCGGAGAGGGATCCGCCGAAGACGGTGAAGTCCTGGGCGAACACGTATACCAGGCGGCCGTGAATGGAACCGTAGCCGGTGACGAAGCCGTCGCCATCGACCACCTGGTTCTCCATACCGAAGTCGCGGCAGCGGTGGCGGACCAGCTTGTCCATCTCCTCGAAGGAGTTCTCGTCAAGCAGGAGGCTGATCCGCTCCCGCGCGGTCATTTTGCCTTCGGCGTGCTGACGGGCCAGCCGCTCGGGTCCACCCCCGGAGTCCGCCGCCTGGTGCCGGCGGCGGACCTCATCCATCCGGTCTACTGACACGGGAAGCCGATCTTCCCTTTCTTCTTCTCAGGCACCACACGGCGCGCGAGCTCCTGGTGTTCGGCCAGCACCGCGCGCATCCGCATGAATGCGCGGACCACCTGAACGCTGAATTCGATCGCTTTCTTGCTGTCGAGGACTGACGCCAGCATGGGCGCTCCATGTTCGGTGAACACCATGGGCATGTACTTGGAGTATTCTCCGCGGCCAGTCTTTAAGGTCGCATAATGCGACCTTAAACGAATCTCCTCCCACTCATCTTTTGTCAAACGGAAACCGAAGTCGCTGGGGAACCGGCCCGGATTCCGCCGGACTTGCTCGTTCACGCGCTTGGTCGGTACGCGGTAGACTTCCGCGAGGTCACGATCGAGCATCACTTTCTGGCCCCGTATCGAGAGAATACATCCCTCGATCGATTCGGCCGGAACGATGTTGATTGGTTGCGAAAGGGCTTTAGGCATTGCGCCGCCTCTCGATTCACAAAATTGGCGCCGGACTATGGTCGCGCGGGTGCGACCATAGAGAGCGGCACTCTACTATTAGATCACTCCTTCCGAGGTGGCGTCTGGGGGCGCTTTTAAGGTCGCACAATGCGACCTTAAAGGTGCTGGGAGCCTGCGAAGGAGCTCGAAAAGCCCATTTCACGGGGTTTGGCGCGATTCTTTAAGGTCGCATTATGCGACCTTAAAGATTTCACTCGGGCACCGCGTACCCGGACCGCGCCCGCACCTCCGCCTTCGGATACCGCTTGCGTGCCGCCGCCGCCAGCTCAACCTTGATGTTCCGCATCGATTTCGGTGTGGCGGCCGCTGGAGCGCGGTAGTGGAGGCTGTACCGGGTCCGGATCCGCTCGAGCATTTGGTGAAATGCCTCTGCCTGGTCTGCCTTCAAGATCTCCCCACCGGATTCGCGCGACAACAGGAACACATCGGGCACGGAGAAGTCCGGATTGGTGCCGGTCCGCCTCACGGGAGGACGCGCATTCGCCGTCACGATCCCATTGAGCACGGTGTCCGCTCCGAACAACGCCGCGAGCACGGCGGAATCCGGAGTCTGGTAGCTCAGTCCTCCGTTGTCGGTGAGGATCACGATGGCGCGCCGGCCGGCCTGCCCCTTGACGGATTCGCGAATCTGAGCCGCGGCACTGATCACCGCCGCGTTGATGGCGGTGCCTGCGCCGACGGTCTTCTCGCCGCGCGCACCGGCAATGGCTGCCGAGACATCGGCACGCGATTCGGTAAAGTCCTGCGCCAGACGGGTCCGCGCGCCGAACAGCATCACCGCCGCGCGATCCTGAGGTCCGAGGCTGCTGAGCGCCTTCCGCGAGACCGCCGCCATGTCTCCCAGGTGCTTGGTCATCGACCCGCTGACGTCAAGCAACAGCATCAGCCACAGCGGCTCGGTATCGCGCCCGAAATATTCGACCGCCACGGGCGCGCCTTCGTCCGTGATGACGAAGTCCTCCTTGACCAGATCCGTGACCAGACGCCGGCCGTCAGCGACCTGAGCGTCCACGCGAACCACGGATACTCCACCGCGGAATACCGCGTCGTCCTGGGCGGCGGCAACGAGGCCGGATGCCAATAATAGAAGAAGCCCACGCATGAGGAACATTATCGCTGGTACCGCCGGGCACATCGACCACGGCAAAAGCGCCCTGGTCCGCGCCTTGACGGGGATCGAGCCGGACCGGTGGGAGGAAGAGAAGCGCCGCGGCATCTCGATCGACCTCGGCTTTGCCCACCTCCAGCTCGACAAAGACCTCCGCATCGGCTTCATCGACGTGCCCGGACACGAGCGGTTCATCAAGAACATGCTCGCGGGCGCCGGGGGAATCGACCTGGTGCTGCTGGTGATCGGTGCGGACGAATCGATTAAGCCGCAGACCCGGGAACACTTCGACATCTGCAAGCTGCTCGGAATCCGGCACGGCATCATCGTCCTGACCAAAGTGGATCTGGTGGACCCCGACATCGCGGGGCTGGTCCGGCTGGAAGCGGAAGAGTTCGCTGCTGGATCATTCCTTGAGGGCGCGCCCGTGATAGCGGTCAGCTCCAAGACCGGCGAAGGCCTGGACGAGCTCCGGGCCGCGCTCTCCAAGCTCGCCCGGACAATCGCCGAGAAAGACGCCGAAGGTCTGCCCCGGCTTCCGATCGACCGCTCCTTTACGATGCGCGGATTCGGCACCGTGGTCACCGGGACGTTGATCTCCGGCCGCATCCGTACTGAACAGGAGGCTGAAGTCCAGCCCGGGGGAAAGCGGCTCCGCGTGCGCGGCGTCCAAGTCCACGGAGCAGCCGCCCAGCAGGCACGGGCCGGACAGCGGACCGCGCTGAATCTCGTTGGCGTCGAGGCCGCCGAACTTGGCCGCGGAATGACGCTCGTCGAGCCCGGCTCGTTTGCCGCATCCCGCATCGTGGACTGTGAGGTGGCGCTGCTCGCTTCAGCCAAGCCGCTCAAGCATCGGGCGCCGGTCCACTTCCACGCTTGGACCGCGGAAACTGAAGCCGAGGTACGGCTGTTCGACCGCGACGCGCTTGACCCGGGGACCTCCGCACCAGCCCGCCTGGTGCTGAAAGAGCCGGTGATGCTGCTGCCAGGGGACCGGTTCATTATCCGGATGTTCTCGCCCGTGGTGACCATCGGCGGCGGAACAATCGCCGACATCTCCCCGCCTGGCCGGATCCGGAGGGCGGAGGCCGCGCGCAGGACGCTCGACTTGGTCCGTGCCCAGCCCGCGGACCGCGTGGCCCTGCTTGTTCGCGAGTCCGGGTATGGATTGGGAGTCACCGCGGTCACCGCGCGGACCGGAATGCCGGGGCCCGCTGTCGAGACCGCCGCCAAAGCCGCCAATCTGTTGCTGCTTCCCGGGGCCGAGCCCTGGCTGGTGGACCGGCCGTGGTTTGCCGCGCGGCAGCAACTGATCCACGACACCGCGGCGGCATTCCACCGCAGGAATCCACTCCTGCCGGGCGTGCCCAAAGAGGAGTTCCGCTCGCGGGAGCTCACCGGCGCGCCGCCATTCCTGCTTGACGCTCTTGTGAAGGACTCAAAGACCGTGGTGGCCGAGGGCGACATCCTCAGGCTGCGGTCCCATCAGCTTCACCTGAAACACGATGAGGAGGAGGCGCTCGCCAAGATTGAAAAGGCTTTCGAGGAGGCAGGCCTGGCCGTGCCTGCGACGGCGGAAGTACTGGCCCGTTGCGGCGTGGATCCAGCACGGTCGAAGAATCTGCTGCAGATTCTCATCCGCCAGCAAAAACTCGTCCGGATCAACGAGGACCTCCTGTTCCACCGCACTGCGATTGCGGCTCTCAAGCAACTGCTCGCCGGCCGCAAGGGTGAACGGTTTGCCGTTCCGGCGTTTAAGGATTGGACCGGAGTGAGCCGGAAGTACGCGATCCCGCTATTGGAGTTCCTCGACCGCGAGCGGGTCACCCGCCGCGACGGCGATGAACGGGTGATCGTCTAATGGGTATGGTAATCTATCCTCACGATGAGGTTGAGATTCGTAACAATTGTCACAGCTTTGGCTTTGCCCTGGCTCGCCCAGGCGCAGGACGCGCGGGGGGCGGTGAGGGGGCTCGTCTCCGATAGCACCGGATCGCTCGTCGTCGGAGCCAAAGTCACCCTGAAGAACATCAACACGGGCGTGCAAACGCAACGCGACACCAACGCAGCCGGTCAATACCTGTTCGATTTTGTCAGTCCGGGATCCTACACCGTTTCGGTCGAAATGTCCGGGTTCCGGAGCTTCTTGCAAGAAAACGTCCTCGTTCAGACGCGATCCGACATCACCGTGGACGCACGGCTTGAGCTTGGCCAGCTCACCGAGACCATTCGCGTTACCGAGGCGCCCATCCAGGTACAGTTCAACAAGACAACCATGGAGACGACGCTCGATACGAAAATGTCGAACTCGCTCCCCATCATCCACCGCAATCCATTCTTGCTGTTGACGCTCGATCCCCAAGTGACCTTCACCTCCACGTCGCAGGAACAGAGCCCGTTCCACCACTGGGCCGGCTCCCGCCTGGATGTGGGTGGCGGGACCCAGTTGAAGAACGACATTCTGATTGACGGAACGCCGAACACCTGGGGGCCGAAGACGAACTACGTTCCGGCGATGGACGCCGTGTCGGAGTTGAATGTCCAGCAGAATGCGACGGATTCCGAGTTCGGACACTCGGCGGGCGGGATCATCTCCGTCCAGATGAAGTCGGGCAGCAACGACTGGCACGGCACGGCGTACTACTTCGGCCGCAACCCGAAGCTCAACGCACGGCCCGATTCCACTACACCCACGCCGTCGCTGATCCGGCACAACGTGTGGGGTGGGACCACCGGGAATCCGATCATCAAGAACAAGATCTTCAACTACTTCGCCTATGAGGGCCAGAATCTGCGCGAGCCCGTCAACCTGATCAAGACCCTGCCAACCGCGCTTGAACGTGAGGGGGACTTCTCGCGGACCCTGTTCTTCAACGCGGGGCAGACCGGACTAAAGCCGGTGTTTGATCCGTTCACCACGCAGACCAATGGCGCCAACATCACGCGCCAGCAATTCCCGGGGAACATCATCCCACGCTCGCGCATGGATCCCACCTCGCTCCGCTTCCTGCGGGACATCTGGGCGCCAAACGGCCCGGGTGATGATCCGTCGCAAGTCAACAACTACCGGCTGACCTTTGCCCGCGTGTATGAGTATTACAACTACTCGAACCGCACGGACTGGAACATCAACGAAAAGTGGAAGGTGTTCGGGAGAGTCTCGCGCTACCACACCAACGTCGCCTCACCGAATCCTCCGGGTACGGCCGCTGCGTCGACCGGTGGCTCTGAGCGCAACTCACTGACTGTGTCCGGCGATACCGTCTGGACGGCCACTCCGAGCACCGTGGTCAACATCCGCGGGTCGTACGGGAAGCCGGTGGACCGGTTCATCGATCCGATCGCTGAGATCAAGAACCTGAACGAGTTCTTCCCGTCCAACCCATCATGGTTTGACAGCTACGCCAAGGCGCTCCCGGTGCTGTACTATCCGGGCTTGCAGCTTGGCGGCGGATTTGGACGCGGAAGCTACTGGTATTCCGCGCCAGACTTCTGGAACACGCAGACCAAGGTGTCGCAGCAACGCGGAAGGCATTACTTGAAAATGGGTGGCGAGCTTCGCGCCTACCGCGGGAATTCGTCGTTGCCGCAGCCGCTCCAGTTCTCCTTCCCGGCCCAACTGACGGCCAACACATACGTGAATCCGAACGTCCGCCTGAGCGGCCACGAGTGGGCGACGTTTCTGCTCGGCTCGCTCGACGGATCGTCGCGGGCGCGCAACGTCCCCTTCCTGCGGGCGCGGAACAAGTATTGGGGATTCTACTTCCAGGATGACTTCAAGGTCACCACGAACCTCACTCTGAACCTCGGTCTCCGTTGGGAGTATGATGGCGACCTGCGGGACCCCGAACAGCGCTTTTCGAAGGACCTGGACCTGGCCAATCCGATTCCGGAGTTCCAGGGCGCCAACGCTCCCCGGTTCCCGGCCAACGTTCTGGCGATCCGCGGTTCAGCTCCGGCTTTCAACGGCGCCTGGATTCACGCCGGAAAAGATGGCGCCTACAACGCGCCGAAGACCGGATTCCTGCCCCGGTTCGGAGTGGCCTACCGGCTGAACGACCACTCTTCGGTCCGCTTTGGCTACGCCCGGTACGCGATCCAGCCGTCGGTCGACTTCGAGGGCGGCATCAACTTGAACGATGTGGTTCCGTACACCGGATTCGGCCAGGATTCGTTCACGCTGCCTCCGCTCCAGGGCATCCCGCAGGCGCGTTTCTCCGATCCGTTCCCGGCGGCCAACCCTCTGATTCCGCCCGTCGGCACGAGCCTCGGCCGGTACACCGAGCTTGGGTCCACCGCCCAGTCGGTTATCTGGAACCAGAACCTCGGCAATGCCTACAACGAGCGGTTCAATTTCAGCTATCAGCGGCAGATCTTCAGCCAGATTGTTGTCGACGCGACGTATTTCGTAAACTACGGGTTCAATCAGCGCTACCAGCGCCAGCTCAACAACCCGGATCCGCGCTATGGATTCCAGTTCCGGAATCAGGTGACGGCGGCGGTGGCGAACCCGTACTTCCGCGTGCTGCCGTTTGAGAAGTTTCCGGGGGGTTTGCGGAATCAGCAGAACATCACCGTGAACGAGCTCCTGCGGCCGTTCCCGCACTACAACGCGGTCACGCAGTGGTTCGCCGAGGGCATCCACCGGCGCTATCAGTCGTTCCAGTTCAAGGCCCAGCGGCCGTTCACACAGGGGTTCAACTTCCTGATCGGCTACAACTACAACCAGGCCTACAACGACGAGTTCTACGATGGCGTGGACGTGTTTCTGAACAACCTGACCATGCAGCAGTCGCCGAACGCCCGACACAAGTTCAACATCAGCGGGATCTATGAGATTCCGTTCGGCAAAGGACGCGCGTTCGGCGGAAGCGCCCACCGCGCGGTACGGGCGATGTTCGGCGGATGGGCGATGAGCGGCATCTGGCAGTACGTGAGCGGGGAGTACCTGCGGCTGCCCGGAGCGTTGGTGTCCGGTAATCCGAAGATCGACAATCCGACCCGCGACCGGTGGTTTGACACGTCCAAGGTGGTCCGGCTGCCGGACTTCACACGGCGCGCCAACCCGCTCCAGTTTGACGGATTCACGGGTCCCAACGTGAAGTCGCTCGACGTGACGCTGACCAAGGAGTTCGCGATCAGCGAATCGAAGACCTTTGAGGTGCGGCTGGAGAGCTACAACATGCCGAACGCGTTTAACGGAGCCAATCCCGTGCTCAACCCGGACAGCTCACTGTTCGGACGGGTCAACGCTCAGAGGAACACCTATTTCGGACGCCAGTTCCAGTACACGGCGCGAATCCGCTGGTAACGGTAACGTAAAAGTCCGTTAACACTGATGCTGAACCCGCTTCCGTGAAGGAACCTCTTTCCCGGGAGCGGGTTCGATTGCGCAGGAGGTGAGATGAGCTCACGAAGGTTGCTCCTGCTGCTAATGGCCTCAACCGGCCTGTGCGCGCAACAACTGCGGACCTTGAAAGGTGTCCCGGTGCCGGAACCCCCGGCGTTGGGTGACTACGTAGCGGACCGGACTGCACTCGTAGCCCTCGGCAAGGCCCTGTTCTGGGACATGCAGGCGGGCAGCGATGGGCGGACTGCCTGCGCAAGCTGCCATTTTCATGCTGGTGCCGACCACCGGATCGAGCACCAGATCGCGGATCCATTACACGAATTCCCAACCAATGTGACCCTCGATCCAGTCATGTTCCCTTTTCGCGTTCTGGCCGATCCGCTGAATCGAGGCTCCGTGGTCACCCGGGACACGGGCATGCGAGTGGGCTCGATGGGACTCTTCCTCCGGAAGTTTGTTGATATCGTGCCCGGGCAGGCCACCGAGATTGGTGAGGAACTGGCTGACCGCGTGGAGTTCTCCTCGGCGGGGCGCCACCTGCGCCAAGTCACGAGCCGCAACGCGCCGACGGTGATCAATTCGGTGTTCACCGTGCTGAACTTTTGGGATGGGCGCGCGAACCGCGTCTTCAATGGATTTGATCCGGCAGGCGACGCGAGGCCCGGGATTCTCACGGTCAGCGGCGGGCAGCTCACGCGGGCCCCCGTTTCTCTGGACCGGGCAAGTCTTGCGTCTCAGGCAGCAGGGCCGATCCTCGACACAGGCGAGATGTCCTACAAGGGCCGGACCTGGCCCAAGATCGGAAAGAAGATCCTGAGCCTGCCGCCGCTCGCGCTGCAGCAGGTCGCCGCGGGCGACAGCGTGCTTGGCTCGATGGCGCGGGTTGGCGGACGCGGGTTGCGCGATGGTGTCAGCTATGAGTCGCTGATCCGGTCCGCGTTCGCACCTGCGCTGTGGGAATCGAGTCAACTGGTGGATGGGGAGGGAGCGGTACTGGCGGGGCGGAACGCTCCGGCTCGCTCGACCTCCGAATTCACCCAGCAGGAGTACAACTTTTCGTTCTTCTGGTCCGTCGCGTTGATGGCCTACCAGTCGACGTCGGTTTCGAACGACAGCCCTTTTGACCGCTTCATGGAAGGTGACTCCGGGGCTCTTACCGCCGAGGAGCAGGACGGGATGCGATTTTTCCAGAACAACGGCCGTTGCACCACCTGCCACAGCGGAGCAGAGTTCACCCGGGCGTCGTTTTCGGCCGGGAATGGCCGGAACAACCGTGCGTTCCAGAACACCGGAGTGCGTCCGGCGTCGGAGGACGCGGGCCGCGGCAACGGCTCGTTCAAGACCTCCGGACTGCGGAACGTGGCGTTGACAGGTCCGTACATGCACAACGGCGGGCAGGCAACGCTTGAACAGGTGGTGGAGTTCTACGCCCGCGGCGGTGACTTCGGCAACAACGGAATCCGCTCGTTCAACTCGAATTCAGCCAACCGCGCGGCACTGGTAGCCTTCATGAAGGCGCTGACCGATGAACGGGTCCTCTACGACCGCGCGCCCTTCGATCACCCGGAGTTGTGTGTTCCCAACCGGCACTTGATGAACGGGAGCGATACAGCCGCATTTCCGGCGAGTGCCGGGAACGCCTGGGTATCGGTTCCGGCTACGGGCGCCGGCGGACATTCGCTGCCCCTGCAGACATTCGCCGAACTGCTGGGTGGAAGGTCAACGGGCCGGTCTCACACGATGACGGACCCCTGCACCGTCCCGCTGCCGTAAGTAAAAAGCGCCCGGCGTGAAAAACCGGAGGATTTCGAGGGAGTTCCATCCGGTTTGTGGAGGAGAACAGTCTAGAAAATCAGCTCAAGAGCCCTCCGTGGCCCAGCGCCGCGAGTTCCCAGCCTGACAGGCGGTAACGGGCGAGCATCGGCGGTAGCACCAGATCGACCACGTTGTGCTTGAGCGAGCGGAAACAGCCTGGAGCGGAAATGATGGGAGTCTCGTCCCGGTAGCCGAGCATCAGCAGATTGCCCGGCTCAACGGGCGCCAGGTACTTTTCAATGTGGCATTCGACGCGGGCCATCGCACGGCCAACCACGTCGTCCGGGCCGGCAGGGGAGGTCGTTGAGGCGATCAGAACCGCGGTGGGACGGGCGCGAAGCAAGGCTCGCAGCGACCGGGAAACGTTTCCCTCTTCCTCAACCGAATTCAGCACCATCGGGTGCGATACGCCGTACCGTTCCAGCCGCTGGCGGACCACGCCGTCGAAGATCTGCTCGGCGCGCTCACCAGCCACCGGATCGGTGTAGAGCACGCCAACCGACGGTTGCCGGATCGGCCGGGCCTGGATCATCGGGCCGCGTTCCTTGAGCATTGAGACAAGGGCGTCGATTTGGGACGATGCCACCGCGAAGGGGGCGCTCTTGGTGGTGGCGATCCGCTGCCCGGCTCGAGCGTAGCTGAAGTTCATCGCGGTCGCGATAACGACGCTCGACGTGCAGTTGATCTGCTTCAACAGCTCCTCGTCGACCAGAAGGCAACAATCCTCCGTCGCGTAGAGATTCGCCCTGCCTCCAGATACAAGGCGAATCTCCATGCATCCGCAGCCGATTTCGCGCGCCACCGCGGCCACCGCATCGTCTTCACCGATTTCGCCTTCCTCAAGCTGGGTGACCCAGATCTGATTCATGCCTTCGGTGGCGAGCAGTTCGATGTCCTGCTCGCACATGATGTGTCCTTTGGCGAGCAGCTTCCGGCCGCCCGGGTTAAAAATCGTGTTGGAGAGAATCCGTCCAACGGATTCTTGAATGCCGACGGTTTGGGCCCTCATTTTGGTTATCGCCTCTGTAGTACTCATGGTACCGCCGTCTCCATGTACGGATGATACCTCAAAAGGATCAGTTTGAAAACCTATTTCGCAAATATTTTTGCGGGTATTTCTGTCCTCACTATAGAAGTGGATTTAGGGCCCGAATGTTCTCACGAGAATTGAACTCTCTTTTGCGGATGGGGTGGTACCCCATCTGCGGGTAGGACCCGGAGCAGGCCCATTGGTACCGGCTCTTCGCGAAGTACCTTGCGCACCGCTATTTCGTCGCAATTCTGAAACTTAGGACATCGCAGGCAGTCCTTCCACGCCTTCTGCGGCAGCAATCCGCGGTCGACCAGGTCGTAGCCCATTTTTTTGAAAAAATCGGGTACATACGTAAACGCAAACAGCGATTGGATCCCGAACTCATCCGCCTCGGCTTCGATATGCTCCATCAACGCCCGGCCGATTCCCCGGCCTTTTTCCGTGGGGTCCACTGCGAGCGACCTGACCTCGGCCGCCACGGATGTGTAAAAATGCAACGCCCCGCAGCCACGGAGGCGGCCATCGTCATAGACCACGAAGTCGCGGATCCCCTCGGCGAGCTCGAACTCGGTCCGTGGCAGCATGACACCCTGGCCGGCGTAGCTGTTGATCAGATGGAGCAATTGGGGAATATCCCGCATGGTTGCTTTGCGCAGGTGCATTCCGCCCTCCCTTAGGCGATGAGACGGGTGCCGGCCGGCTCTCCCGCCAGGATGCGTCCGATGATGCCGGGCTCGGCTCCCGGTGCGATCCGGACCTGTGGCACGCCGCCGTCCAGCGCCGCGTGAGCCGATTCGAGCTTGGCTTGCATCCCGCCGCTGGCGATGCCCGCCGCGATCAGGCCTTCGCTGGCGGCGCGCGTCAGCTCCGGGATGATCTGCTTGTCCTGGCCGAGCACTCCGGCCACGTCGGTGAGGAAAATCAACTGGTCCGCCTGGAATCCGGAGGCGCAGGAAGCGGCCATTGAGTCGGCATTGATGTTGTAGACCCGGCCCTGCCGGTCGCCGGCCACACACGCAACCACCGGCAGGTAGCCGTTCGAGGTGAGCACGTCGAGAATCCGCGCGTTGGACTTGACCGGGCGTCCGACCGCACCCAACTCCTCGCTCCATTGGACCGCCTCGGTTAAGCAGGCGTCGATGCCGCTCAGTCCGACGGCATCGCTTCCGGCGGCGATCAAGGCCGCCACCAACTGGTGGTTGACGCTGCCGGCGAACACCTTCAACACCGCGTCGACCACCTCGGGGGTGGTGACGCGCAGTCCGCCCACGAAACGGCTTTCGACCCCACGCTCGGCCAGGAATCGCGTCATCTGCTTTCCGCCGCCGTGAACGACGGTGATCCGCATCCCAGGCTGGGAGGCGGTCTGGGTGATCTCCCGGGCCAGCCGGGCGCGCGATTCCGGCTCGTCGAGCAGGGTCCCGCCGAGCTTGATCAGGAGTTTCACAGGAGTCCCTCGGTCTCCGGCCGGCCGAGAATCAGGTTCATGTTCTGAATGGCTTGTCCCGCCGCGCCCTTGACCAGATTGTCTTCGACGCTCACCACGACTCCGCGGCGCGTTGCCGGGTCGTACTTGACGCCGATGTCGCAGAAGTTGGTGTGCGCCACGGCGGCGATGTCCGGGACCTTGCCGGGCTCATAGATGCGGACGAACGGCTCGCCATGGTAGCGCCGTTCGTACAACTCGACGATGCTTGCGGTGGTGACTGGTTCCGCCGTCCGGAAGTAGATCGTCTCCAGGATTCCGCGATGGATCGGAATCAATTGGGCGGTGAAGCTGAACTGGCTCAGCTCGAGGCCGGAGTTGCCGAGGACCTCGGGGACGTGCCTGTGGTCAAGCAGCGAGTACGCCGAGAAGTTCTCCGTCACTTCACAGAAGCTGGTCTTGAGGCTCGGCTTGCGTCCGGCGCCGCTGACCCCCGACTTCGCATCGCACACAATGCCCGCGCCCAGGTCGAGCCATCCGGACTCGACCAGCGGACGGATCGCCAGATTCGCGGCTGTCGGATAGCAACCCGGATTCGCGATCAGGCGCGCCGGGCGTATGCGGTCACGGTAGAACTCGGGAAGCCCGTACGCAGCTTCGGGAAGGAGCTGCTGCGCGGTGTGGGCCTCTTTGTACCAGCGCTGGTACTCCTCTCCGGACTTCAGCCGGAAAGCCGCACTCAGGTCGACGACCTTGGCACCGGTGTCGAGCAGATGCGGTGTCAGCTCCATGGACGCCTCGTGCGGCGTACAAAGGAAGACGGCGGCGATTCCCTCGCCGCGCACGGCTTCGGCGGTGCAAGGGATGCACTTCGGACCCTGCCAGCCGCGCGGACGTGGCCGGTCCTCGGAATCCGAGCGGTGTTCCATCAAAACAGGCGTCACCGCCGGATGCCGGTCGAGAATCGACACCAGTTCCGCCCCGCTGTAGCCGCGGAACCCCACCACGCCAACCAGGATGCCCATGGATATTTATTCAGTCCTATGAATAAATATACCAGACTCCTGGCGAGCGGGTTTCACTGTTGTTGGCGCTGAGCTGCCTGGGAGGCTTCAAGCCGCTTTTCGATATCGGTGAGTTGCTTCTTGACCGCGTCGGCGTCGGTGGCGTCAGGGGCGAACTTCAGGTAGCCGCGGATGTTTTCGGCGGCGCCCGAGTAGTCGTCCTTCATCGCGAGCAGGATGCCGAGCAGGTGCTGGGCCTTGGGCCAGCGGTGCCGCTCATCGCGCTTCACCGCCTCGGCGGCGCTCTTCTCGGCCTCGGCGAACTTCTGGAGATTGTAGTTCGCCACTGAATTGAAGAAGTAGGCTTGCGGATAATCGACCGGGTTGAGCCTGATGATCCGGTCGGTGGTGTCGGCGAGTTCCTGCCACTTCTGGTCCTGGATCGACAACCCCGCCAACTGCAGATAGGGCTTCATGAAGCGGTTGTCGGCGGCCAGGGCCTGTTGGTATGCGGTCCGGGCCTCGGCGGGCCGCTGGCTTCCTTCATGGATCCTGCCAAGCTCGTGCCAGGCCACGGCGTACTTCGGATATGCCGTGGTCGCCTTCTCGAACTCTTTCTGCGCCTCGGCTGGCTTCTTCTTCTTGAGGAAGTCCAGGCCCTTCTCGTAGGCCTTCTTGGCGTCCTTGGGAGCCATCATCGTGGTCATCGAGAAAGTCTTGCCTTCGACGTTCGCCAGCGGCTTGAGGATGATCGTGCCGACGTCGGGGTTGTCCATCATGCGCCGTCCGCTGAGGTTGACGATCTCGGAGCGGTAGCCGGCGAGGCTGGCGCGCAGCTCACATCCCATCAGGTCGCGCTCGGAGATGCCGCGCCCGGTTCGGCCGAAGCCGCCCGCGCCGCCTGCCTGGCCCTGACCGATTCCACCCCCGCCGGGCGGCGATCCGAAACCGTCGGTCGACGAAACGCTGGCGTCCGCCATCAGATGCGAGTTCTGGCCCAACTGGAAGCTGAACCGGCCCTTGGAATCGGTCCACGCCTCTGGCCGCGGCTGTCCGTTGCAGACGCGTTCGATCTGAACCGGCTCCGGCGGCGGCGTGCCATCGTCCATGACCACCTTTCCGGAAAGGAAAATCGGACGCTCCATGTCCGGGAACCGCTGCTGATTGGGATCGTTGCGGTTCCGGCCAAACGGATCCTGTTGCTGCTGGGGCTGGCCGACGGAAGGCGTACGTCCCGGCGCGGGAGCACCGACATCGCCACCGCCTCCGCCGCCAGGGGACGGAATCCCGCCACCACCACCGCCTCCGCCTGGTGCAGGGCCCGGGGCTGGAGCGGGCTGTTCTTGAGCAAAAAGTACGGCCGCAGCCAGTACGGGAAAGAATCGGCGGATGTTCATAGGACAACCTCCCGGTAAAGTTGACCCTATTGTACGCCAACTCACACCCGCGCTGCGCGGGGGGTTGTAAAATAGGGAATTGCCATGATGAAAGCCTCCATCCTCGCGCTCGTACTTGCGCTGGCTGCTTGCGCTCCGGCGCCGCAGACGGCGAAGAAGAAGGACCCTCCCAAGCCGCCCGAGCCGGTTGGGGCGCAGAAAGCGTTTTTCCAGATGTACGCGGCGACGCGGCGCTGGGCACCCGATGCCAACGGCTTCCAGATGCAGAGCATCACCACTGCGTCAATGGCACAGACCGGCGGGAAGTTTGCGGGTTGGCGCGCCATCTTCGTGTCACCCAGCCGGCGTGCGAGCCGGACCTATACGTTTTCGGCGGTCGGAGACGAGGGCCTGTCGAAGGGGATCAGCCAGGGCCAGGAGGAATCCTACAGCGGGCCGCGCGGGCAGAATTCGGATTGGCCGATTCAGGCGCTGAAGATCGAATCCGACAAAGCGTTGGAGGCGGCCCTGACCAAGGGCAAGGGCGCCGAGTTCTCCAAGAAGAATCCCACGATTCCGATCACGATGCAGGTGGAGAAGATTAAAAAGTTTGGGAATCCGGTCTACCGGGTGATCTGGGGCGCCAGCACGAGCACCAGCAGCTTTTCGGTTTACGTCGACGCGAGCACCGGCGAGTACCTCGAGACGGTCCGTTAGGCGTCAGCGCAGGGCCGTCGCTTCCTGCACCAGCGCGTGCCAGCCCGGCTTGGCCCGCCCGGTCCGGTCAATGTAGCCGAGAGTTGCGAGGAAATGCCAGAAGTTCGCGGATCCCACGGCTGAGTATCCGGTGGCGACCAGGTTCAGGATGTCCTGTGACAAGTCGCACATCCACACGAAATTGGCGGCAATGATGCTCGGGTTCTGGCGAAGTCCCTGGAACACAGACCGGACGAACTCGGCCTGAGCCGCCTCTGAACTCCCCACGTTCGGCGAACTCGAGTATCCCACCTCCTGGAGGAACACCCTTCTGTTGCCCGCCACCCGCACGAGATCTCCGATGTCGCGGGCGGCGTTCGCGGCTGGCCGGAACGTGATGTCCGCGTTCAAGGGGTAGTAGGTGAAGCTGAGAAAATCGAGTTGGGACGTGATTGCGCCGAAGTCGGTGTTGATCTTGGAGGCGGCGTGCCAGGTGTAGTTGACCGACACCTGTGCACCCGGGAAGGCCTGTTTCGCGACCGGAATCACGGCGGAAAGAAGTTGGGCATAACGGGCGATCTCGGCGCGATTCCCGGCGAGGTAGTCGTTTACCTCATTTCCCAGGCTGATCCAGCGGACACGCCCGCGCGTGCGCGGAGCCAGGATCGTGAGCATGCGCTTGTACCGGTCGATCATCCGGGGGTCGTTCAGCGCCCAGCCGGCATAGACATTGGGCACCGTCTTCTTGTCCGTGTCAATGATCCGGATGTTGACCGACAACGGCCATCCGTACTTCTCCGAGGCCACGACCTTTTCCTCAAGGTCGCCGAAGTAGAAGACTCCGTCCGCGGGCTCGATCTCGTGCCAACGCGGGGCGTAATAGAGGATGTTGGCGCCGCTCTCCCGTGCCAGCCGTTTCCGGGCGTCGCGGGTGGCCGGAGTGTTCTCCTCGTGCGCCGCCGGATTGGCATCAATACCGATATAGGGCACGGTCCTCGTCAGAAGAGGTGTCGATGAGGGACCAATCGGTGACGAGACCGCCCGGATCCGCTGGAGCTTGAACGTCCGGCCGCCTTGCGACCACTGCACCGGACCGACACCGGGCGCGAACTGCCAGACGGTGAGCGTCCCGTTCGATTCCCGGATCTCGATCTCATTCACGTTGGTGAACTTGCCAAGCGGAGTTTCGGCGACGCGGTCCCGGGCGGCTACTTTGCCCGTGCCGAACCCGTAGTCCCAGGCCGCCCCGGCGGGTTTGGTATTCCATCTCCTCTAAGAGCAGGAGAAATCGAAATACACCAGTCCGGGCGGAAGTGCCAGAAGCCCGTATCCGAAATCGATTGAGGAGAGGTCGAGGCGGCTGGTTGAGGTCTTGAAGGTGATCGTGGAACGCCCGGCCGGGCTCGATGATGCGATGGAGGCTTCATCGGCCGTGCGTCGCGAAACCTCAAAAACGATCGGCGCCGCAGTACCTGGAGCGGTGAGTTCCCACCGGTAGCCGGAAATGAGGGGCCAATGGCTCGGTTCCTGGCCAACCGCAGCCAGAACCGGCAGGAGTACAGCAACTGCTAACCTCATACCCCATCCTATTCCACGTGGAGTATGTTTGCTAGACGGCCTTTCCTATGGGATAGGGTTCCAGAACAACCTAGAGTAACCTAGAGTGACCTCAGTTTTCCATCCGGTGCTTTCTCCACCGTACCATGAGCCAGAGCAGAACCGGTGCATGAATGGCCCACCGGACCCCGCCGGTTCCGTCCCATATCCCATTGATTTTCCAATCGGGAAGCGCACTGTACGACAACGCGGCCAACCCCGTCCACAGCATCAGCGGAGGGAGAGGGCTGGCAGCAAGAAGCGGCATGAGCCAAGTGAGATACCAGGGATGGCAATTCGCGGAAAGGAACAGCAACGCTGTGATACTACTTATCCAGGCCCGCTCCAACGGATAGCTGCGGAATAAGAATACAGCGGCTGCGAGAAGGGCGAACGCCAAGTACTTCGCCAGGTATTGATCGTCCCTCGCAGCCCACAGCATTAGGCTGAACAGGCTGTCGTTGTTCCTCCAGCCCCCGACGAATCCGCTCATGAACCGCGCGTTCTCCCACAGTTCGCGCGGATCTCCGGGGATGAACGGGAGCGCTGTCGCGAATGGAATCACTCCGGCCCACACCGCCCGGCGCCATCCGGTTTGGCGGGCGAGTGCGGGAATCAGAATTACCGGCCACCACTTGAGAGCGATGGCGGCGCCGGCGGCAGCGGAGCTTCTCCAGCGCCAGGCAGCCGCGATGGCGGCGAGCAGGAGTCCATCGTTGTGCCCACTCCAGGAGATTTCCGTGACAACCAGGGGATTCCAGGCGTACACGATCCACAGCGGAGTTCGCGAGAGGATGGCCAACGCTGCCAGGTCGCCGACGATGGCGGGCAGCTTCATCCACAGCGCCTGTGTGTCCGGATCCGTGCTGAAAGCCCGTGCGATTCCGTAGGCGCCCGCCTGAACGAGTTCCTGCAGGGGACCATATCCAGCCCGAAAGTCGGGCGCCGGGATACGGGGATAGGTGGGATCGCGAAGGCTTTGCCATTCCGCGGCGGACGGCCGGGCGAGGTACGGATTCCCGCCCGCTTCGATCACGCGGGCTTCCCACCGGTAGCGGTAGAGGTCGTCGGAAAGGAATGGTTCGCGCGTTACGAACGCCGCCCGGTGGCTAAGGGCAAACACCAATGTCAACCCCCACGCTGGGGAGGTATGGCTCCGGAACACGGCTACCATGTAAAATATAGAGGCGGCGAGTAGCAGGCCCAGGACTTTCGGGACGTCATCCGCGGAGCTGCCCGGCATGAAGAAGTAGCAGGCCTGAAGAGCGCAGCCGAGAGCTGCAAGGGGGATCGTTTTCATCTATGTCCTTGGCAGGTGTTGAAGCCTTCTGGCTGGCCGTCTCCTGGAGAGACCGGCTGGAGAAGGCGCTTTTCGACGACACCTTTGACGGGATCCATCAGCTTGCCTGGTTCGACTACTCGCTGCTCATCCCCTACTTTATCCTGATCGGGATTCTCGCCATCTACGGACTCCACCGTTACGAGGTGATCTGGACGTACTTCAGGCACAAGAACGATCCCGCGCCCCGGCCCCTGAGCGAGTTCGAACAGTTGCCGCCGGTGACGATCCAGTTGCCCCTGTACAACGAACGGTTCGTGGTGGAGCGCCTTCTGGCCGAGGCCGTGAAGATCGACTACCCGCGGGAGCTGCTTCAGATCCAGGTGCTCGACGACTCGACCGATGAGACCCATCCGTTCACCGAACGCCTGGTGGCCGAGTACCGCGCCATGGGCCACCCGGTGGAATACCATCACCGTTCCAACCGCCACGGATTCAAGGCCGGCGCGCTGGAGGAGGGGCTGAAGACGGCGACGGGTGAGTTCGTCGCGGTGTTCGACGCCGATTTCGTCATCCCGCGCGACTTCCTGATGCGGACCATCCACTACTTCTCGGATCCGCGCATTGGCGTGGTCCAGACCCGGTGGAGCTACCTCAACCGCTACGACAACCTGCTGACGGAAGTCCAGGGCATGCTGCTCGACGGCCACTTCGTGCTCGAGCATAACGCACGCTACCGCGACGGGCTGTTCTTCAATTTCAACGGCACGGCGGGGATCCTGCGGAAAGAGATGATCCAGGACGCGGGCGGCTGGGAACACGACACGCTGACCGAAGATTCCGACCTGAGCTACCGGGCGCAATTGAAAGGCTGGCGGTTCGCCTACGTGCCGGATGTCGAGTGTCCGTCGGAGCTGCCCGCGGATACGCACGGATTCCAGGTACAGCAGGCGCGCTGGTCGAAGGGCCTGACGCAAGTGGCGAAGAAGGTGCTGATGCCGATCCTGCGCGCGGATCTCCCGTTGAAGGTGAAGCTCGAGGCGTTTTGCCACCTGACGCCGAACATCACCTATCCGATGATGATCCTCGTGACAGCGCTCATGCTGCCCGTGATGATCGTGCGGTTCTACGTGGGCTGGCAGCAGTTGCTGCTGGTTGACATTCCCTTGCTGATGGCGACGTTCGGGTCCGTGGTGGTGTTCTACCTGGTGGCGCAGCGCGAGCGGGATCCGAAGGGATGGTGGCGGTCGATCCCGATGATCCCGGTGCTGATGGCGGCCGGGGCGGCGCTGACGGTGATCAACACCCGGGCGGTGCTGGAGGCGTTGTTCGGCGTCCAGACGGCGTTTGTACGGACACCGAAGTACGCGGTGGGAGAAAAGAAGCAGGACGCGGTGGCGAAGTACCGCAGCAAGGCAGGGGTGCTCCCGTGGATCGAACTCGCGACCGGCGGATGGTTCGCCTTCATGGTGTTCTACGCAATTGACACCTTCAACCTGCTGGCGGTCCCACTGTTGTCGATCATGGTGGCCGGATACTGGTGGGCCGCGCTGTCGACGCTGACGCAGGACTGGAAGCAGCGCCTCGCCTGGCACCGGGCGCGGAAGTTGGCCAAGTCCTACTGACGCACCGGAGTCGTCCGAGTCAGAGACCCATTCGCGGCTGGATCCCAGAACCAGGAAGGCTGCCTGTCGGCGGCTCGGACGCCGGTGACGAATGCCTTCGGCGGACTCGATGAACTTGTGGTCGATGAACAGCTGTTTGCCAGGCACAGCCACTCGCAGTGAAAAGAGCAAAAGTCAATACGGAAAAGTGTAAAATTACGTCCCGGCGCAACGGAAACCCAGGCCGTAGATGCGAGCATCCGGGATGTAGTAGTTGCGGTAGGCGCAACGGGCGTAGACCGCATTGAGGATCCACGCCCCCCCGCGCACTGTCATAGTCGAACTAGAACTACCGTACTTGCCGGAAGTCCACTCCCAGACGTTCCCCGACATGTCATCGCATCCGTATGGGCTCCTCCCATCCGGAAACATCCCGGCTGGCGTTGGAGCGCCCACGTGGCCGCCGAAGTTCGCCCGCCGATCGTCCACCGCCTTGATTCCCCACGGATATTTCCGCCCGTCCTTCCCCCGGGCCGCAAACTCCCATTCCTCCTCGGTGGGCAACCGGCATCCGGCCCATTTGCAATAGGCGACCGCGTCGTGCCAACTCACATACACCACCGGACGGCTTGGATGAAGCTGCTGCTCAAGCCACCCCCCCAGGCTCGGCGCCCCCTGCTTCGACAAATTTGCCATACTCCCAG
>VFZX01000098.1 GCA_016871015.1 Acidobacteriota bacterium | reverse complement strand
TCTGTTGGTGACGCCTCCCTGAGGGTTCACAAGCGGCCTGTTCTGCGGCGGCACCTGGTCGAGTGGCACCAGGCTCAGGCCGCTGGTGGTGAGTACATAACCCGTGTTGTTCGCCATATCCGCCACGAGTGTGCGGCCAGCTACGTTCGCCCGTTGATTGCCAGTGGGCGTCGACAACGGACGTTCGAGGGTTGCCGCCGCCCCCAGTATGCGGCCTGTCGTCACCTCGACGATCTCGATGTTGGCGGTGTCGCTCAGGCCCTGCAGCAGCACGTTGGGGGTGGCGATCACGGGCTGGACGAAACGCGCGAATGACGTGTTCGAAACAGCGGCCACCGCCGCCACCGGACGGTTCACCGTCAGGGGTGGCTGGCCCGGACGCTGCTGGGGCGCCGGGGCTGTACCAGCGGTCCCAATCTGGGTGAGCGACTGGTTCAGGACAAATCCGTTCACCAGGAAATATTGTCCGCGCGGACCCACCGAGACCGGCCCATAGTAGCCGTTGATTGGAGGCGTCACCACCTGCCGCGTCGCGACGAAGTCATCGGCATTGGCGTCGTACAGGTATGCGAATCCGTTGCCCGCCAGCAGTAGCACCACCTCGCCGCCGGGCGCCGAGGTCATCGAGCGCACGGGACCGGCGATCACCTGCCTGCCGTTGGTGGTCGGAATCACGTTTGTGTTGAACAGTCTCGGGACCGCTTCGTCGCCAACCACGCGCCACAACGTTCCGTCGCTCATCAGCACCAGCGGACCGCGTGTGGTGGTTGCCACCAACTCGGGCCGGATCAATGCGGTGTTGTTGTTGAACGGAGTCGCGGGGAAGCGGACCCGGCCCACGGTCTGGCGCGTGTCGAGGTCCACAATCGAGATGCTCTCGCTGCCATTGTTGGCCACATACATGTACAGCCCGTCGACCGAGAAAGCCATCGAGTGCGGCAGTTGTCCGACCTTGATCGGCTCCTGGAAGACCCGGTTCCGGGTATCGAAGACCTCGATCCGGTTCTTGCCGGAGTTGGCGATGTAGAGCCGTTGCCGCGGCTGGTCGAGCAGCATGTCAAACAGGCCTTCGTTGGCGGAAGTCCCGACTTCCACGGGCATGATGTCACCCCGGGACTCAGCGTTCCGGTTGTTCTGGAACACGCGCACCAGCGGTGGAATGTTGACAGCTTCCGGCGACGAAACTACGTACTGGTGCGTGGGCGAGACCGTTCCGAGCGACCGGTTGATCGGGTTGTAGCTGAACTCGAAGTTCACCCCGTCCGGCATGTTCTGCGTGCGCATCCGGGGCGCGGTCAGGAACACGTTGTTGTTGGCGTTGGTCGCGGCGCCTCCGGGCAGCACGGCTCCGCCGGGGTTCGGCGGCTGGCCGGCGCCTCCGCCCCCGCCTCCGCCTTGGCCACCCGCGCCTCCTCCTCCCGGAGCCGGCACCGGGGGAATAATGATGATCACGCCGCCCGGGATTCCGCCTCCCGGACCGGCCGCGCCTCCCAACCCGCCCGGACCCACCGGAGCCTGCTGCAAAACCTGCGCGTTAGCCGTGATACGCCCCCGCCCGATGTTCCGGATCGCGACGTTCGCCAGCCGTGAATCGCCGGTGACGCCGCACTGATCGTTGTTGATCAACCGCACCGGTGCGTCCAGCGCCGCAACCGGATTGTCGTTCAGTTGACTCAGCGGCACGATCATCAGACCGGACTCCGACAGCGCGAAAAGCGTGCCGTTGTCCTCGGTAAGGTCCATCTTCCCCGCGATATGCTCGGGAAGTTGGAGTGCGCCCTCAATCAGAAGGTTTTCCGGATCGCTGATCATCAACTGGCTCACGTTGGGCCGGGACGGCGGATTGGTGACGGGAATGAAGTTGAACGCCCCGTAGATCCTGGCCCCGTCCGTGGTGAATGCGCTCCCGCCCTGGTTCTGCTGAAGGTTGAAGTTGCTCCCCGGCGGGAACGGATAAGGTGCGTTGGCGGCGTTCTGCTGCGCGAGCACGGTGAGCGTCGCAGTGTCGAATAACGTTAGCCCAGCCATGAATTTTGACCCTTCGGGCGACACCGACAGCACCGACGACACGCCTTGAACGGTGCGGCTGCGCAATACAGTTCCGCTCTCCACCTCGTAGACGAACACAGCCCGCGCCTGCGCGTTCGGCACGTTCATCCCGATGATGAAACGCCCGTCCCGGCTCGTCTCGAGAAAGCTCCGGTTGATCAATCCGCCCCGGCCGAAGTTATTCGGCGGAAGCAGCGGATTCGCCGGCGGCGGCGGCGAGACCGGCACCGCGGAGATCGATTGCGAGCCGGTTTCGGCAAACGGGTCGTAGATCAGAAGTACGTTCAGCAGGTTGTTCTGCCCCGTGCCGACCGTCGAGATCAGCACCCGCCCGTCTCCTCCCACCGCGACACCTTCCGGGCGCGCGGGCAGGCTCACCCGGTTCTTGACGGCCAGCGTGTCCAGATCAATCTCGACCAGGGACGATGCCGCGTTGCAGGTGACGTACAAACTGGCGCCGTTGCGCGACATCGCCGCCGCCAGGGGCTGCTGCTCCACCGCGATCGAATTCAGGAACCGCCGCTGCGGAATCGAATACACTTCCAGGCGGTTTGTGTTGGTGTTCGGCAGGTAGACCCGTCCCCGGGGCTCATCGATCACCAAATCCGAGGCGCCTCCGGTAATCGGAACCACGGTCCCGATCGTCGCGCCGAAAGCTCCCGCTACCGCTAGGAGCGAACCTACATAAGAACACAAGAACCGCATTGTTGCCACTATTTTAACCCTGGTCACTTCGGGCGAGTTGCGTCGGCAAGTTCGGCCGACGCAAGGAAGGCCATGGCGCCCCCGCGCGGATCGGGCCCAAAAATCGCGCCACGGTCGTAGTAGTCCCGCAGGCTCTTCTGTTTGCCCGTGCCGGTGCACACGTCCACCAGCGACCCATCGGCTCCCACGCGCGACTTGATCGCGTACCAGGCGCGGTCCAACGCCGGACCGAATTTCGCGCGGCTGAGCCATCCCCGCGAGATTCCCCGCTGCATCGCAAACGCCATCATGCTCGTCACTGTCAGCTCCCGGTAGCTCTCCGGGCGGTCCACCACCTGATGCCAGGCGCCGGTCGGATCCTGGTGCGGAAGCATGGCTTCCATGTGGTCCCGGAATGCCTGGAGCATCTCCGATGGACTGGCCTCCGACAGAGCCAGCGCCAGTCCGAGAGCCGGAAACCCGTTGCCACGGCCCCAGGCCGACTCGTCAAGCGGCGAGTGCCGGTGGAGCCCATCGGGCCGGACGTTCAGCTTGAGCATAAAGTTCATGTGCCGCAGTGCCATGCTGGCGTACTTGCTCTCTCCGGTGAGCCGGCCCGCCTGCGCCACGATTGGGCATCCCATGAACACGGAATCGCTCATCTCGCTGTGCATCGGCATGGATTCCTTGGGGTTGCCGGCGCTATCGAAGCCGGTGTCCGCGGCCGCACGGACCAATTCAAGGTACCGCGGCTTCTTCGTCCGCGCGTACAACTCCCCGAAAATCAAGTGGCCGGACAAGTGGCTCCCCGTGGCCTTGGCCATTGAATCCCTGCGTCCGCTGAAATACGGCTCGACGATCTTTTCGACCATCGCCAACTGCGCCGGATCCTTTGTGATGTCGCCCAGACGGAGCCGGGCAACCAGCGCCATCCCCGGGATGTAGACCGCTTCGGGCAGCTCCTTGCCGTACACCTGCGAAAGCTGCCGCGCGACCTCGAGCGGCGTCCGCGCCACGCGCCGCTGCATCTCCTTCCTGGCGGGCGAAACGGCAGTCACTTCCGGGAACCGGATCCGCCCGAACGGGGACACCTCTATAGAGGCAATCGCCCCTTCTTGGTTGAGGGCATCGTCCAGCTCGCTTTTCCCAATGACGACAACAACATCCGGTGCATGCATGTGAATCCAGCGCCACAGATATTGGGCCTCCGGATTCGCCGGGCTTCCGTAGTGCTCCCCCTGGGGTGGGTATCCCATTGATGGATCCCCGCCAACCCCATTCAGCCGGTTCCCATGCGCGTATCCCTCCGGATTCGCAATCGGGACAGCCGATAACACGACCGTATTCGACCGGTGCTCCTGCAGCGCTTGAAGCGCCGCGTTCACAGAGACTTGCGAGCCATCCAGCCCGCCAACCAGCAGGATCCGCCGCTTTGGCGTTTGGAAGTCCAGATCGTCCCTGGTGATGAGCGCCGGAATGGACGCGCCGGTCCGCGTCACCCCGATCGCGGTCCGAATGTAGCCCGGCGCTGTAACCCGCTGGAGCGCAAGGTTCGCCTGATCATCCACGGGTCCGGCAGCGAGGGACGTAGCGGCAACAAGTGAGGCAAGAAGTCGCATCAGCGTCCAGTCTACAATAGGACATCCCGGAGGAGTTCATGATTCAACGATTTACGCTCACTGCAGTGTTTGCGGCCGCGCTCTGCGCGCAACCGCGGATCACCTCGATTCAGAACCACGCGGCGAACATTGTCGCGGGAATGCCGAACTACGCCATCGCGCAGGGCTCGATCATGGCCATCCGGGGCACAGGGCTTGGCCCGGCAGAGGCTCTCACGCAGGAGCCGGACCTGGACCGCAACCTCGGCGGCGTCTCGGTCCGCATCACCGGCGGCGGATCCACCACCGAAGCCATTCCTATTCGGTTGCCGCGGACCTGATCGTGGCGATCCTGCCATCAGCGACACCGGTTGGCGACGCCGCCGTCACCGTGACGCTAGGAGGCCAAACCAGCCCGCCAGCGCCGGTCCGCGTTGTGCGGGGTGCATTCGGATTCACCACCGTGGACGGCTCGGGCGGCGGCGTGGTGGCAGCCCTTGACGCCGATTCGAACCCGGTCACTTTCACTGCCACCGCGAAGCCCGGCCAAACCGTCCGGTTGTCCGGGACAGGCCTCGGACCGGTCTCCGGTGACGAGACCAAGACCCTCCCCGGACCCGTGCCGCTCCCGGACCTGCCGGTGGAAGTCTTCATCGGCAACAAGACCGCGGAAATCGTGTTCCGGGGACGCGCCGGTGGTCCAGGCCGCGACCGGCTGGACGTCGTGATCCCGGAGGGCGTCGCCGGCTGCTACACCTCCGTCTGGGCCCGCATCGGAGATTTCGTGAGCAACTTCGCGACGATTTCCGTCGCGCCGGACGGAGGTGTGTGCTCCGGGCAGGGATTCTCGCTGTCGGACACCGAAGCGCTGCTGAACAAGGAGGGTGTGAGCGCGGGCTGGCTCTCGGTTGGAAAGTTCCTCTCCACCGCTCCGCCTCCGATCGGGACCAGCGTCACAGATTCCGCGAACGCCTCCTTTGTCCGCTACGACACCTTTGACTACACGAACTACGGCGGGCGTTCGGATCCCGCGTTTGGAAGTTGCATTGTGACGCAAGCGCTCGGAACGGCTGTCACGGCGGTCCCCTCGATCCGCTACCTGGACGCGGGAACCAGCATCGGCATGCGGGTCCAGGGCGGGGCGGAAGTGCGGCTTACCAAGCAGTCGCCGATCCCCACCTATGTGTATTCGTCCGCGCCTCCCATCCGCCCAGGGTTCCTGCCCGATTCTGGCGGCACGTTCGAGTTCAATGGTCCGGGTGGCATGGATGTCGGCCCGTTCACTGCGCCGATTAACGCGGCCGCGCGGTTCACTTGGACCAATCGCGGAGCTATCGCGAATGTGAGCCGCACGCAGGGGCTGGAGATCACCTGGACCGGCGGACAGCCGGACACCTACATGATCATTTACGGGGCGTCGTCCAATGGCGCGGTTCCCCCGCTGATCACCGCCTTCAACTGCTCAGAGCGGACCGAGGCGGGGCGCTTCACGATTCCCCGGGACGTGCTGGCGGCGATGGTCCCGAGCGTCGCGATTCCAGGGTCGCCGGTTCCGACCGGGCAGCTCGCGCTGATCAACTACACGCATCCGGCGCGCTATTCGGCGGAAGGACTCGACGTGGGGACGATCAACTTCTATGTGTGGGATGGATCGCTGGTCCGGTACCAGTAGATCAGAGGATTCCGGAATAGATCTCGCTCAGCGGAATTGAGATGCCGAGCGATTCGAGCCGGACCTCGGCGTCCAGGCCGTCGAAGATCCGCAACAGCCAGTTGCCTTCGGGCGTCCGGTGGAAGACCTCGATCCGCGGCGCGTCTTGTGCGACCAGAACGTACTCCTCGAACGACGGGAGGCCCCGGTACAGCACGAACTTGCCGCCGCGGTCGTAATCTTCGGTCGAGGGCGACAGCACTTCGACGATGACTTTCGGGTTGGTGAGAGTGTCCCGGGTCTCGTCCGTGAGGGCGGCTTTGCCGCAGATGACCGCGATGTCGGGGTATACGTACTTTGTGGGCGTCACGCGGACCCGCACCGCGCTTCCTGCCCGGCACGGAGTTCCGGCCAGCCGCTCGGCTAGCCGCCAGCCCATTTGGATCACAATCTGGCTGTGCTCCCAGCTCGCTGCCACGACAGGAAATATCTCCCCATCGTGGAACTCGCTCTTGTGCTCCGCTTCACGGTCGAGAGCCAAGTACTCTGCGGCGGTGAGTTTCCGGACGGGTACAGCATTCATGGAAGAATCCCCAAGTAGATCTCGCTCAGCGGAATCGAGATGCCGGGCGATTCGATCCGCACCTCGGCGTCAGGACCCTTGTAGGACTTCGAAAGCCAGTCGCCATCGGTGAGCGTGTCGGCGTGCCCGTCAGTCAATGCAGGCTCCCCGCAGACGACCAAGACGTCCGGATACACGAATTTGGTGGGCAGTACCCGGACACGGACCGAACCGGCGATCGTGGCGCACGAGGTTCCATCGAGCCGCTCGTCCAACCGCCTGGCCAACTTGGCCGCAATCCGTCCGTGCTCGACGCTCGCCGCCGCGACCGGGAACATCTCGCCGTCATAGTAGTCGAATTTCTGGTCCCCAGAGCGGTCGAGCGCGAGATACTGCTCGACCGAGTACCGCGGAATCGGGACCGCTGTCATTCCCCTATTGTACCCGCCGTGGAAACAGCAACGGACTCTCCACGAGCGGACGCAGAATTGCGTCGTTCCCGGCCAATAGACGCCGGTCCAGCATCAGGCGGTAGAGCCGCCGCAGCTCGTTCCGCCGCGCCGCGGGACCTCCATTGAGCTGCGCCTGCACCCGCGCGTGATAGGCGGTGATCCGGGCGCGCACGGCGCCGGCGGGGTCGGCACTCGACAAGAGTGTGCGGAAGTCGGCTTCGGGTGTGTTCGGTTGCGGATTGAGCGCATTCAAGCGGTCGAGCACTGCCTTGGTCAACGCAGCCGGACCATTGAACGACTGCGGGACCAGGCCGAGCAGGCGTGCCCGGCGTGGTGAGAACACCGGATTCTCGATGTCCACTGCCAGAACCGACGCCGCGAACTCCCGGCTGATGATGCCGCGGCGGAGGATCTGGTCAATCATCTCGTTATCAGCGTGCGAGGCCTCGGGGACGAACCATGCGAAGTTGGCGTCGCCGCGCCGGTCCGGAAAGCCAGTGCGGATGTCCCGAACCAGCGACCGGTACTCGGCGGGCGTGATCTTGACGAGCGTGTCGAACTTCCGGGCCTCGGGAAGTCCGAGCCCCTGATATCCGGTAATGCCAGCGCCGGCGAATTGGTTCGCGTTGAGGAAGAAGACGTCCGGCACGTCGATCGCCACGGGCGGCGCCGCCTGATTCGGAACCGGGTTGGGAATCGGATGCAAGTTGGTCAACTGCTCCGCCGAGGCGATGTTGTATTCAGTAGTCGAGAACAACGGTGCGAGCAGCCGTGGACCGTTGCTCACCGCGGTCCCGTTCGCCAAGGCCTCGATCCGGCGCGTCGTGAATCGCCGGATCGCCGAGATCACGAAGTTCATCAGATCCTCGGCGCTGGCAAGGTTCCCAAGGCGCGGCGTGTTGGCCACCGGCCACGCGTTGGGCGCGCCGGGCGTCAGGTAGTCGGCGATGGACCGGGGCGAGTGCCAGTTGTTCCAGGGAAGCAACAACTCCTTCATCACCGGGGCGCCGCTGATGTGGCAGCGGATGCACTTTCCGCTCCGGTCTCGGGCAATGTCGGCGTCCAACGAGGACCCGCGAAACTTCCACGTGAGCGGCTCGCCATCGAGGCGGTAAAAGTTGTACCGCCTCGCGGCGTCGTCCCAACCCCAGGACTCGATCACGGGCGAGAACCCGCTGGGATGAAGGTCCACGGAGAGCATCACGTTGGGGTTGAGCCGGATTCCCGAGTTGAGGCCTGAAAATGCCGTCACTGTGCGGCGTGTCGATCCTGGCCGGATTGCCGGGTCGGCGATCTGTTCGCTGACAATGAACAGCAGCCGCCGGTTGGCAGTGGAGGGACCGAGGATCAACTGATCGATCTGGTCGAGGGAGGTGACAGCCGGGTTGGGCCGCAATACCAGCCGGACGAACGGGTCGCCGAGCGAAGCGATCTCGGCGGGCGTCATCGGAACGGGTACGGACTGATCGCTGTCCTGGCGCCGCAGAGTGGGCTGGGCGAGCACGAGGCCCGCCCCGAGAACGCCAACAATCCGGAGCATGTGAGCCGTTAAGGAGTTCCGCCGGCGCGAGCCGCCGCGGCCGCGGGAGCATTCGCGGCGTCCTGAAGGCGCTGCGACGTCTCCTGGCCGATGCGGGCCCAGTCAGGGAGATCCGCTTCGAGCGCCGAGATGACCGCCGCCTGGACTTTGAACACAGCCGCCACCTGCGCCCCACTGGTGACCGGAGCGCCGTCAAGCGTGAGGCCGGCGACGTTGTTCAGCACTGCGCGGCGGCCTCCACGCGAGACCCTCCAAATGCCTTGGTTTGCCGTCAGGTCATTGGGATCCACGTCGGTGCCGTTCACCTGCCAAACTCCATCGAGCCGCGCCGCTTGAATTCCCACGGGATCCGCAAGCGATAATCCTCGCGCCTGCTTGGCGAGCGTCTGCACGGCGGTTGCGATTGAAGGATCGGAGTTCCGGCCCGGGACGCAATTGCCGCCGAGCGTCGCACAGATGCTGCCCGCCGGGACCGCGGCGTTCGGAACCGCGGCGAATCCCGTGAGGCTGAACAGCGCTGGAATCGAGTTGACGCCGACAGTGAGGCAGAAGATTCCCCGCGTGCCGTTATTCCATGGGTTGTTGGCGAGGTTGTTACGAAACCGGAACGCGCGCGCTTCAGCCGTCGCGGTGTCCGGGTTGAAGCCCGCGCCAAAGAGCTGCGCGTTGGCCGGGTTGGCGCCGGGAATCACGCGCTGGATCGCGGTGACGAGCGCTGCCTTGCTGACCATGGCGATCGCCTCATAGTATTCCCGGAAATCCGTGCAGAATGTGATGCGTGTGATCCTGCTCGCGGTCCGCTCAACGCGCCATTCGACGTATTCATCCTGGAGCTGCCGGTTGGCGTCAATCTGGGCGAACGTCGCAGTTGCGGTCTTGGGGAACGCCAGCCAGTCGACCGTAGCGGTGCTTTTCTTGGCAGGCTTGACGGTCTGGAACGCTTCGAGGAGCGTGAATGCGGACCGGGCCTGGGTCGCGAACTGCCGGTATTGGGCGTGCAGCAGGTTGCGGTAGTTGGTGAGCGCCGCTTTGGGTCTGAGGGTGCCACCTGGATCGGTGTAATCGAACACGAAAAACCTCCTATTCGGGTTCTATTGCATCACGATATTTGGCGGGAAGCAAGCTCCGCGACGTACATTCTCGCACGGCGGCGCGAATTTGCGTGTCGATCTCCTCCGGGTAGGCGGGCGGGATGAAGTCGCTGATCGCCGCCTTCAGGGCTTCAGCCGTCACCTGCTGCTCGCCCTTCAGGACCGCACGCATCTTCGATCTCACCAGAATCGCTTCGATGTCGGCGCCGCTCAACTTGCGTCCCTGGGCGAGGAACGTTTTCTCGACCTCCTCGGACTCGAGGGCGGTTCCCGTCTTCTTTTGCATGGCGCGGAGCATGGCCAGCCGCTCGGCTTCCGATTCGGGATAGAACAGCGCGATGTGCTCTTCGGCGCGTCCCTGGCGCTTGAGGTCGACTGGGAGCAGGTCCGGACGGCAGGTCAGCAGGAACCAGATCACCTTGCCGCGATTCTCGGTGTCGCCCATGAACTGGGCGATCTGGGCGAAGACCCGGTTGCTCACACCTGAGTCGCCGCTGTTGTCGCGGTCGCCCAACTGCGCATCCGCCTCATCGACGATCACCGCGATCGGACTCATTGCCCGCAACAGATCCAAGACCTTCTCGAGGTTTCCTTCGGTCTGGCCCTGCCACTGGCTGCGGAAATTCTTGAGTGTCACCGCCGGAATTCCCACTTCGCCCGCGAAGCAGGTGGTCAGGAACGTCTTGCCCGTACCCACCGGACCGCAGATCACGTACCCCATTGGAAGCACGTCCGTACGGCCCTGGCGCAGTGCGGCCGCGGCGTCGCGCAGCATCTGCTTGGCCGCATCGTTGCCAGCGACATACGACAAGTCGTACTTGCTCTGGACGAACTCGAGCAATCCGCCGGACTCCGCCTCGATCAGTTCCTTCTTACGGCTCGACATGAACTTCACGGTGAGCGGTGCGCGATTCTCGTGGGCGTGGGCGAGCAGGTGCTGAATCTGCACCCGCCGCAGCCCCGAGCCGAGATGGGCGAGCGACTCCGGCGTGACGTCGGATCCGGCCGGCAGCGGTGTGGCCGTTAACTGGTGGCGGACGAACTCGGCGCGGTCGGCCTCCGAAGGCAAGTCGATGTGAACCGCGGCGACTCCGGGATTCTGGACGATCCCCTGATTGAGCTCACCCAGATTCTCGGCGATCAGCACGATCGTGGCGTCGGCTCGCAGGAACATCGGATTCTGCGCCCAGCGCTTGAGGATCACCAGCGAGTTCCGGTCTTCGGCACTCAGCCCGCCGGTGTCGCCCGCCGGGACAATGGTTTCGGCGTAGTCGATCACAATTGCGACTTTCTTACCGTCCATTAGCCGCACGCGGAGATAGTTCTCGATTAGCGTCAGCACGCTGTCCGGGTTCCGCGGCAGCCCTTTCGAGTACTCGGTGCCGTGGAAGCTGTCGTAGCCTTCGAGATTCCGCCGGAAGTCGGCGTGCATGTCCGGATGGGCGAACGTGAGCCCGCCGCCCCGGTCGTACCGGATCACGATGTCCCGCTTGCTGAACAGCTCCTGTTCGAGAAAGCGATGGAGCGGCAGGTATTCGGTGCGTCCTGCCCGGATGACCGGCTGCAGGTCATGCACGTTGCCGCTGAGCACGAACATCGCGAGCGTGCGCGAGTAGTACTTCTCCGTCAGTTCACGGGCCCAGCCCGGGAGTTCCTGTGCCATTGATCAACTCCGGATGCGTGTGTCCGAGGCCGGCGAGGATCCGCCCGGATCAAACGCCGCCGCCGATAGTTCCATGATCGATTCCATTTCCTGGACGGTGCGCTCGGTCGATTCGACGTTGGTGATCAAGCTGTCGAGGTGTCCGCTCAGCTCCTGCGGGTCGCGCATGGTCACCGACTGGTCGCGGATCAGTTGGAGCACGTCCTCCATCGCGTGGAGCTGTGCTTCCAGCACGCGGTGGTTGTCCCGGATCTTCTGGAACTTCTCCAGCCGCTTGCCGAGGATCTCGATGCGCTTCCGGTTGATCTCGCGCACCTTTTCCGGCTCCCGTTCGAGGTTCTTCTTGATGGAGCCAATCTCGCGGTCGATCTTGACGGGATCGAAAGTCCGCATGTACTCACGGTGGACGTGGGCGGAGTTGAGCAGCCGAAGGAAGCTGTGGAGCAGTCCGTCTAGCTTATGCTCCATCTCGCCGGTCAGGGCCTGTGAGGCACTGGAGAGCCGGCGGTAGTTTTCGCGGACGCCCTTGCAGATGCGTCCGAACTCCGAGTACCGGTTGCGGTCATCCTGGGTGAGTTCGTTGACGAGCTTTTGCAAGTCGACTGCCTGCGCCTGCTTTTCTTCAGAGTGGCGCTGGGAGCGGATCAGCCGCTGAAACCGGCTGTTGTTGGGTACGGTGGCCAGGTACATCAGCTCCAGTCCGGCGCCAAGGAGCAGGGGTAGCGCGGAACCGGAGAGGAGCGCGAATGCACCAACCCCCACCATCCCGATGACGTTGTACTGCCACCCGAAGGCTTCCTTGATGTAGTTGATGTCGTCGCGCCGTTCGTTATCCGGCATGAAGTCGCTCTCCCGATTGTAGCCTTATGACCATGGCATTTAAATCGGGCATTTCGGTCATGTGGCACCAGGACAGCCGTACCGCTCCGGCTTTGCGGCCTTCATCCAGTCCAAGGGCGGTGAGGACGTGGCTGCACGTATAGGCCTGCGACGTGCACGCCGCGCCTTGTGAAATTGCCGCAAGACCGCTCCAGGCTTCGATGACGTCTTCGGCCGTCAGACCCGGAATGGACAAGTTGAGAATGTGGGGAACGCATCGTCCACTCCCCGCGTTGATCATCGGGCGGAGGGGCGCGAGTCCCGTGAGAAGATGCTCGCGGAACTTTTTGCAGACTGCGTTGCGTTGCGCGGCTTCCTGCAGGGCGAGTTCGGCGGCGCGTCCGAGTCCGGCGATCAGGTGGACCGGAAGCGTGCCCGGCCGGATTCCCCGTTCCTGCCCGCCGCCGTACATGAGCGGACTCAGCGGCGGGCGCTGGCCGTTGCGCTGCCGCGAGATCAGAGCGCCTACGCCTTTCGGAGCATGGATCTTGTGGCCGCTGATGCTGATCAGGTCAATGCGCGGATGGCGGAGCAGATCGATGTCCTTGCCATAGCCTTGAGCGGCGTCGGTGTGAAGCCACGCGGGATGTCCATCGAGAGCGTCGGCGATCCCGCTGAGCGGCGAGATTGCGCCTGTCTCGTTGTTGACGTGCATGACGCTGACCAGCCGGGTGTCCGGCCGTATGGCGGCGGGGACCTGCTCTGGCAACGCGTACGTGACCTCGAATCCGCGGTGTCGAAGCCCGGCGACGGGCTCGAGGACTGCGTGGTGTTCCACCGGTGTGGTCACAATGTGGCCGGGATCGAGCCGGAGCCCGAGAATCGCCAGGTTGTTGGATTCAGTCGCTCCGCTCGTGAAGATCACGTCGCCGCGTTGGGCGCCCGCAACGGCCGCGACGTGATAGCGCGCCTCTTCGACCGCGCTACGGGCCCTGTTCCCGTATTCGTGGGTCCGGCTGCCGGCGTTCCCGTAGTCCTCGCCGAGGTACCGCAGAACGGTGTCAAGGACCTGAGGGTCGATCGGAGTTGTTGCGGCGCAATCGAGGTACGGAGGACTCGGGCCGTGCATCCGGATTCTTCAGAATAGACCATGCAGGCACTCCGGTAAACTTGGTGCATCGGACCCGTACAACACCTGGCGGAAGAGGAAGCCCTGTGGCACGGCTGCGGCCAGCAGGGCGGGAAGCCGGTCCTAAGATTCTGGGAGAGCAGCGAGTACTGTATTGTGGTTGGCAGATCCGGCGGGATTCCGCCGTGCGGATTGCCGGTAATCCGCCGCTGTTCCGGCGGCGGCGCGGTCCTCATCGGACCCGGGTGCCTCAACTACGCGCTCATCGTACCGTATGACTGGGACCCGCGCCTTTTGTCCGTCCGCACGAGCATGTGCCTGCTCCTTGGCCGTTTGGCAAGGGCCCTGGGACTCGAAATCCGCGGTGACTCTGACCTCGCGCTCGGCGACCGCAAGGTATCCGGCAACGCACAGCGCCGCGGGCGCGACGCGCTGTTATTGCACGGAACGATTCTTTACGACTTCGATCTGCCCCTCATTGCGCGCCACTTGCCTGAGCCTGCCCGGCAGCCGGCGTGGCGGCGCGGGCGGACTCACAGCCAGTTCCTGGCGAACGCCGGGATGTCCCGTTCCGAAATCGAACTAAAAATAGACCTTCAGTGCAAGCTGGAAGATCCGCATCGAGGTACGAATGCTACGGATCTCGCCGACGCGCGGTGCGTCCGGGATTACTGAATCGATTCCCGCGTACGAGAGCCCGTTCGGACGTCCGAACTGCGGCGTGTTGAACGCATTGAACGCCTCCGCGCGGAGTTGCAGCCGGCCCTGCTCACCGAGCATCGGAAGGCGCCAGTTCTTGGCAAACGAAGCATCGAGCGTCTTGGTGCCGGGAGACACCAGGATGCCATTTCCCGCGTTGCCGTAGTGGCACAGGTCGGCACGGTTGGGGATGTTGCAATCGGTGCGCCGGAAGGCGGTGGGGTCGTACCACAACTGGCGCGTCGCGTTACCAAACAGGCGCCCATCGGCAATCCGGTCGGGACGGGTGCTGAATCCGGTGTTCAGGTTTCCACCCAGCACCGCGAACGGAAGGCCGGTGCGCAGAGTGACGATCCCGCTCACCTCCCAGCCGCCGAGCACCGCCTTCGCCGCGCCACGGGAGTCCTTGAAGAACGGCAGGTCGTAGACAAAGTTGATCACGGCGTTGTGCGTGACGTCGAAGCCGTACCGTGTCCGGTCGGCGCGGCGGTTGCGCGGATTCTGGTAAACCGACTCGACATCGCCAGACGGATCATTGCGTCCATAACCTTCACCGAGCGACTTGCTGTAGGTGTAGGCAAGCCCCATGCTCAGTCCGGAGCTGTAGCGCTTCTGCGCCGACACCTGGAGTCCGTGGTAGGTCGCGTTCGCGTAGCTGTCGAGGTAGCGGACATTGCCGAGCAGGCGCGGGATGTTGGTCTCACCCGCGCTGACGTAGGCCTGGATCGGACGCCGCCGGTTGATGTCGGTGTCGGGTGACGGATCCGGGGCGTTGAAGTTCGGGACGGTGTTGTCGAGGTTGCTTGTCTTGGAGCCGACGTAGCCCACCGTGAGGATCGTGTTCAGCGGAAGCTGGCGCTGGATATCGAAGCTCCACTGAACGTAGTGGCTCGCCTTGTTGTCCGGGATCATGGCCAGCACGTTGGTGCGCGCCGCAGCGGTGCCCTGGCCGGGGAACGGATTCGCCAGGGTCAGGATCGGCTGGCCGGGACGGAACCGGCGCGTCTGCTGGGTCCATTCGCGCCCGCCGTAGTTGCCGGTGAGGAGCAGGGCGGTATCGGTCACGGAGTTGAAGCCGAACGTGCCCGACAAGGGTGGCTGCAGGTTCAGGATCGAGAAGTTGTTGAGCTGTTGCGCGTTGGCATACCAGCCGGCGCCCGTGCGGATGACGGTTTTGTCGCTCACGCGGTAGGCGAATCCGACGCGCGGCATGAAGAAGCGCTCTTCGGGTTCATAGAACCGGTAGTTCTGCCGCGGTTCCGGGACTACGGTGGGAAGTTGGCGTCCGTCACTGGAGGTGGTCAGGATGTCGAGACGCAGCGACCGCCAAGTCCGGTTGACGTCGGTGGCGAGACCGAAATAATCCCAGCGAACGCCAATGTTGGCGCTGAGGCGGCGGGTGACCTTCCATTCGTCGAGGAAGTATCCGCTCCACCGGTGCTGCCGGGGCTTTTGCAGAAGCAGCCCCTCCGCCGTAGTGGAACTGCTCGGATATCCCATCAGCCAGCCGGCCAGCGAATATCCGCCCTCGCAGCAGCCGAAGTTCCCATAGGGCACGTTGGCGGCCGCACGCTCGATAGTCAACCGGCGGTACTCCATGCCCATCTTGAAGGTGTGGCTGGACTTCATGACCGTGAAGTTGTTCGAGATCTGGTAGGTGTCGTTGAAATCGATACGCGCGAAGGAGTCGCCCCGCAGGATCCCGGTGGACGGGATCGCGGCTTCGAGCGGCCGGAACTTGCGGTTGTTGTCGACGGCGACGCGGAACTGGCCGATACCAAGCGAGTCCGCGTCGAAGTTGGTGTTGGTGCGCGGATTGGCCTGGTCGTGGTCCACGCGGTTGTAGCCGAAGCGGAACTCGTTGATGATGGTCGGCCGGAACAGGTGCAGGTACTGCGAGGCGATGTTGTGCGGCCGCATGGTGAACACCGTGGGGAAGTTCGGGTTGAGGTCACGCTGGTCAAACCTGGTGCGCTGGGTAGCGTAGCGCACAAACACACGGTCGTTCGAGGAGAAGTTGTGGGCGATGCGCGCGAAATACTGGTTCTGGTTGAGGATCGACGGCACGGTGCCGATGGTGTTGACGTCGAGGATATCCTCCGCGCGGAACTGGGGCAACGGCATGTAGGTGTTGATGAAGTTCTGCGCGTTCCGGTTGATCAGGCTCGCTGGGATGATGTTGGTGATGCGGCCCTGCGTGTCGCGGAACGGCTCGCCGGTGTTGGGGTCGAAAACGATGATCGGATTCCGGATCGGCACCCCATTGCGGATCACGGGGGAGAGGAGCGCCGAGAAGTCGCCGCGGCGGAACTCTTCGGGGAAGAAGAAGGCCTGCGAAACGGATTCGATGGTTTGCCGGGTTCCTTCATAGTTGAAGCTCCAGAAGGTGCGGTCCTTGCCGTCGTACTTGGGAAGCTTCACGGGCCCGGCGAGCCAGGTCCCGAACTGGTGCCTGCGAAGGGCATTCTTCTTGCGCTCGGGGACTCCGGCCGGCAGTTGGAAGTTGAGGAAGTAATCCCGCGCGTCGAGCACGTTGTTCCGCATGAAGTTGTAGAACGTGCCGTGGAAATTGTTGGTGCCGCTCTTGAGCGCGATCTGCACCACGGCGCCGTTGTTCTGTCCATACTCAGCCGATACGGATCCGGTTTGGATCTTGACCTCTTCGATCGCGTCGATCGAGGGGTTGAACAGGACCTAGTTGACCAGCGGCTCGGTGGCCACCACACCGTCCATCGAGATGTTTTGATTGGCGTCACGCTGGCCGTTCGCGCTCAGGGTCGTCGCCGCGCCCGGGAACGGAAATGCGGTTGCTGCCTGGATATCTTGGCCCATGCGGGTTCCGTACTGAACGCCTGGCGTGAGGATCGCGAGCGTCGCGAAGTTGCGGCCCAGCAGCGGGAGCTCTTGCACGCGGCGCCGCTCGATGGTGTTGGACACGGCCGCGTCGTCTGTCTTCAGTTCGACGCCCGTGGCGATGACTTCGACGGTTTCCGTCGTGGCGCCGACTTCCAGGCCGACGTTGACGCGCGCCTTCTGTTGATAGGCGACGTTGATCCCGGTCTTGGTCTGGGTCTTGAAACCGGACATGGCGACAGTGACGGTGTAGTCACCGATTTCGATGAGCGGGAACGAGTAGTTCCCCGCTCCGTCCGTCTTGGTGACGCGGCGTTCTCCGGTGGAGACGCGGAGCAGAGTGACGTCGGCACCAGCGACGACGGCGCCGGAGGAGTCGGTGACGGTTCCGAGCACCTCGGTGGAGGTGGTCTGCGCGGCCAGGGGCAGCGCGCACAGGGCGAGCAAGAGTAGTTTTGCGGTTCGATTCATGAAGGCCTTTCCCGTTTAGAGCATTATATCCTTCGGCTCAAAACGAATCGCCGCCCAGGCATAGGAGCCTGGACGGCGATTGGAACGAGTTGAGGCTGGACTACTAGAAGAACAACTTCAGACCCATTTGCATGCGGCGCATCGGTATCCGGAGACCGCGAACTTCGCCCATGCGGGCCGTGTCCGGAACGACCGAGTTGATCGTCGCGAACCCGATGCCGATCGGATCACCGAAGTACGGGGTGTTGGTCGCATTGAACAACTCCCAGCGGTACTGCACCTGGTAGCGTTCTTTAACCCTGAAGTTCTTGTACAGCGAGAAGTCCAGGTTCGCCTGGCCGGGAGCACGCATCGTGTTGTAGCCGTTGGTGCCGTAGCGGCACAGCTCCGGACGGGACGGGATATTGCAGGTAACCCGGCGGAACGCTTGCGGGTCGAACCAGAGCTGGCGGGTCGGGTTTTCCAGCCGGCCATCGGCAATACGATCCGGGCGGATCGGGCTGCCGGTGTTGAGGTCATCACTCTGGCTGACGTTGAACGGGAAGCCCGAACGCAGCGAGATGATGCCGTTGCTCTGCCAGCCGCCGATGATGTACTTGAGCGGACCGGCCAGGTTCTGGCCAGGCAGCTCCCACACGTAGTGCGCGACGAAGTTGTTGCGCTGATCGAAGCGGTAGAGGCCGCGCGAACCCTTGCGGTCACGCGGATTCTGGAACGAAGCGCCTTCCTGTCCCCCGTTCTCGCCGTCACCGTGCGACTTGCTGAAGGTGTAGGCTACGCCCACCGACAGGCCCTTTGAGTAGCGCTTATCCAGCTTCACCTGAAGTCCGTGGTGGAAGCTCTCACCGTAGCTGTCGAGGTACCGGACCGCGCCGAGCTGCTGGATTCCGAACTGCGGCAACGCCGGATCGAAGAACTGCGTGAAGGGGCGGCGAATGTTGACATTCGTGTTGCTCGAAGGCTCCGGAGAGTTGTAGTTCCCGATGCTGTTGCCGGTGTGGGTGCCCTTGCTGCCCACATAGCCGACCGTCACGGCCATATTGGAGGGCAGTTCACGCTGAACGTCGAGGCTCCACTTCCATACGGCGCCGTCCTTGGTGTCGGGCGGAACCGTCGTGATGCTCTGCGCGCCGGTGCGGGTCGCTGCGGCTCCAGCGTTTTGCAGGAACGGATCGGCCAGCGAAAGGACCGGGGTCCCTGGGATGATGCGGCGTGTGGCCACGTTATAGGCGGCTCCATCCGCGCCCGTAATCGGCACCGTCGGCGTCGCTTGGGTCTGGCTGAAGAAGTCAAACACGCCAGACTTCGGCGGATTCAGGTTCAGGATGGTCCAGGTGTTCATGTGGTTGATGTTGTCGAACCAGCCCGCGCCCGTACGGATGACCCACTTGTCCATGGGGCGGTAGGCGATCCCAATTCGCGGCATGAAGAAGCGGACATCCTGCTTCCACAACTTGATCGCGCCGGTCGCGTCGGCCTGATTCGGGAACATGATCGGAATCGTGCGGCCGTCGGGGGTCCGGTAGCCGGCTCCGCGTCCATTGCTGTACTGGATCGAGCCCGGATAGTCGATCACGCGTTGCAGGCCCCTGGTATCGCGGGAGTTTCCGTTGTAGTCGAACCGGAAGCCGAGGTTTACGGTCAGCTTCGCGCTCACCTTCCAGTCGTCGTTGACGTAATAGCCTTGCCGTCCCGCCACCGGGAACGTGTACGGCCAGCCCTCGGCGGTGCGGGTTTGGTTCGGGAAGCCCATCAGGAACGAGGCGAAGTCGTATCCGGTCTGGAGCGCGCTGAAACTCGCGCTGCCATTCGGAACGTTCGCGGCCGCGCGCTCGATCTTGACGTAATAATACTCGCCGCCGAACTTGAGGTTGTGCTTACCGTTCGTCCAAGAGAGGTGGCTACCCATCTGGTAAGAATCGAGCTGGTTGAACTCGCCACCGTCGCCAATTCCGAATCCCAGGCTCGGAATCCCGTTCTCGAGCTGGCTGAACTTGCGGTTGCCGTCGTTGAACACGCGGAACTGGCCGATGCCGAGCGAGTCGACGTCGAAGCTGGTGTTCTGGCGCGGCAGGCGCGTTCCACCGAACGAACGATTGAAGCCGAAACGCAGTTCGTTGATCATGTTCGGATTGAAGGTGTGGACCCACTGGGTGGCCAGGTTTTCGACCTTGTTGTCGTTGATGCGGGGGAACTCGGGATTGAGGTTGTTGCTCGTGGCGCCGGACCGGTCGAGCGCGATGCGCGCGAAAACGCGGTTGGCGTCGGAGAAGTAGTGATCGCCGCGTCCGAAGTAGGTGTTCGTGTTAATCGGGCTGACGATCGCGGCGCGATGGTTGACATCCAGCGGATCCACCGGACGGAACTGCGCCCGGGGCAGAAACTTCGGAATGACGTTGTTGACGATTCCTGCATTGAGACGGCTCCGCGGAATCACGTTGTTTTCGAATGGCACACCGTTGATCGGATCATAAACCACGATCGGCGGACGGAACAGGCGGCCGTTGGCCGGGTTGACGGTGCCGCGCAGCAAAGCGCTGAAGTTGCCCTCGCGGAACTCATCAAGCGGGAAGAAGCTTTCCTGCACGACGCCAATGCGTTCCCGGCGCGATTCCCAGTTGAAGGCCCAGAACGTCTTGTTCTTAATCAGTGGGCCACTCACCACAAGTCCGAACTGGTTGCGGCGGAGCGTGTTTTTCTTGCGGCGGTTGACTCCAGGCGCCAACTGGAAGTTGAGGAAGTAGTCCTCGGCGTCGAGCTTGTCGTTGCGCACGAATTCGAACAGCGTGCCATGCAGGGCGTTAGTGCCGCTCTTCATGGTGATATTTACCACCGCGCCGCCGCCGAATCCGACAGACGCCGAATATGCGTTGGTTTCGATCTTGAACTCTTCGATCGCCTCGATCGAGGGCACGAAGTTGGTGATGTGGATGCGTGGATCCTTGGCGTCCACGCCATCGAGCGAAACGACCTGGTGAATCTCGCGCTGTCCGTTTGCGCTCACCGAGAACGCCTGACCCGTGATCGGGAATCCGCCGAGTCCGTCACCGCGGCCGGTGCGCTCGCCGAACTGCACGCCCGGCACGAGCACCGCCAACTGAGCCACGTTGCGGCCGTTCAGAGGAAGCTCGATGATCCGCTTGTTTTCAATGACGCCGCCGACGACGGCGTTTTCGGTCTGCAGCGTCACGCCAGCAGTCGTTACCTCGATCGATTCCGAGACGCTTCCGACCTGGAGCTTGAAGTCCTGGCGGACCTGTGCGGCAGTCTCGACCCGGAGGCCCTTGACAATTTCGCTCTTGAAGCCCTGCATCTCGACCTTGATTTCGTAGTTGCCCACCGGAACGAGTTGGAAACCGTAGTTGCCCGTCTCGTTGGTTTGCGTGGTGGCGGTGACGCCAGTCCCTTCGTTGGTGTACACCACCTTGGCGCCGGAAATCACCGCGCCGGTGGAATCTGTAATCAGACCCTGGATGGATTGTGTTTGTGATTGCGCGTGAAGAAGCGTTGCGGATAGCAGCGCGGCCGCGCCGAGGGAAACTCTTCGTTTGACCCTTGAAAGATTCATTCTCAACTCCCTGTGGGTGATGGGCCGAGGCGCGGTGGCCTCGACTGGCACGCTTCAAATTATACAACGTGGAGATGCGACGCCGTTTTCGTTAGTCCGGCCGCTGGGCGATCGCGAGGTTGCCACGGGCCTTGACGTGGTTCGGATCGAGCGCCAGCGCGGCCTGGAGATGGATGCGGGCCGGAGCCTTCTGTCCTGACAGCAGAAGGAGAGCTCCCAGGTTGGCATGCGCCTCGGCTGACGAGGGATTCGCCCGGACCGCCGCCTCGAAGGCGGTGTGGGACTCGTTCACGCGGTTGCCATCCAGCAAGGTAAGGCCGAGGTTGACCCGGACTTCCGAGTCCCACGGGGTCCAAACCAGGGCTTGCCGGTAGGCGTCCACCGCCTCGGTCCGGCGGCCCTTCACGGCCAGCAGGTTCGCCAGATTGTTCCAAGCCTGGGCGTAAGCGGCGTCGGCCCGGAGGGAGTTGCGGTAGGCGGTCTCGGCGTCCCGGTCACGGCCCACGGATCGAAGGGCTTCCGCGAGTTCGAACCAGGCCTCGGCGGGAGCCGGAGATGGGCCTCGCAACGCCACTTCCAACATCCGGATGCCGGCTCCGAGGTTCGCCTTCTCCTTTACCTGCGCAATGCCCTCGTAGAGCGCACCCGCGGGATCGGGAGGATAGACCTGAACCACTGCGCCGCGGTACATCTGCTCGGCGCTGGTCTTCTCCCGCATCGGACCGGTCAGGTCTCCTGCCGGAGGGCGCCGTGAGATCTTGTGATCCGTCATCACCACGTGGACAACATCTTCTGTCCGGCGCTTCGGCATATGGCATGAGGCGCAGTGACGCGGATCCCGGCCGGAATGTCCGGCCACCGTGGGATGGCAGCCCATGCACATTGCCGTTGCCGGCCGGGCCCCGGCATGCGGACTGTGGCAGGTGAGGCACGTCATCTTGCCGGCGCTTTCGCCGAAACAGCGCGACTGGCGGAGACGGTACGCGGCGCTGACGATCTCGAACTTGTCTTCACGCCCCGACCCAGGCGCATGATCGAAGTGCACAATGTAGTCTCCGAGCGGCTCGCCTGGCTTGTAGCTGTAGAAGCTCCGCTGGAACCTGCGCAGGGAATCCGGGAGCCGGAATGTCGTCGTCTCGTAGTGACACTGCATGCAGACTTCGAGCGACCGCTCCGCGGGCAGCTTGGCCGGATTCACGATGTCGGCCGTCTGCCGCGATTCCGAGTGCTTCCGGCCGGGTCCGTGGCAGCGCTGGCAGTCGATCCCAAGCGGCAGAGTTTTGGGAAAGATCACATCCGCGTCCCAACCGGTCCGTGCGGTTTCCGGCGCGACATCGGGGTACGCATTGTGGCAGAACATGCACTTGTGATTCACCTGGCGCGTGAATCCAGCATGGTTCTTGCGGTCGTACCCAGGCGCCATGGCCCACGCCTTCTCCTGCGAGTACCAGGAGACGGGGAGTTCGTAGATCCGGCCCTCGGGCGTCTGGTGTAGGAAGCTCAGGGCCCGCTCGCCCGATCCCATGACGTGCGTCACCCTTCGCTCCAGCACGTCCACCCGCTGTCCCTTTTCGACCCGGAACCTCCGGACGAAGCGATCCTCGCCGCGGCGGAACATCTCGAAGCGCTGGCCGGACGCTTGGTGCACGAACGATGCGTTGTTCCAGTCCGCCGGATCGGGGTTGGCTCCCGGCAAATAGAACGAGCGCCCCATCGGTGTTTTCTGGTAGTCGTCGTATAGATCCTGGTGACAGGGGCGGCATGCCGGCGGCTCGACATAACCTGGTGGCGCTGCGAGAACCAGCGGTGCGATCCAAACGAGCGTCGGCAGGAGGCGCACGGGACTACTTCCCGAGGACCGGCTTCAGCGCCAGCCCAATCAGCTCCGCGGCTGCCTGGTAGCCGTCCGAAGTTGCGTGGACCCGGTCGGCGAACAGCCGCTTCCCGCCACGGCGGCGGAATCCGGGCGCAAGATCGACCGCCGTGACTCCTTTCGCGGCGGCTACCTTCCGGATAATCGTTTGGCGCGGATTCTCGGGTTCGTTCTCCATCTGCCCGAGAAAGGGCCAGATCACCAGGACCGGATCCGCCCCGATCTGCCGGCTCCGGTCGATGGATGCGCTCAACTGCGCTTCGAACTCCTCCTCGCTCAGCCGCGTGGTCGTTCCAGGTGTCGCGCGCCTCAGGATCCGCGTGAGGTTGACGGTGCTGAATTCGTTCGCGCGCCGCGCGGCCAGCAGATCGAAGTGTTCGCGGTCGCTCAGGTGATCCCAAACGCCAAGCCCGTTCGGCCAGAAGGTGATGACGACGGCGTTGGGTTTTTCCTTTAGGTTGTCCAGGACGAGGCGGCCTTGGAAGGCGGTGTATCCAGGGACCCCCGCATTGATCGCTTTGATGCCGAGCGCCTTGCCAACGAGAGAAGGGAAGGAAGCGTCATCGGTTACCGGGATTCCGAA
>VFZX01000097.1 GCA_016871015.1 Acidobacteriota bacterium | reverse complement strand
TCTGGCGAGCCGCGTTGGCTGCGTGATCGGAGTCGGGTTCGATCGAGACGTCGGCCGTTACCGAATTTGGCTCGACTCGGAATTTGCACCAGAGCCTGCGCGCGTACGTGATGAAGTACCGTTAGGGCAGGGTGAAGATCCGCCAGCCCGATTCGGCGCCCTGATCCGTGCGGATCCGCAGGAACTGCCGGCCTCGCAGACCGTGCCCGTCCGGCAGCCGGATGCGCACGGCCTCGATGCCGCCGCCCAGCGGATCAATCGATTGAATGGGGAGATCCAGGCGCCCGATGGTTGCCCGCAATTCGGAGGCCCGAGCTCCATTCAATCCGGTTGTGTAGGCGGTCAGCGTTAAGCCGTCGCTGGTGTCGGCCAGAAAGATGCCGGGCGACAGGGGCGTGATGCGCACCGGCTCCTCGCGGCGTCCCAACAGAATCGCGCCGTCACCGAGGGCAGCCCGCACCGGCAGCCGCGCGTTGATTTGGCCGGTGCCGCGATGGCCCACCTCCAGTTCATGCACCGCACCCGCACCGTCGCGAAGGCGCGGCTGCGCGTCGCCGGGATCGGCCACGTAGATCGAGATCCACTGGCCGGGCGCGAGGCCCGCTGGCACGAAGCCTGCGGCGTGAATCACACCACCCGGCAGGATCACGGGCCCGGCGCCGAACTCGAGGTCCAACGCGGGTGTCGAGTTGCCGGCTTCATCCTCCGCGTAGAAGCAGAACCGGGTTGGACCATCGGCCTTCGGCACCGGAACCGGAATTCGCAAATAAGGCCGGTATCCCGGCTCGTCACACCGCGTTGTAGCCGAAGGACCGAGCTTCAGCGCGTATCCCGACAGCTCCGGTGGCACAAACTGAAACGCGACGGTGTACCGGTTGCCATTGTCGAAGACGTCGTAGGCGGGCGGACGGACCGGCGGAGTCGCATCCACCCGCGCGATCAACATGGTCGCGTGGCGTACCGCTTGCCAGGAGGTGTCCACTACCGCCGTTGGCCCGGCCACTACGCACAGCAGGTAGCGCGTCTCCGCCCTTGGCAGTGCATCGGTGATCAGCGGACGTTCCGCCAGGCTGAGCGGGGAGGAGTAGCCGGACTCATCGCGGCAGTCGCCCTGGCCCGGAACCACCGTCTTGTAGCGGTAGAACGGCAGGTCTCCGGACAAGGTTGCATCCCAGCGGCCTCCAGGCGCCAGGTTGCGGCCACGGCGCGTGACGGTGAGTTGCTGGCCGCGGTCGAGCGGACACGTGCCAAGGCTGACATCGAACTCGCCGGAGTCGCGGAAGCAGCCGCCGAGTCCTGCAACCGGAATCGAGTAGCTGGTCTCTTCCTCGACGAGTTGACCCCGCGGACCCGCCTCGCACGGCCGGCCGAGGTAGCAATCGGCGTCGCCGCCCTTGTTAAAGGCAAGATGCGTGGTCGTGTTCACGATGCCGGCCACGCGGCCGGTGCGCTGGACGATCACAGGAGCGCCGGAGATTCCACCCACGATGTCCTCACAGCCGTTGCGCCGGACATCACGGAAGTGCCAGGTGAACTCGAGCAGGTCCACGCGTTGATCGAGCGTACATTCGGCACTCCGAAGGAACCACGCGCTGTTCTCGAAGAACGCGGCCGGTGCACCCACGATCCAGACGGGCTCTCCCATCGGAGGGTCCGCTGGCTCCAACTCGAGCGGCCTCACTCCGCGCGATTCCAGATCAGCCCGCGTCACGGCCAGCTCCAGCACCAGGAGGTCGGAACCTTTCATGGTCGAGTAGGCGATGCGGCGGATTGGCGCCGGGACCTGCGCGTTCGTGGTGTCCACGAAGAAGTTGAACAGCACCGGACGCGGTGTGCCGTCCAAGGCACGGTCTAGGAAGACCGTCTGCGCATTGAGCGAGTAGCAGTGTCCTGCCGAGAGCGCGTAGGCGGGCCCCGAGCCAGGAGTCCGGATGAAGAAGGCGGTGCAGTTGCTCGAAAGCGACAGGCGTCCGATGCCGGTAGAGGCGGCGTTCCGGCCATCGCGGTTCTCAAGCAGGACCGAGCTCGGCGCAGCCTCCACACAGTACGCCCCAGCCGCGAGAATCAATATCCGTGCCGCGCCGCTACCCATGTCTCCAAGATATATGATGAGATTGTCGTCCCATGTTGATGCGTGGTTTGGTTCTTGCCGCGGCGCTCAGCGCGCAGACCCCGGAGCAGCTTTTCCAGGAGCGCATTCTGCCGGTCCTGAAGAGTGACTGTCAAGGCTGCCATGGTGACGGACAGGTGCTCTCGAAGCTCGACCTGCGCACGCGGGATGGACTGCTGCGCGGAGGCGCGCGTGGTGCCGCCGTGGTCCCTGGCAAGCCGGCGGATAGTTGGCTGGTACGGGCGTTGAGGGGCGAATCTCAATTACAGATGCCGCCGGGCAAGCGCTTGTCCGCCGGGACGATTGCCGCCGTCGAGCAGTGGATCTCCGCAGGCGCGCCGTGGGCCGAGGCCTCCGCCGCCAGGTGGACCTACAAAGACGAGGATCTGTGGGCGTTCCGGCCCGTGAAGCGCTATCCGGATGCCACCATCGACAAGTTCGTCTCCGCGCGCCTGGCCGCGAAGGACCTTTCCCCGTCGCCGCGCGCGGACCGCCGCACGCTGATCCGGCGCGTCACGTTCGACCTCACCGGGCTCCCACCGTCGCCGGAAGAAGTCGAGGCATTTGTCAGTGACCGGTCGGCGGATGCCTGGCGTAAGCTGGTGGACCGGCTGCTGTCCTCGCCGCGCTATGGCGAGCGATGGGGCCGCCATTGGCTCGACGTGGTCCGCTATGCCGACACCAACGGATACTCGAATGACTTCGAGCGTCCCAACGCCTGGCGCTACCGCGACTACGTGATCCGCGCCTTCAACAGCGACAAGCCCTACGACCAATTCATTCGCGAGCAGATCGCAGGTGATGAGCTATATCCGGAAAACACCGAGGCGCTGATTGCCACGGGATTCCTGCGCGCAGGTCCGTGGGAACACACCGGGATGTCGGTGGAAGCCGTCACGCGCCAGATGTTCCTCGATGACGTGACACACGGTACCGCGGCGACATTCCTCGGACTCACCCTCGGCTGCGCCCGCTGCCACGACCACAAGTTTGATCCGATTCCGACGCGCGATTACTACCGGATGCAGGCCGTGTTCGCATCCACCGAATTCGCGCGTCCCAAGGCGCCGTTCCTCGCCACGGAGAACACGAGCGGCCTTGGTCCGGGACGCGAGCACTTGAAGCAGATCGTCGATCGCACATCGGCCCACATGAAGGGCTACGACGATATCGCCGTGGCCAACGCGATGCGCAAGCATGGCGTCACGCGGCGTGAGGATCTGCCCAAAGGAGTCGCGGAGAAGGCGATCCGTGACAAGGAAGGCATCGGTTCGGCGCAGTTTGAAGAATTGAAGCTCTACCAGAAGCACATGCAGCTCTATCGTGAGTCGCTCGACCGGTACGAACCCAAGGCGTTCGCCGTATCCAGCGGACCCCGCGATGGCGAAACCGACGGCGGAGGAAACATCAAATATCCTTCGCGGGCCGCGTACAAGCCATCCGACATTCACGTGCTTCCGGGCGGCAATATCCAGGCGCCGGGCGAGAAGGTTGAACCCGGTGTGCTGAGCATGATGGAGCGGTTCGGTTATCCGGCGCCGGCCGTGCCCGCGAGTACTTCCGGCCGGCGGGCGGCGCTCGCGCAGTGGATTGCGAATCCCGCGAATCCTCTCACCGCGCGCGTGATGGCGAACCGCATCTGGCAGTATCACTTTGGCCGCGGACTGGCGGCCGATGCGAACAACTTCGGCAAGATGGGCCGCAAGCCCACGCATCCGGAGCTGCTCGACTTCCTGGCCGGGCTGTTCGTTGAGAAAGGATGGAGCGTCAAGGCGGTGCATCGCGTCATATTAATGAGCAACGTCTATCAACAGTCCTCGGCCCCACCCACTGATGCGGCGGCGAAGGATCCGGACAACGAACTGCTGTCCTACTATTCGCCGCGCCGCGTGGAGGCGGAGGTTCTGCGCGACAGCATCCTCGCGGTGAGCGGTGAGCTGAGTCCGTCCGCCGGCGGCCCCGGCACGTATCCGCAGATCAACGAAGACGCGGCGCGGCAGCCGCAGCACCGGATGGGCTCGCTCGCCCCCGCCTACCACGCGTCGGCCAAGCGGCAGGACCGCAATCGCAGAACCGTGTATACGTTCCAGCAGCGCAGTCTCATGGATCCGCTGGTGGAAGTGTTCAACGGCGCCAACATGGACTTTTCGTGCGAGCGCCGCGAGGCGTCCACCGTGCCGACACAGGCGTTCGCGCTGCTCAACTCGCAGTTCGCTCACGACATGGCGCTGGCATTCGCCTTGCGTGTGGAACGCGAAGCCGCGCCAGCCAAGCGGGTCGATCGCGCGTTTCAGATCGCCTTCGGACGCGCGCCCACGGCGCAGGAGCGGACCGCGGCGGCGGCGCACCTCAAGAAGATGACGGCGCATCACGCATCGGTGAAGCCCGCTCCGCGGCCGAAGCGCGAGCCCGTGATCCATACGATCACGGGAGAGCTGACCGGGGAACAGCACCGCTTAGTCCAGGAGGAAGATCCGGCACCGTACGAAGAGAATTCCCATCCGTCTGAATGCGGGGCTCCCGTACGGGCCCTGGCCGAGCTTACCTTAGCGCTTCTGAATTCAAATGAGTTTGTCTATGTCTATTAGCCGCAGGAAAATGATCTTCAACGGAGGCATGGGCCTCGGCACGGTGGCGCTGTCAGCGATCGTGGCCGCGGACCAGGCACGGGCGTCTGGAACGCTCGCTCCACGCAATCCACACCACACGGCTAAGGCTAAGAACTGCATCTTCCTGTTGATGGAGGGCGGCCCCAGCCACATCGACACCATCGATCCCAAACCGAAGCTCGGCAGCCTTCACATGACCAAGATGACGAGGGAGCGAACGCGGTTTGAAGCCAACATGAATACCGGGGAACGGTACTTTGTCAAGAGTCCGTTCGAGTTCCATCGCGCGGGGAAGGCGGGCGTCGAGATCAACACGCTGTTCCGGAACTTCAGCGGTGTTGTCGACGATGTTTGCTTCTACCGCGGACTGCGCGCGGAGAGCGTGAACCACCCGACGGCGCTGTATCACTTGAATACCGGCAATCAGTTCGGCGGCGACCCGGCGCTTGGAGCGTGGGCTTCTTACGGACTCGGAACCGTCAATCAGAATCTGCCGGCGTTCGTCGTGCTGCCGGACACCGCGTATCCGCAGGGAGGGGCCGGGAACTGGTCCAACGGATTCCTGCCCGCGCACTATCAAGGGACGCCTCTGCGGCCGCAGGGGGCTCCGGTGCTCGACATGGCGCCGCCCGCCGGAGTCACACCGGACCGGCAGAAGGCGAACCTCGATTTCCTCACCCGGTTGAACCGCATGCATCGCGACCGGCATCCGGCGCACGCCGAGCTCGATTCGAGGATCGAGAGCTACGAGCTTGCCTTCCGGATGCAGGCCGAGATGCCCGGCGTGCTCGATCTTGAGAAGGAACCGGTCAAGACGCGCGAGATGTATGGAATCGGCGGATCGAATCCCGACGCGGACGCGTTCGGACGGCGTTGCTTGATGGCGCGGCGGCTCGTGCAAGCTGGAGTCCGGTTCGTGCAGGTGATTGCGATGGGCTGGGATTCCCACGACTACATCGACAAAGCGCACGGAGCGCGGATCCGCTCGATCGACCAGGGAATCGCGGCGCTGATTACTGATCTCAAGCGCACCGGTCTGCTGAACGAAACGCTGGTGGTGTTCGCCGGAGAGTTCGGCCGCAGCCCGGACAACGGAATCCGTCGCGGTGGACAGGTCTGGGGCCGCGACCATAACGCGACAGCAATGGCGCTGTGGCTGGCCGGTGGCGGCGTTCGCGCGGGGCACGTTGCCGGCGCGACTGACGACATCGGACTGAGGGCTGTTGAGAACGTGCATCCGATCAAGGATCTTCACGTAACGCTGCTGCACCTGTTGGGATTGGATGACAACAAGCTCCGATACTTCCATGCCGGCCGCGACAAGCAGTTGAGCCAAACCGGCGGCGAGTTGATCCGGGAGTTGATCGCGTAGGCGTATCCGGCGACGAGTCGATTCGCCAAGCGCTCGCGGCTCTCGACGTCAAGCGAGGCCGGATCAGAAGAGGATCTTGAGACCGAGTTGAAAACGGCGCTCCGTGTTCGCCGTGGCCGTGACCCTTCCGAAATTGGTGTTGCTCAGATTGGCCACCGGCGCAGCGAACTGCGGGGAGTTGAACGCATTGAATCCTTCGGCGCGGAACTGGATCTTCAGGCCTTCGCGGAATGGCAGCAGGAAATCGCGGAACAACGCGAGGTCGATATTGGCGGTACCGTCGGCGCGAAGGATATGGCGTCCGGCGCTGCCAAACGTGAATGCCGGCGGCGCCGCGAAAGCCCGTGTGTTGATCCAGGCAGCCGGTGTGGGATTGTCGAGCCTCGCTTCGCCCACTATGTTTGGTCGCATGTAGCCGTTGGTGTTCAGGGTGTTGGCGATGTCGCCGTTCAGGTTCACCGTGTACGGTCGGCCCGAGTTGAGCGTGAGAATGCCGTTCACCTGCCAGCGGCCGATCACGTGATCGAGAACACGGTTTCCGGTCGACCGGTAGCCGGGACCAATCGGAAGCTCGTACACCCAGCTCGCATTGAACATGTGCGTAAGGTCCTGACCGGCGATGCTGCGATTGCCCCGGTGATCGTAGACGTTCTGCATCGCGCAGCCTTCGGCGTTGAACAGCCCGTCGCAGCCGACGTTGATCGTCTTCGACCACGTGTAGTTCAGCATGTAAGTCAGGTTCGACGCGCGCCGCTGCATCTGCAACTGCAGCCCGTGATAGCTCGCGTGCCCCCAACTGCGTCCCCACGCGGTCGGCGTGATGTAGGAGTACGGCTGGCGCTGGCGTGCGTCGCCGGAACCTGGAGTAACCGCCGTGTTGTAGAAGGAGCCCATCGGTGCCCGCGAGTTCCCCGAGCCGACATAGTTCGCCGTGATCAACGTACTCGCCAGTTGATGCTGGAGTCCGAAGTGCCACTGCACCGAGTACGCGTTGTTCAAACCGGGATCGGCGAACGTGCCGACGCGGCTGAACGGATTCGGCTCCGGCGCGCTGATCTGCGGAAAGGGATTGGTGCCCGTGATCGCCGGAACCGGCGTACCCGGTCGCGGAACGTTCAGATTGTTGCCCTGGCGTTGCCCTACGTCGGGCCACAGATTCCCGATGCTGATCGACACTTGCGAGACGGAGGTCCAGCTATCGAAGTAGACGCCGAATCCGGAGCGGATCGCGGTGCGGCTGCCCAATCGGTACGCGATGCCGACCCGCGGCTGCCAGTTGTCTGTGAAGTTGCGGCTGATGCGTTGATTCGGCGACACCTCGACATTCGGCGGTACGACGCCGCCGGGCAGGCAGGGCGCCGCGCGGGACGGTCCGCACGCAGGTGGCGCGGCCTGCAGCAGATACGTCCCACGAACCATGTCGTAGGTGCCGGTGTAGATACCGTTGTTCTCGAAAGTGCCAATCTGCGGAAAGAACGTGTAGTCGTATCGAAACCCGAGATTGACGGTGAGCCGCGGCGTGGCTTTCCACGAATCCTGGACGAACATACCCATGACACCTCCGGGCCGGGATGTTTTGAACAGATCTCGCCTGTTTGCGGAGTTCGGCCGGTTCAGCAGGAACGAAGCCAGCGGACTCCCGGTGGCCCCGGCGTTCTGCGGGTCCGACGTTTCGACGGAATTGAATACCACTCCGTGGTCGCCCGCGATGTGAGCCATGCTGATCGACGTGTACTCGCCACCGAACTTCCATTGATGATTCCCGGCCACTTTCGAGAATGTCGATTTGTACTGATACGTGTCGGTGAACTTGACCCACTCCTCGCCCTCGCCGCCGTTGAAGAACTGGTCCACGTTCACGTTCGGGATGTAGGCGCCCGCGGTCCCACGAAACGCGCAGCAGAATTCTCGATTGAACCCGACGTCCTGCGCAAGACCGGGAAGGTCGCGCAACTGGCGCTGGCTGAACCGGTCCGAAAACGTCTTCGCGAACTGCACCTGGAGAACCGAACTCGCGCTGAAGACGCGTACCCAGCTTGCGGCGAAGTTGCTCGAATAGATGTCGAGCAGGCTACCGAGCGCTTCGCGCCCGCCCGATCCCAGGTTCGAGTTGATGGTGCCGCTCATGCGAGCCCAGAAGAAGTTGTTGATGTCGGCGTTGTAGTCGAACCGGGCGGAGTACTCTTCCTGGTTGACCTTCGAAGGCGTCAGGTCGAGCGCGTTGCGGTCCGCGACCCCGGTCGCGACCGGCTGCGGCAGCGTGCGTCGCGCGAGGTCCAGAAAGCCCGGGAACAGCCGATTCGTGGGGAGACGATTGCCGGGAAACGGATCGCGCAGGAACGTGCCGGGCCGTGCAGCATTGTCGCGCGTGGAGGCGGGGTCGAAGATCGGGCGCGGCCAGTCGCTCAGGTCGCCAGCGAGGTTCGCAGCGGTCGGCACGCGATACAAGCGGCTCGCCGGCGTGCGACTTCGGAAACCTTGATAGCCGAGGAAGTAGAACAGCTTGTTCGGTACGATGCGGCCGCCCAGCGTCCCGCCGTACATGTTCTGCACCAGCGGGATCACGTCCGCGCGGAAGAAGTTCCGGGCGTCGAGGTTGTCGTTGCGATGGAAGTTCCACGCACTGCCATGCAGCGAGTTCGTTCCGGACTTGGTGACGACATTGATGGTCCCGCCCATCACCTGGCCGAACTCGGCTTGATCGTTGTGCGACTGGACCTTGAACTCCTGGATCGTGTCGATGATCGGCGGCACGGCGTACGTACCGGTGTAGCTGCCGAAGTTGTTCGCGCCGTCCGTCAGAAAGAGGTTGCTGCGATTGGACTGCCCGTTGATCGCCGGGAACGTGAACTCGCCGACGGTCGACGTGCCGAATCCGTTGTTGTTCTGCGCGGTGCTCACGGGAGAAGCGCCGACGGTCAGCGTGAGAAGCTGCGTGAAGTTGCGGCCGTTCAGCGGAAGGTCGACCACTTGGCGCTGTTGAATCACTGACCCAACTTCGACGGTAGACGACTGGATCTCCACGCCGACCGCAGACACGTCGACGCTCTCGGTCACCGAGCCGACCTTGAGCCGAAAGTCGAGCGTGGTGGTCTGGTTCACCGCGAGAACCACGCGCGGAATCGTGCTCACGCGAAAACTCTTGTGGCGCGCGGAGAGCGTGTAGACGCCGGGAGGAATGTTGGTGAAGACGTAGTTCCCGATCGTGTTCGCTGCGGTTTGGCGCTCTACGGCGGTTTCGAGATTCCGCAGGACCAGTTCGGCTTCCGGTAGAGCGGCGCCGCTTGCATCGCGAACGGTCCCGTTGATTGATGCGGTCGAGAGCTGCGCCGCCACAGGAGCGCAAAGTAGTGCGAAGAAGCAAAGCCCGATGGGCCAGAACCGTGCCATGTGAGCAAACCTCCCAGATCGAGTTACGATGTTGACGTGATGCGGTCAGCGTCAGCCATACTACTGCATTTGGCCACATGCGTTCAGGCCCAGCCGTCGTGTCCGCTTGCGGGCGAACCGCAGCAGGAACTGTCGCGAGGACTGGCGCTCTCCCGGCGTGGCGACACCCGCTGCGCGGTGGAGGCCTTCCTGAACGCAGCCGCGGCGCAACCGCGCTCGGTCCTGACGTGGATCAACCTCGGCTTGGCGCTGGCGCGCGCCGGACGTTACGACGAAGCGGTGGAGCCTCTCGAACGGGCGCTCGCGATCGAGCCGCACCACGCCGACGCGCGTTCCGCGCTGGCGAAGGTTCAGATCCGGCGTCGCGACTTCGCGCGCGCACTCGACCTCCTGTCGGGCGTGGAGCCTTCCGCCGAAACCAGCTACCTGCGTGGATTGTGTCACCGGCATTCCAACCGGATGGTGGAATCCGAGGAGGCGTTCCGATCGGCGTTGCGTATCGATCCGGCCCACGCTGGTGCGCACTACGAACTCGGTGCGGTCCTCGCTCGTGACAATCGGCTCGATGAGGCGCAGGTGCATCTGCGACGAGCACGGGAGTTGAACCCTCGAGCAACCGCCGCGCGCTATGAACTGGCCAACGTGCTGCGCCGGCTCGACCAGTCCGACGAAGCGCAGCAGGAATTCGACGCGATCGCAGGGTCGCTCGAGATGAAGACGGAGCTGTCCGTCGCCGCCGAAGCGTTACGTACTGGTCGCGCGGACGAAGCTGCGAAGCTCTACGCGCGGGCGATCGGCCGCGACGGGCGCAATGCCGATTTGCGCTATGACCACGCCATTGCCCTCGGACTCCTGGGCCGCAAGCAAGAGCAACTGCGAGAGCTGCAGACGGCGATTGCGATCCGGCCCGCATTCGCTCGGGCGCATCATGAGATCGGCGTTTGGTGGATGCACGCGAGCGACTCCACGAGGGCGATCGCTTCGTGGAGGACGGCGCTGGCCCAGGATCCAGAACTCGCGGAAGCGGCGAACAACCTCGCGGTTGCCTTGGCAGGCGAGGAAAGGCCGGGCGAAGCGGAAAAACTGCTGCGCCACGCGATCGCGACACGACCCGACTATGCCGATGCGCGAAAGAACCTCGGCCTGGTGCTCGCATCGCAGAATCGATTCGACGAAGCTCGGAAGGAACTCGAGGAAGCGAAACGGCTTGCGCCCGGCAACGAGTCGATTGAAAAGGCGCTCGCGGCAATCGCCGTCAGGCCAGGATCTGCTTCACCACCGACCCCTCGACGTCAGTGAGCCGGAAGTCGCGACCCTGAAAACGGAACGTCAACTTCTCGTGGTCGAGGCCGAGGCAATGGAGGATGGTCGCCTGCACATCATGCACGTGGACCTTGTCTTCCGCGACGCCGAATCCGAAGTCGTCTGTCTTTCCGTGGACTCGTCCGCGCGCGATGCCGCCCCCGGCCAGCCACATCGAGAACGCGTACGGATGATGGTCGCGTCCGCGCGTCTCGGGCCTGGTCGGATTCTCGTGCTGTACCATCGGCGTGCGGCCGAACTCGCCGCCCCAGACGACGAGCGTCGAATCGAGCAGCCCGCGTTGGCGCAGATCTTCAAGCAGAGCCGCGGCGGGCTGGTCCGTCATGAGGCAGTTGCGGGCGTGGTTCTTTTCGAGGTCGGCGTGATCGTCCCAACTGGCATGACTCAGCAGGATGAACCGAACTCCCCGCTCTACCATGCGACGCGCGAGCAGGCAGTTGGAGCCGAACTGTCGAGTGTCGGGACTATCGAGACCGTAGGATGCGCGCGTGGCGGCGGTCTCCTTGGAGAGGTCGAGAAGGGCCGGCGCCTCGGCTTGCATCCGGAACGCGAGTTCATACGACGCGACGCGCGAAGCGATCTCTGCATCGCCGGTGCGGAGGCGATGCTGTTCGTTGAGGTCGCGAATGAGGTCGATACGCTGCCGCTGTGCGGCGCGGTCGAACCCCGGCGCGTTCGAGAGATGGAGCACCGGGTCGCCGCTGCTTCGGAACGGCGTGCCCTGATAGGCGGACGGCAGGAAGCCGTTCGTGTAGATCCCACCGCTCGCCTGCGGTGCGCGGCCCCCGGAGAACAGCACGACGAATCCCGGCAGATCCTGCGATTCGGTGCCGAGTCCGTAAAGCGCCCAAGCGCCCATCGACGGCCGGCCGGCCAGCGGAGATCCGCACTGCAGCATCAACTGGCCCGGAACGTGGTTCACCTGATCGGATACGACAGATCGCACCAGCGTAATGAGGTCTGATTTGGCCGCCAGGTGCGGCAGCCAGTCCGATACCTCGATGCCGGATGCGCCCTGTCGGCGGAACGTCCGCTCGCTGGCCCAGACCTTCGCGTTCGGCTGGATGAACGCGAACCGTGCGTTGCCTCGCAAGGAATCAGGCAGCGGCTGATCGTTCCACTTCACTAGCGCGGGCTTCGGGTCGAACAGATCCACCTGGCTGGGACCGCCTTCCATGAACAGGAAGATGACGGACTTCGCCTTCGCCGGGAAGTGCGGCTTCTGCTGGCCCGCGAAGAGGCTGCCGAGGGCGGACGCACCGAACCCGCCCGCCCATCGAGCCAGGAACTGTCGCCGGGAGTGTGCAGCCTGGATGCGGGTCATTCGCGTGTGATGAACTCGTCGAGGTTGAGCAGTGCGCTCGCCAGTCCGATGTTCGCCTGTTCGTCGCCAGCGTCGCGGGAACGGTCGCGGTGGTAACGCGTGAGCCTCTCCCGCTCGGCTGTTGTTGGAGTGCGGTTCAGGCATAAGCGAAACGCAAGGTCGATTCGCCGGTCGAGACCGCCGGGCGCTTCGCGATCGACGCGGGCCGCCAGTGCCTGCGCGGCTTCGTGAAACACCGGATCGTTTAGTAGCGTGAGCGCCTGTAGCGGATTCGTCGATTGCGAGCGCCGGCTGCACGAGGCAAGCCGATCCGGCGTGTCGAACGTGGTCAACTGCGGAAACATCATCGTCCGCTGCAGATGAATGTAGAGACCTCGCCGATAAAGGTCGGCGCCGGTCGACGCCTTCCATCTCGAACGAAACGCGAGTTGCATCATGCTCGCTGGAAGCGGAGGACGTATGCTCGGACCGCCGACCGCGCGGTTCAGCAATCCGCTGACCGCGAGAGCGTTGTCGCGCAGCAATTCCGAGCGCAATCGCAGTCGATTCTGCCGGGCCAATAGCCGATTCTCAGGATCGCGCATTGCGAGGTCGGATCGGACGCGGGAGGACTGGCGGTAGGTCGTCGAGTCCACGATCGTCCGCACCAGGCGCTTCGTGTTCCAGCCGCTTTCCACGAACTCGGATGCCAGCCAATCGAGCAATTCGGGATGCGACGGAGGTTCGGCGCGTGTGCCGAAATCTTCCGACGTCGCCACCAGGCCGTGGCCGAACAACTCTTGCCACACGCGATTCACGGCAACCCGCGCCGGCAATGGATTCTCGCTCGACACGATCCAGCGTGCGAGGTCGAGCCGGTTGCTGGCCCGCGCGGTGGTGAAGGATGCCGGTAGCCCCGGATCGACTTCAATACCCGGACTCTTGTAGTCGCCTCTAATCAAAACGTGGGTCCTCGGAGGGTTCGGATCCTCGGCCATCGACGGCAACTCGCTAATCCCCGGGAAGCTGTCGTCGAGTTGTTCGAGCTTCGCCAGAACACCGCGCAGCGGATCGTCCTTGATACCGAGTTCATCCCACAGAACCGGCGGCCGGCTCTTGACCAGAAACCGCACGAGTTGGTGGCGCTGCTTGGACGTACGTTTCCGCGGCGGAAGCGAGAGGATGTGATCCGCATCGTCGATCCACACCCGGTAGGTCTCGTACACGATGCGCCACACTGGGTGCTTCGAGGCATCCTCCCGAGCTTCGCGCATACGCTTTTCGAACAGCGGCAGCCACTCGTCCACACGGGGACCTACCAATTCGAGAAGCCGCCGTTCGTATTGTGGCAGCGACGCGCGATGTGCTTCCACTTCACCGTCCAGCGGCGCATCGGGGTTCACTTCGCGGCTGCGGTTGAAGATCGCGTAAAGCCGGTAGAAGTCCTTCTGCGAGACCGGATCGAACTTGTGATCGTGACAGCGCGCGCAGCCGAGCGAAAGACCGAGCCAGACAGTGCCGGTGGTCGACACGCGGTCAACGACCTGTTCGTCACGAACGAGTCCGAGGTCGATTCCCCCCTCGCGACTGGTGAGAGTGCAACGCAGGAAGCCGGCCGCGGCGCGCTGATCGAGCGTGGCGTCCGGCAGCAGGTCGCCGGCGAGTTGCTCGATCGTGAACCTGTCGAACGGCATGTTCGCGTTCAAGGCGCGGATCACCCAATCGCGATAGCGCCAGGCAAACGGCCGCGTGTGATCCTGCTCGTGACCGTCGCTGTCGCCGTAGTGCGCCAGGTCGAGCCACGGAAGCGCCCATCGTTCGCCGAAGTGCGGGGAACGGAGCAACTCGTCGACATCGCGGGGCGGCTCCGGGGGCAGCCCGATGAGGTCGAAATGCAGGCGGCGCGCGAGCGTTTGCCCATCAGCTTCAGGCGAGGGGGCGATCCCTTCCGCTTCGAGCTTCGCGAGAACAAAACGATCCACCGGCGTGCGGACCCATGCCTGGTTCCTCACACCCGGCAGCGCGGGCCTGCGAAGTGGCTCGAAGGCCCAGTGTTTCCGCTTCGCTCGCGACTCGTTCACGGCCATGTCCTTCCAAGGAGCGCCGCCGTCGATCCACGCGGCCAACGTCGTGACCTCAGCGCTCGACAGCGCGGGACCCGCGGGTGGCATCTTCTTTCCGTCGACGCCTTGCGTCACGAAGCGGATCAACAGGCTATCCCGGCTGTTGTTCGGATTGATGGCCGCTCCGCGATACCCTCCCTGGACTGCCGCGGCGCGCCCGTCGAGCCGAAGCCCACTCTGCTGTTGCATCGCGCCGTGACACGGCTGACAGCGCTTCGCCAAGATCGATTGGGCATCCTGCGCAAACGCCGCCGTGAACACGAATACGACTGCCGCGCACCGCATCATGCAACGATCTTCCTGGCCACCACTCCGGCGACATCGGTCAAGCGGAAGTCGCGACCGCCCTGGCGCCATGTCAACCGCATATGGTCGAGGCCGAGCAAGTGCAGGATCGTCGCGTGCAAGTCGTGCAAATGCATGCGGTCCTCCACCGCGTGATAGCCGAACTCGTCGGTCGCGCCGTACACCATGCCGCGTTTGACGCCACCACCCGCCAGCCACATCGTGTAGCCGTATGGATTGTGGTCGCGGCCGTCGCCACCTTCGGCGATCGGCGTGCGGCCGAACTCACCGCCCCAGAGCACAAGCGTGTCGTCCAGCAACCCACGCGACTTCAGGTCCTTCAGCAACCCGGCAACAGGTTTGTCGACGTGCCGTGCCGTCTTCGTGTGAAGGCGCACGAGTTCCGTATGCGCGTCCCAACCGGCTTCGTTTCCGACGCGATAAGTATGCGAGCACTGAATAAACCGCACGCCGCGTTCGGCCAACCGGCGTGCAACAAGACATTGCCAGCCGAACTCCTTCGACTCTTCCTCGTCGAGTCCGTACAGCCGGCGCGTCGATTCCGCCTCGCGCGAGACATCGAACGCCTCGGGCGCGTGCGTCTGCATGCGAAAAGCGAGTTCGAACGCCTGTATCCGCGCTTCGAGTTCCGGATCGCTGGCGCCCGCCGCATCCTTCGCGTTCAGTTTGCGCAGCATCTCGAGCTGATAGCGTTGCTGGTCGGGCGAGTAGCGCTTGTTGGAGAGATGCTCGATCGGGTCCTTTACATTGGTGAGATCCAATCCACCGTGTCCGACCGCTGTGCCCTGGTACACGGCCGGCAAGAAGCCGGAGTTCCAGTTCTTGGCCCCGCCGAAGCCCAGCGTCGGCTTGATCGTGATGAACGAAGGGAGGTTGCGGTTCTCTGATCCGAGCCCGAACACCACCCAGGAACCCATGCTGGGGCGCGTGAACGTATTCGACCCGGTGTGCAACTGCATGATCGCTCCGCCGTGCGCCACGCTGTCGCCGACCATGGACCGGATCACGCACAGGTCGTCGACGCAGGTCGCGATGTTCGGCAACAGTTCGCTGACCTCGATACCGCTCTGCCCGTGCTTGCGGAACCTCCACGGCGACTTGAGCAGCGTGCTGACTTTGCCTTCGGCGAACGTGAGCGGGCGCTCGAACGGCAGGGGCTTTCCGTGGTCGCGTTCGAGACGTGGTTTCGGATCGAACGTGTCCATGTGCGACGGGCCGCCGTGCATGAACAGGAAGATCACTCGCTTGGCTTTCGGTGCGAAGTGCGGCGCCCGCGGAATATGTGGATCCGTCGATGCGAGCGCGTCGCCGAGGCCGAGCATGCCGAAGCCGCACGGGAGCGCGCGCAGGATGTCACGGCGAGCCGGCTTAGCGAACATAGATGAACTCGTTCGAGGCGATCAGTGCCTGACAGTAGCTTGCCCATGCCTCTAGTGAATTCGGCCCCGCTGGAAATCCGTGGATGTAGTGAAGATCGCGCTCGATTTCATCCGCCTGCGGCGGCCTTCCAAACACAGTCCGGTAGGCCCGCTCGACCCTCGCAGCGGGCATCGGCACTCCGCTCAAAAGCTTGCCGGCGAACGAGGCAGAGCGCTCGGTCACAAACGGGCTATTCATGAGATAGAGCGCCTGCGGCGCCACGTTGGTGCGCGAGCGGACTTCCGCGGTCGTCACCGAGTCGACGAAATCGAACAGCGCCAGCGCGCCCGGTAGATTCGACCTTCGCAACGGCAAGTACACCGTGCGCCGGCGGGTGGAATCGGGATCCATTCCGAGCCGCCCGTTTGTGAACGGCTTCTCATTCCCTTCCGTCATTTTCTGCAGCGCGCCGCCCACGGTCAGATCGAGCGCACCATCGAACGAGAGCAGAGCATCCCGAATCTCCTCGGCGTCGAGACGCCGGCGCGGGAAGCGGGCAAGGAGCCGGTTCTCCGGGTCCCTTTCTTCGTGCGCCGCCGACGAAGCCGACCTCATGCGATACGCGTTCGACGAGAGGATCAGCCGGTGCATCGCCTTGATCGACCATCCCGATTCGCTAAACCTCACGGCCAAATAGTCGAGCAGTTCCGGATGCGTGGGCGCCTCGCCGGTCTTGCCGAAATTGCTGGGCGTGCGAACCAGTCCTTCGCCGAAGTGCCACTGCCAGATGCGATTCACCATCACGCGCGCGGTGAGAGGATTCCCGGGACTGACGAGCCAGCGCGCCAACTCGAGCCGGCCGCTCCCTTCGCGGAATTCAGGCTGGCCATCGACGGCCAGGATCGCCGGTACCGCGCGTGGAACTGTGTCGCCACGTTGGTTGTGGTCTCCGCGCCGGAACACTTGCTGCCGCACCTGCTTCCCTTCAGCGACCGCGCACGCAAGCGGCGGCTCCGGCGGCGACGCTCGCCGCAACTCATCCAGCGAAGCGCGCAAGCTGGCCAGTTCCTGCTTCGCTTCTGGCGACGCCATCGCGTCGCGGAGTTTCTCCGGGATCGCGAACGGGCTGGCGGCGCCGTTCACGTCGGTGAAGAAACGGTTGTCGCCGACGTACTTCCGGGCAGTGCTCTTGCGCCGTTCGGCTGCTTCGCGCTGGTAGTCTTCCTGATACTCCGCCGCGAGCACGCCGACGGTGGACTCGGTCACCGCGTGCCACCGATCGAGATGCGCGATGCGTTCGCCGTGCGGTTTCAGGTATCGAACCCAACCTTGTACCGCGATCGCGTCCAGCCCGGCCTCGCCCGCCACCGGCTCGGCCTTCTCGCCCTTGGCGTAAACGCGCCATGCAGCTTGCATGTAATCCGCCATGCGTGGCCGCAGCTTCTCGGCACGACGCTGGCGTTGCTTCGTGTAGACCGCCTCGATCTCCTTCTCCAGCGCCGCGATCTTCGCCTGATGCTCTTGGTACCGCCGTGCTTCCTCCGCAGGACCCAACGGAGTGAAGTACAGCTTCGACGGATTCGACTCGGCATCGGCAAGCTGTTTCGTACTCGCGAAAATAGCGGCGAGCGAATAGTAGTCGCGCGTCGAGACCGGATCGAACTTGTGGTCGTGACAACGCGCGCAGGAGATGCTGAGGCCAAGAATCCCACGGCTGACGACGTCGATCTGCTCATCGACGATGTCGTAAAACGCCTTGACCTTGTCCCGTTCGGCGATCAGCTTCGGCCCGAGAGCCAGGAAACCCGTCGCGACGATGCTGCCAGTGCGGTCGCCCGCGATCTGCTCTGTCACGAACCGGTCATACGGAAGGTCGCGATTGAACGCGTCGATCACGTAGTCGCGATAGCGCCACGCGTGCGGATACCGGTGGTCCTCGTCGGCGCCGGTCGAATCGGCGTAGCGCGCCACGTCGAGCCAATGCCGTCCCCAACGCTCGCCATATCGCGGCGACGCGAGCAGCCGTTCCACAAGGTTCTCGAACGCCTGTGGCGATTGGTCCGCCAGGAATTCGCTTCCTTGCTCCGGCGTGGGGGGGAGTCCTGTGAGGTCGAACGTCACGCGGCGAAGCAGCGTCAGTCGACCGGCAGCCGCCGCGGGCGTGACACGAGCGGCTTCCCAGCTCGCGGCGAGGAACCGGTCGATGTCGTTGCGCACCCAACGCTCATTGCGCAGCTTCGGAACCACGGGCGCCTTGGGCGGAACGAACGACCAGAACGCCGTCGCACCCGGCACCGCTCCACCCGCAGGCCAAGCAGCTCCGTCGCGCACCCACGATCGTATCGCGCGGATTCGTTCGTCGCTCAGCTTGCCCGAAGGCGGCATCTTGATCGCACCGTCGTAGCCGATCGCGCGGAGCAACCGGCTCGAGCCGGGATCCGCACGATCAATCACCGCACCGGAGGCCGCGCCCTTCGCCACTCCCTCGGCAGACGTCAAGTCGAGCCCGCCCATTCGTACTTTCGCGTTGTGACACGTCTGGCACTGCTCGGCGAAAACCGGCCTGACCGACCGCTCGAAGAATTCCCCCGTCTGTGCGGAAACCGTCCCCGCGGCCCAAATCCCGATGAGGATTGAACGCATTTGCTACAGAAGCATTATAATGCTCCGCGAGGGGCTTCTATCCTGTGAAAATCAACGTCGCTATCGCCGCACTCCTGATTTCGTCCACGGATGTCCTCGTCGGGCAGACCACGTTCGCCTCCATCACCGGATCCGTAGTCGACTCGACGGGCGCCGCGATCGCCGGTGTCGAGATCACGGCCACGCACGCCGAGACGGGTGTGTCGGCCGCCGCAGCTTCCAACAACACGGGAGTGTTCACGATCGCGCAGTTGCGCGAAGGAGATTACGTCGTACGCGCAAGATCCGCAGGTTTCAAGGAGTTCCTCGCGCGCAACGTCGCCCTCGCGTCTCGCGAGGTGCGCCGCATGGACATTCGGCTCGAAGTTGGAACCGTCGAGACATCGGTGGAGGTTTCTGCGGGCGCATCCCTGATCGAAACCGAAACCGCACGCATCAGCGACACGCGGGGAGCGAACGTCCTCAAAGCGTTGCCGCACGGCAATCGGAGCCTGTGGAGCTTTCTCGGGCTCAGCCCACAGGTGCTCAAAGCGGGCGGGACCTCTTCCACCATCCGCTTCGCCGGAAGCCGCGCCAATCAAGCGGACTACTCGATCGACGGCACGACCATCGCGAACCCGAACGACGCGACGCAGATCACGCCGTTGGTCGCGCACGTCGAGGCGTTCCAGGAAGTCCGTGTGGATGTGGCGAACAACACCGCCGAGTTCAGCACGCTAGGCCAGGTGACCGTAATCTCGAAGACCGGCACCAACAACCTCCACGGCAGCGCGTTCAACTACTACACGACGTCGGCCTTCCGCGCGCGCAATCCGTTCGCTCTGCAACGCGATTCCGGCATCGTGCATTATCCCGGCGCATCGCTCGGCGGCCCGGTCATGATCCCAAAACTCCATGACGGCCGCAACCGCACGTTCTTCTTCGCCTCGATCGAGGCGACTCGCGGTAGCGCAATTCGCCAGCTTCTGAATCCCACCGTTCCGCTCGCGGCGTGGCGTGCCGGCGACTTCGGGTCCACCGCAATTCGGGACCCGCTCGCCAACGCGCCCTTCGCGGGCAACCGCATTCCGCTCGCCCGGATCAATCCCGTAGCGAGCATGATTCAGGACCAGTTCTATCCGCTGCCGAATTTCGGCAGCGCCACCATCCTCACGAGTCCGAACTATCTCGAACAGAAGGTCCGGCCCTACGATCCCTCGACCACTTCTACTCTCCGCGGCGACCATCACTTCTCCCCGCGAACTTTCTTGTTCGCGCGTTGGAGCTACAATCGCCAGTTTGGCCGGCCGTTCCAAAGCAATCTGCCCACGATCGGCCAGCAGCAGCAACAGCGCGACACACGTGCCTTCAATGTGTCGCTCACTCGCCACCTCCGTGCGAATTTTCTGAATGAGTTCCGTTACGGCGTCTCCCACAACAACAATCCGATCGCCGGACCACTGCGGGGACTCGATCAGGTCCGCAATCTCGGATTGCGCGGACTCGCCGCCAACCTGCCGGACATCGAGGGCATGCTCAACGTGAACTTCGCCGGAATCGGCATCACCGGCCTCACGCAGCGCGACTGGACGCGCGTCTGGTACTACACGCACCAGTTCCAGGATCACGTGAGCTGGTATCGCGGACGGCACACGATCAAGGCGGGCGGTCAGGTGAATCGCATCTATTCGAACAGCCTCCCCGCTGTTCCGAATCTGTTCGGCAATGTGACCTTCTCCAATCGGTACACCAACCACCCGTATGCGGATTTCCTGCTCGGCGCGCCCAGTACGTCGGCACGCGGATTCCCGTCCGTACAGGTGGGACAGCGACGCAACGGCTACGACTTCTTCGTTGCAGACGACTTCAAAGCCACCCAACGCCTGACCGTGACGCTGGGGCTCCGCTACGAACTCCATCCGAGTTATCGCGAGGTGAACGGCCAGCAGGCCGTATTCGATATAGAACAGGGCCGCATCGTGGTTCCGAACGGCAGTATGGCGAAGCTGAGCACGCTCCTGCCGCGGAACTACGTCGGCGTCGTGGAAGCGGGGGATGCACGCCTTCCCGGCAGCACGCTGGTCCGAACCGATCGGAACAACTTCGCGCCGCGCATCGGCCTTGCGTTCCGTCCGTGGGGCAACCGCACCGTGTTCCGCACGGGCTACGGACTCTTCTACGACCTCGTGCCGCGATCGGTCAACGCGGGCGGCACCCCGTTCACGGTTGCCGAGCCGGCTTACACCAACCCCGCGGGAACACCGGCCATCGTGCTGCCTGTGGTGTTCCCCGGATCGTCGCAAGGCCCGTCTGCCATCAACCTGCCCGCCGCGGTCCGCACCGACCTGCGGAATCCATTCAGCATGCAGTACAACTTCACGATCGAGCATCAGCGATGGGACACCGGATTCCGAATCTCCTACGTCGGCACCAACACGCGGCAGGGCAACTGGGTCTACGACATCAATCAACCTGTGGCCGACGGTCGCTTGTTCGTCGACAAGCCCCGCCGGTTCCCGGCGTATCCCGGCGTCAATTACGTGACCAACGGCGCGGGACATCAGTATCACGCGCTGACCACGGAAGTGGAGCGCCGCATGAGCCGCGGTTTGTACTTTCAGTTCTCATGGTCGCTGGCACGCGATATCGGTGACCTCGAACGGAACGAAGCGCCGGAGAACGCCTACGATCGCCGCCGCGAGCGCGGTGTCTGGAGTGACATCCCCACCCACCGCGTCACCGCAAACTGCGTGTACGAACTTCCGTTCGGCAAAGGCCGCCCATTCCTGAACGGCGCGAACCGCGTTGCAAACGCGATCGCGGGCGGCTGGGAGATCAGCGCCATCTTCAACTACAACTCGGGAGAGTTCCTGACACCGCTGTGGACAGGCCGTGACCCGGCGGGCTATGCGTTCACGGCCAATCGCACGCCCGCACTCGTGACGATTCGCGCCGACCATCTACGCAATGCAAACCTGCCAGCGTCAGAGCGAACCACCGCTCGCTGGTTCGATACGGGCGCTTTCGGTGCGCCACAGAATGGCGCGTTCGGAACGTCTGCCCGCGGTGTGATCAAGGGGCCGGACGTCCGGCTGTTCCATTCGTCACTTGCGAAGTCTTTCTCGTTCGGTGAGCGCCTGCGCTTCCGTCTGGACCTCACCGCGATGAACTCTACCAATCACCCGAACTACAACAATCCGGCCACCAACATCTCGCAAACAGCGGCAGTCGGCGTCATCACCGGAATCGGCGGGATTTCGGCGCTTGATCAAGTGGGCTCAAGGGTGTTGCGTACAGGGATGCGAGCGGAGTGGTGACCGGGGGGGTAGGGACGGGCATTATCTGAAAGCGGCGGAGCGAGAGTACCGCATCGCCCACATCGCGCGCGCTTGAATTCGAGCCGGACTTGCGAGCGGGCGCTTTGAGGGCTCTCGCGGCTGGACCCAATGCACAACCCGCCCGAGCGTTCGCCTCAAGTATAATGCGTGGTGCATGGCCGCCCGACCGGCACGCTGTTGGCGCGGCGGCCCAGGCCCGCAAGGCCGAAGTGCTGCCCTTGTGGAACGAGCGCTCGACGCCTTCCCGTTCATTCAAACCCAAAGGACAACCAATGCGACTGTTTCTCATCCTGGCGTTCGCGGCTCTTGGTTTCGCCGCGGACAAACCCAAGCGCATCAACCGCGCGGTCGAACTGCTGGAGCAAGGCCAGCCCATCTACTACACCCACGGCCACGGCGGCTTCGAGGAAGGAAAGAAGATGGCGCAGACGTGGGCCGACTACATCAACTACGAGATGGAGCACGGCACGTTCGACTTCCACAACCTTCGCGAGTTCATGCGCGGCCTGGTCGCGGGCGGTCCCACGAAGAGCGGCCACCTGACGCCGGCCGTCATCGTCACCATCCCGGTGGGCGGCATCGACGAAGCGACGGTTCGCGCCAACTACTGGGTGATTCAGCAAACGCTCGCCACGGGGATTCACGGCATCCTGTTCTGCCACGCCCGGAGCGCCGGCGGAGTGCGCGCGTTCGTCGAGGCTTCGCGCTATCCGTTCGCGAAGATCGGGGTCGGTCCTGGGAAGCTCGGCGAGGGACTGCGCGGAAGCGGCAGTCAAAGGTACGCGGCGCAGATGTGGGGCATGTCGGAGGAAGAGTATCTGACGCGCGCCGACGTGTGGCCCCTGAATCCCAAAGGCGAGTTGCTCATGGGTCTGAAGATCGAAGACAAGCACGCGGTGGCCAACGCGGAAGCCGTGGCGTCGGTACCGGGGATCGCGTTCGCCGAGTGGGGCGGGGGCGACATGGCGATGTCGTACGGATACATCAGGTATCCCGGCACGCCGCTTCCGCCCGACATGGCCAAGGCGCGCGAAACGGTGTGGAATGCCTGCAAGAAGCACAAGCTGTTCCGTCTCGAGGATGGAAACGTGAACAACATCGAGTCACAGATTCGCGACGGCATCATGGTGATCTCGGCGGGCGCGGACCCTCCCGCCGCGGAGAAGGGCCGCAAGTTCACTAAGCGGAAGATGCCCTGGTAAGGACCCATGAACAGGCGTGAATGGATGGGATCGCTCGCGCTGGGAGCCGCCGGCGCCGCGAACGCGCAAACGGAGGCTCCGGAAAAGAAGAGCGCCACCGAAGCGCTCGACCTCGAACGCAAAATCGTGGACACGCTCGCCGGAAAGCGCGCGTACGAACCGCTGGCGTATCCGTATTTCTCGCCCGACTACAAGTTGCCATTCACGCACATCGGTACGGAAAAGCAGATCTTCCTCGACAACTTCATGCTCGAGTACCTGGAAGGCGTCGAGCGCGTGCTGACACCTCCGGAAAAGACGCCGCGGCCGTTGGTCGAGGAGGCCGGACTCCCGTGGGAGTCGACCGCGTTCAACCCCATCGTCGCGGCTGCGATGAAGGATCCCGTCGCGGGCAACTTCAAGCTCTGGTACACGCTGTCGCTCAGCGGCGATCCATACGGTACCGGGC
>VFZX01000096.1 GCA_016871015.1 Acidobacteriota bacterium | reverse complement strand
GAGGCCCTCCAGCATCTCACCCCAGAACAAGTCCGCGCCTATTGCCGGAGTTGCGGATATCGGGCATAGCTAGATGTATATAAAATGTGAAAATGCTCTAGAACCTCACCCGCAGCGCCATCTGGATCAACCGGGCGTTCCGTGCCGCCGTGAACTCGCCCATCCTCATGTTGATCTGCCGCCCCTGCGCGTCGAACCGCGCCGCGGCGTCCACCGCGCTGAACTGCGTATGGTTAAACGCGTTGTAGAACTCACAGCGGAACTGTGGCTTCACCCGTTCCCACATATCGAAATTCTTGAGCACCGTCACGTCCCAATTGTTGATCCCCGGACCCCGGAACTGGCTCTTCGCCGCATTTCCGATCGTGCCCACCGCCGGCGGCGCAAACACATCGGTCCGGAAGAACCGGTCGAACCGCTGCTCGGACTTGGGTAGTGCCGGATTTCCCGTCACCACGACCCGGGCTCCCTGTGACGCTGTCCCCGTCGTGTCCACGGGATTGACGAACGAGTAGCCCACACTCACCGGCGCACCGCTCTGAAACGTCGTGATCCCGGAAACTTGCCATCCGTGCAGCACCTGCTTCACCGCCGGATGGTTCCACTTCACCTGCGGCAGGAACCACACGTAGTTCAGCTTGAACACGTGCGTGCGGTCGAATCCGGCGACCCCGTAGTTCCACACCCGCACCGGCACAAGCACGCTCACGGCATTCCCGTCATCATCGGCGAAATCCATCGTCTTCGACCATGTCCACGACGCACCGAACTCCACCCCGCGCGTGAACCGCCGGTTCACTTGGACCTGCAGCGAGTGGTAGTTCGACGTGCCCGCCCACTCCTGATAGCTGATTCCCGAAAATCCCGTCAGCGGGCGCAGAAAATCTTGCGACAAGGGCACTCGTGGATTGGTAGGATCCGCGTTCTCAGGCCGGAAGTTCGCGCCGAACGGAACCGGATTCAAGTCCCGGCTCCAGTGGAGATGCCGGCCGAGCGTCCCCACATAGCCAACGTCGACCACGGTGCCCCAGCCCGCGTTCTGCTGAACGCTGAGGCTCATGTTCATGGACTTCGCGTCCTTCCGATTCCGCTCTACCGCGTTGATCGCCACCGGGAACAGCAGCCCCGTCGACGAGCGGAAGTCGTCGAACGTCCCGTAGAAGATCGTCGGAGTCTCCACGATCGGACGCGAGACGAACGGCCCTGACGAACCGTCGTGCCGGTTGTAGAACACGCCGAATCCTCCGCGCACCGCCGTCCTGCCCCTGCCAAAGGGATCCCACGCGAATCCGAACCGCGGCGCCGTGTTCACCCCAGGCGCATTGTAGAGTCCGCGCGGGAAGCTCCGGTCGAGCGCCGGGACCGCGATCCCGTTGGCGGGGTCCCCCACTCCGGGCACGAGCGCGCCAATCGCCGCCGGCGGAAACTCCGCGCCAGATACCGGATGAATGCCAACGCGCCGGCCGGCGATCAGCCCTGGCCCGATGAGCCGCACCGCCTTGGCCGGATCGAAGCGGTCCGCCGCGAACATCGACACTCCGTCGTTGCGCTGCACGCGCGGTCCGAACCACGAAAACCGTAGACCGAAGTCGAGCGTCAGCCGCTTGTTCGCTTTCCAGTTGTCCTGGGCGAACCACTCGGCAAACGTCGCCCACCGTCCCTGCGCCGGCGCTGCCGTGGCCTCCCGGTAGGTATTGAACACGCCCAGCAACCCGTTGGCGAACGGATGGTTCGTATCGAGAGGATTGTTAACGTTCCGTGTGAAGTCGAACGCCCCGTTGAAAAGCGCCGAGCCCTTGTCCGAGGTGTACTCGCGCTCCGCGTTCACACCGGCCTTGAGAATGTGCGAATTCCACGTCTTGCTAATGGTGTCGGTGATCGTTACCAATAGGCGCGTCGAATACAGCGGGATCCGGTTGTCGTAGGTCCGCCCGACCGCGCCCGGGATTCCTCCGAATGTCAGATTCGGCATTAGGCCGAGCGGGTTGAGGTGCGGATTCAACTGGCCCGCCGTGAATCCGTTACTGGCGCGCTGATTCCGTTCAATCTCGGCCTGCTCGATGTTGTGCCACTCCTTTCGTCCGTTGGCGCCAACGTAGAACTCGTTCACCAGGGTTGGCGAATAGACACCCTGGTACCGGATCACACCTTGGCGCGGATCGGTGATGTATTCCATCGCCATTTGGTTCCAGTTCGGACCGCCACTCGCGGGCACCGAATACCCGCTGCTCGAATCCCGGTGCGTCAAGTAGCTGAAATAGAACGAATGCTTCGCCGACAGTGGAACGTCGATCTTCAACGTGCCCAATGTCTGCGGCGACGTGCCTTCGCTGTTGAACACGTAGTTGTAGCGGCCCGCGCTGATCTGCCGGTCAAAGAAGTTCGGTAGAGGAATCCCCGAGAGCATCCCTCTCCCGCTCGCCAATAGCCGCGACGCGGGGATCCGGTTGTTGGCGAACGGCTGCCGGTTTAACGGATCCGTGATCCGGATCAGCGCATTGTTTTGATCCGTGGACTGCGAGAAGTCGCCCACCCGCTCAAGTCCGGTCGGCACTGTTATCTGCCGTCCCGAATTCGTCGTGCGGACCGGCCAATACTCGTGCGAGTAGAAGAAGAAGACCCGCTCGCGGCTCCGGTTGAACAACTTCGGAATGAACACCGGGCCCCCGATGTTGAACGTCCAAGTGTGGTAGCGGTAGCGCTGCCTCGGAATGCTCAACCGGTTGTTGAAGAAGCTGTTGGCGTTAAACTGCTCGTGCCGCCGGAAGTAGGACCCGAGCCCATGGAAATCGCGCGTGCCACTCTTGGTGAGCACCTGGACGTTCGCGCCGGAATAGCGCCCGAACTCAGCCTGATAGTTGGACAGCAGGATCTTGACCTCGGACACGGAGTCCTGGCTGACGCTGAGCAGCAGGTTGCGCGCGGCGCCGATCTGGTTTTGCCCCATCCCGTCGATGGAGAGACTGTTGGAGTCGGTGCGGTTCCCGTTCACGAACCCGCTCCAGTTCCGCGCGACCGAGTCGGCCTCGTTCGGCGCCACGACGCCCGGCATGAGCGACAGCAGGTTCATCACGTTCCGGCCGCGGATCTGAATGTTCTCCACCTGGTTGGCCGTGATCACTCCGGACCGCTCGCTGCTTGCCGTCTGGACCACCGCGCCCTGCGAAGTCACGGTGATCGTCTCGGTGGTGCTGCCCACTTCGAGCATCACTTCGCCCACCGGCAGCGTTTCCGACGCGCTCAGCACGATTCCCGTCCGCTCCGCGGTCTTGAACCCGGCCGCCTTGACCGACACCACGTATCCACCCGGCGGGACCGATGCGAACAAAAACTCACCGCGGTCTGAGGTCCGGATCTGGCGCACAGCTCCGGTCGCGATGTGGCGCAGTGTCACTTCCGCACCTACAATGGCGAGACTGGACGGATCCACCGCCGCGCCCACGATGGATCCGTTGATCGTCTGAGCGGACCCGGTGGTGGCCAGCATCAAGCTGGCAAGGGTTGAAGCAGCCCGAATCGTCATTCTCGCGCCATCGTAGCATTACCCTTCGCATGGTATCCTCAGCGGATGCGCAAGTGTTCCTTGAAGGAGGAGATGAGTTGACCGCTCCAAATCCGGAGTTCGTATTTGAAATGATCACGGCGCACCAAAAAAGCGCCGCCTTGAGAGCCGGGGTCGAACTGGGCGTGTTCGACGCGCTCGGCGCTGGTCCCGCAGCCGCGGCACAACTCGCCGCATGCGTGGGAGCGCCCGAGCGGGGCATTCGAATCCTGTGCGATTGCCTGACGATTTTCGGCCTGATTGCGCGGAATGGGGACCGCTACGAGCACACACCCACGAGCGCCGTGTTCCTCGACTCCCGCTCACCCGCCAGCATGGCTCCAACGATTCCGTTTCTGATGAACTCGAAAATACTGGCCGCTTCGAACGGATTGACCGAGACGATCCGGCGCGGCCACACCGTGCTTGAGGAACCCTTGGCGGGCGAGGAGGTCGCTGAGTGGGTGACCTTCGCCAGGACCATGCAACCCATGATGCGCGCGCCGGCGGAGTTCATCGCGGAGACGCTCGTGAGAGATGGCCCGCCGAAAAAGGTGCTCGACGTGGCGGCGAGCCACGGTCTGTTCGGATTCGCCATTGCGCGCCGTGCCCCCCAATGCGAGATTGTGGCACTCGATTTTCCGAACGTCCTCGAAGTGACCGCGGAACATGCGAAGGTCGCGGGGATTCCGGTCACGCTGCTGCCGGGAAGCGCTTTTACCGCCGATCTGGGAACGGGCTACGACGCGATCCTGGTGACGAACCTCTTTCATCATTTCAGCGTCGCCGATTGCGAGACGCTCATGCGGCGGTTCCACGCAGCCTTGCGCCCCGGAGGCAGCATGGCCGTGTTCGAGTTTGTCCCCAACGAGGACCGCCTGACTCCGCCCGTGCCGGCCCAGTTCGCCTTGATGATGCTCGGCAATACGCCGTCCGGGGACGCCTACACGATGGGTGACTATTCGAAGATGCTCGACAATTCCGGCTTCGGCGAGCGGGAGTTGATGGACGTACCTCAGTCCGCGGGCCGGCTGATCATCGCGCGCCGCCCGGCATAGCGGCTGGTGTTCATCATCGCTGTCCAGGTTGACGAGTAGAAGCCGTGCGTGAGATCTCCCATTTCAAGGATTGCGCCGCTGCCTTGCGCTCTCCTTCGGAACCCATAGCCAGCTGACGCGGATCGCCGTGAATTCGAGCCCGGGAGGCCATACAACTTCGAGTCTACCGCGGCGATCCGAAGCACCTGGATGTGGTAACGTCGCTCTTTGCGAGTTCCCCATTCACAGCCGGTCATAGTCGCCGGTGCCGGAATCGGCGGACTCACGCTGGCCATCGCCCTTGCTGCAGCCGAACGCGATGACAGTGATCAAAAAGCTGGGTCTGGCGGATGCCGTCACCGCCGCCGGCAAGCCGGTGGGCCGGACGGCCATCCTCGATCGGAAAGGCTCGGTCCTCGGCGGGGAACACGATGTCGCTCCACTCTGCTCTTCAGGCCGCGCTCAAATCAGGCACGCTCGAATTGAACGGTGCGGTCGCGCAATGGTCAAACCCGCTGGCATCGGGCTTGCGGGACGGGCTCATGGCGCATGATGCCCGCCCGCGTGGCCCGCAAGCAGATTCAGTCACTGTGGGCCCTGCCCAAGTATTGAAACCGTATTCCGCCGCCCGGACCGCCGGCTACCGGTTAAACAAAAAAGCATTGCTGTTCAGCAACGCCCACATCAAGTCCTGCGCCCGCTCCGCCCGCGGACCCTTGCCAACGTAGGTCAACGCCAGATCCAATTCATTGCCCTCGGGCATCCGGCTCAACGCTCCGAGGTAGATCTCCTCCACCAGCTTCCGGTCGGACACGCCAGCCAGCGCCAGCTTCGCAATCCTCCCCTCCGGATCCGCGATGGCTTCCGCGATCGTCGCCCCGTTGAGCAGATTCAAAGCCTGCACCAGCGACACGTCACTCCGCCGCTCGCATTCACAGCTCGTCTGCCGCTCCGGGCGCCCGAACACATCGAGGAAGCCACCCTTGCCCACGCTCGGATCCGGAAGATCCTGCGCCAGCGAGTCCTTCGGCACCAACTGGAACTTCGGCTTGACCCCCGCCGCGATATGGATTCCATCAAACAACTGCTCGGCCGAGAGCCGCCTCGGCAGTGCGTGCGAGAAATTCGCCTCATCCCCCGCATTCGACGCGTTTGGCTTGTAGCTCAACTGATACGTCCGCGACTCGACAATCGTGCGGATCAGGTGCTTCAAATCATAGCCGCGATCGAGGAAGTCCTTGGTCAGCGCTTCGAGCAACGCTGGATTGGACGCCGGATTCGACGCCCGGATGTCATCCACCGGATCGATAATCCCGCGCCCCATCAGGTAGCTCCACATCCGGTTCGCCATCGACTTGGAGAACAGCGGGTTCTCCTTGGCCGTGATCCACCCCGCCAGGCTCTCGCGCATCTCCGCCTCGCGCACGCCCATCCCGCCCACCGGGAACAGGAACTTGGCGGGCATCACGCGATTGTCCTTGGGATGATGGATCTCGAACTCCTCGCGCTTGTCGTAGACCACTTCCTCGTCCGCATCGTCGCCGTTCTTCACTGCCAGCGACCCGAAGAACGCGCTCAGGTTGTAATACTGATTCTGTGTCCACTGCTCGAACGGATGATCGTGGCACTGCGCGCACACCATCCTTACCCCGAGGAACAACTGTGTCGTCGTCTCCATCGCCACCTTCGGCTCGCGCGTGAAGCGGAAGAAGTTGGCGGGCGGATTCTTGTAGGTCGAGCCCTTTGCCGTCAGCAGCTCGCGCACCATCCGGTCATACGGACGGTTCTCCGCGAGCGACTCGCGGATCCAATCGCGGAACGCCCAAACGCCCTTGTCGCCCAGCTTGTTCCGGTTCACCTGCAACAGGTCGCTCCACTTCACGGTCCAGTGGTTGACGAACTCGGACCGGGCCAGCAGCCGGTTGATCGCCGCGCTGCGCTTGGCCCGCGTCTCGGTGCGGTCCGCCACGAATGCCTTCACTTCCTCGGGTGACGGCGGCAGCCCGATCAGATCGAAGGAGACGCGCCGCAGAAACTCGGAATCGCTCGCCAGCTCCGAGGGCTGCAGCTTCAATCGCTGGAGCTTGGCGTTGACATGCTTGTCGACGTAGTTCCACTCCGGCACGGCCTTCCAAGCGAATTTCGCCTCCGGCACCGCCGTGACGTTGATCACGCTCAGCTTGCCCTCATAGCGGACCAGCATCGCCGCCTCACCCTGGCGAATCGTCTTCACGATACCTTCGTCATTCACCTCGGCGGCCGTCGGATTGTTGCTCGTGTACAACGCATCGCCGGTGACGTCACGCGACGATCCATCCGCGTAATGCGCCGTGACCTTCAACTTCTGTGATGATCCCGGTTTCTCAGTAAAGAATTCCGCCGGACTCACCTCCAGCCGCGACACCGTGGCCGACACCGGATCCCCAAACTGCGCGCCTTCAGCGATCCACTGCTGGATGATCCGGTAGTAGCTGGACTTCTCGTCGAATCGCAGCCCGCCGCCGTGGGGTATCGTCATCACGGGCTTCAACAGCACCAGGCTGTTCTTCGGATCCGTGCGGTTCCACCGGCGGCCCGCCATGTCGTGCACGATCGCGCGATAGTCGAATTCCGGATCATATCCGCGCAACGACAACTTGAATCCGTTCTTGCCCTTGGCCCCGCCATGGCACGGACCGGAAGTGCAGCCGGTCTTGTTCAGCACCGGCATCACGTCCTTGACGAACGACAGCGGCGCGGCGCATGCCCACGCGGCCAGGGTGAGTGTTGATGCAATCAGTCTCATTGAATCGTGAGCTTTCCTATTACGGGAGCGATCTTGTATGTGTCCTTGGCCTTGCGCCCAGTGTCCGGCGCCTGCGACGCGATCTGGATCTCGTGCGTGCCTTTCGCCGCCGGTGCCGCCACCTGGCACGCGATGCGGAACGGACGCGCGTCCGCCGCAACCTCAACCGTGCCGCACGTGACCCCGTCGGGCAGCTCCTGCATCTCGATCTTCACCAGTCCGCCTTCAAACGTCGGCTCACGGTACACCTCGCCTGTGATCTCGAAGGAGCCGCCCGCCACTGCGCTCCACGCTGCGGACTTTGGCCAGACCTGGTATCCCTGCGTCACCTCGAACGTGACGATCGGCGCGAACACGTCCATCGGCTTCCCATCGATATCGGCCGTCGCCGAGGTCAGGATGTCAAACTTCGTCGTTGGCGTCGCGAAGTTTGTATTCACGAGCAGCCCGCCCTGCTGCGGATTCTTGGCGGGCGGCGCCTGCAACACACGCAGGTTTCCGACGGCACTCACAATCGCGTCGCGCAGCCGGCCTTGCACCTGGACTTTGCCGCGGTCCGCTTTGAACTGGAGCGGATACTCGACTCCCTGCGCGATCCGCACCAGCGGCACCGGAGTCGAGAGCTTGGCTGGCAGCGGCCGCGCGAGTGCCATCGGAAGCCCCATATCGAGCCACGGCGCGGCGAGCGTCTTCTGCCGCAGCCCGCGTACCGCCACAACCAGTCCCGGACCCTCAGCCACGCGCTCGATCACTCCGTGCGGCGTCTCCGCTCTCGCGATCACAGTCAAATTCACCGGCTCGGCCACAGCATCGGCCGCCGCCGTAATCGTGAGCGAGCTCCCCACCGAATTGAACCGCGGATTCGGATCATCAAACCGCTGCTGCGCCGCGCTCGGGGCGACGTGTCCACCCGCCACGGTAAACCCTTTCGGAAGATTCGGAATACTCAGCCGGACCGGTCCGTCGTAGCCGCGCCGCTGGACCGTGGCCTGAACCACCGCGGTGCCATCCAGCGGAACGTTGACGAACGGCGAGTTCAGCCTGACCGTGAAGTCCGCCGGAGACTCGCGCGCCACCAGCCGGTATCCGTACGCCAGTCCACCGCGCCCAAGCAGGTCCTCCACCGCCACCACGACTTCGCTCACCTTCTCTGGAATTTCAACCGGCACCACCGGATCGGATCCTGCAAGATCATCCCGCGAGGCGAGTTTCTTGCCATCAGGACCATACACCGTCACCAGTCCATCAAGCTGGGACGTGCCAAGCGCCGCGGCCCGCAGCTCCAGCACCCAGTGGCTCCCGGGCTTCACCGCCAGCCGGTACCTGTCGACCTCGCCTTTGCGTCCGATCCGCCCATTCATCACCGTGTCCGCGGCCAGCACGTGCGGCCCCGCCGCCGCGGGTTCCATGGACTCCGGCTGGTCCCCAAGCTCGAACAGAAACGGCAGGCTCGCCGACCCCGGCACGCGCACCGGCACGAGCCGTGTCTTGGCCGCCGTGTCCGCCTGCACGGCCACCGGCTGCGCCAGGTTTCCGCCCACGGCCTGAACACTCACTGCGGATCCGCGCCGGGCACCCAGCGGGAACAACGCCTCGGCATAAGGATAGGATCCGATCTTGAGCCGGTAAAAGTTCACCGCCTGGTCACTGAACTTGGAATCATGCACGCGCACGTAATGGCGTCCACCGGTCTTGAAGGTATGCTCGATCCGCGAGTCGATGCCGTTGCCTGGCGCGTCATCGTTCTTGGCGATCACCCGCCCGCCCGCATCCAGGATCTCGATGGCCGGATCGATCGCGCTCGCAAGCACACTCGCTTCCATCTCGAACACGAGCTTCTGTCCCGGCTTTGCATCAAAAGTGAATACGTCCCGGTCCGCCTCGGTCAACGTCCCGTTGACCACCGCTGGAACCGTCACCACCTCAGCCGACTTGGTTTCGCCGTTAGGCTCCTTCGCCGTCTCCTTCTCTTCCACTTCAGGCAACTCGCCGACCGAGAACAACACCACGTTCGACAGTCCGTCGCGCGTCAATACCCGCACCGGATAAACGCCAACCGCGGCGTCCTTCTTCAGTTCCACAATGAACGCCAGCTCGGTCTCCTTGCCTGTCGCCAGCCGCGACGCCGCACCTGGAATCGTGGTCTGGATCTTTGCCCCGGCCTCCAGCCCTGATCCTTTGATCGTCAACTGGACCGTCTTTCCGCGCTGCGCTCCATGCGGCGCGATATCGCGGATCACCGGCGCACCCCCCAGCGCGCCCGCCACCAATGCCAGCAAGCTCAGTTTCCGCATCAATTCCCCCTCGACATCTCGACCGGCGCGGCAACAAACTGCCGCACGATCTTTCCGGCCATATCGTGGAACCGGAGCGTTCCGTCGAACCCGCCGGTCACAAGCTGCGAGCCATCCGGCGTGAACTGCAGCGCATAGATGCCACCCGTGTGGCCGGAACAGCGCGCGACAAGGCCGCCGGTCTCCGCGTTGAAGATCCGCACGTCGCCCGCCTCGGCACCAGCCGCGACCCGCGACCCATCCGGCGAAATCGCCAGGGCGGTGATCGGACCGTCCATGCGCTCGAACTTCCGGATCAGGGTCGAATCATCGGCGATGCGCATCGCGCGCGGGCGGTCCATCCGGTATAGATACGGGATTCGCTCAGCGCCGCCCAGCAACACCCAGTCGCGTTTCGGATGCCGCACCACCGCCGTCAGCGCGTCACGCAGCAGATTCACGTTCTCGATGAACCGCCCGGTGGCGGCGTCGCTCAACTTCGCCGCGCGATCGCGCCCAACGGTCACCAGCCTCTTTCCATCGACGCCGAACACAGTCTGGAACACCCAGTCTTCATGGAGGTCCATGCGCCGGATCTCCTTGCCCGCGTCAATGTCGATCAACCGGATCGACTTGTCGGACCCGCCGCCCGCCACCGCCAGCTTTCCGTCCGGCGACACCGCGCCGCCGAAGAATGTATCCGGCGCACCGGTGATCGACGCCCGCTGTTTGCGTGTGGCCACGTCCCAAATCTGCACCTCGCCCGAGCGGGCCGGATCTCCGCCCACCGCCACCAGCGTCTTTCCGTCTGGCGTGAAGTTCAACCCGTGGATCCGCATGGACCGGCCTGGAAGGCGCGCCAGCAGCTTCCCTTCGACGCTTGTCAGCAGGACCTCGTGATAGCCCGACACCGCCATCATCCGGCCGTCTGGTGAGAACGTAAACGCGGTAACGAGCGGCGCCGATTTGTAGGTGATCTTCTCTGGAATGGCCGAATCCGGAGCCGCGGGCGTGACGCCCGAATCGTCCTTCGCGCCCTCGGTGATCCACTGCCGGAACAGCGCGATCTGCTCCTCTGGAAGCGGCTTGCCACCGAACGGCATCTGCGGCTTGTTGGCGCCCGTCAGGTATCCGACCACCAGACTCTCGGCGGGCTTGCCGGGCACGAATCCGGGACCCTTCTGCCCGCCTTTCTTCAAGCCGTCATAGGTTGTGAGCAACAGGCCGGACTGCATCGCCTGCGGCTGGTGGCAGCCCACGCATTGCTTTGCCAGCACCGGTTGAATCTGTTTCGAAAAGCTGACCGGCTCGGCGAGCAGCGGAACAGCGAGTATTGACGCAAAAATCCCAGTACAGCGCATAGGGCGGCTTGCGAGGATTATATCGCGCGCCGCCCGTGCCGCGCACTACCGTATCGTCACGGCGTTCGATTCCGACCCGTCTACGCGCACCACCAGTGGACCCGTCCGGCCACCAGTCCGAACCCGGACCTGGTAGAGCCCCGGCAGTCCCGGCACGGCGGCGGCATCCAACACCTCAGCCGGCTGTCCACCCAAACTGGCGGTCACACCGGGAATCCGGAACTGCGCGTTCGCTGGAACCAGCCTCCCGGTCTCCAGCGCCGGATTGCTCTGGCCGAACCCGGAACCCAGCACGGACGCGACATTTTCCGACACTTCCACGATATTGAACAGGGACGGAGCCCGTGGTGCGATCCGGATGGTCCGGCTCTCACTCGCTTGCGTGCCATGATTCACCTCGACCAGCGTCTCACCGGTGGCCTCGAACGGGATCTGCGCATTGATCTGCTCCGGGGATACGAACAGCAGTGCCGCCCGGTGCGAGCCCACCTGCACGATCGCGCCGTTGAGGCTCTCCGGAATCCGCTGGCCAGCCCAGCCGTCCAATCCAGAGGTGATCTTAGCCAGCCGCCGGCCACGGATCGTGATCAGCGAACCCGGCGCCAATCCGGACTGCGCCTGCGTGGCGGGCATGATCGACTCGATCACCGGCGCGCCAGGGAAATCCACCACCTGGGCTCGGATGTTAGCGGCGCCCGTTGCCGACGCCTCAATGTAGGTCAGATCGGGATAGTTGACCAGCCGGTCAATCGCGCCCACCGCCGCGGGGTTCGAAGGCGAGGCGGCCAGCGCGTCGATCAAGAAGCGGCCCACTGGAGCGCCTGACTGGGCGGTCGCAAGATCCGCCATCGCCGGACCGGTCTCGCCTGCGCCGCCGGAATGCAGCCGGACCGCTTGCACGGTCCCGCGAATGGCCGCGGTCGACCAGTCGGAAATGTTGTACGCGATCCCCGAGTTCACCGACCCATCCTCATTGCGTGTGAAGTCGACTTCGAGATAGATGACCGAATCCGCGGGACCACCCAACCGGCGGTGGAAGATCGCCCGGTCCATCTTGCGGACCGGAGCGGTCAGCACCTGGCCCGGGTCGGCGGTGGGCGTGGTGCGGACCTCGAAACCACCGGGGTTCGCGACCATCTGTTCGAACGCCGCGCGCCGCGCTTCGTCCCGCGTATCGATGCCGTACATGATCGAGCCTGGGAATCCGGGCGCGCTCGCCGACTCATCCGCCGGACTGCCGAAATCGATCAGGGTCGCGCCTCCGCCGGCGATCGCCACCCGCCACGGATAGACTCCGCGGACCGGCTGCAGCGAGAGACCCCGGATACTGCTGATCTGGTTCTGCATCATGATCGAGTCGACGCGTCCATCGGAATCACGGGTGTAGCTGGACAGAAACACCTCCCAGCCGTTGGCCCCGGGGCCATGGGTGAATCCGGCGAAGTAGGCAATCGCCGCCCGCTTCAGCCGTCCCCGGTACAGGCCGTCCGGAGCATCCTCGGTCAAAATCCGGATCTCGACCGAAGAAGGGTCGTTCACCAGCGCGGTCAGCGTTCCGACCGCCACGATAAACGAGCCGCCACCCCCGAACGAGCCTTGTCCGCGGATCACGGTCCGGGGAGGCAGACCCGCGCGGACGGCGGTATCGCCCGTCCGGAGCTCGACTCCGGTCACCGCGATCTCCCGCTCGCCGAAGACGTAGCCAGACACGCCGTAGACTCCTGCCCGGTTCGCGCCGGACTGGTCGCGGGAAAGCGCTACCTGGATATAGAAGTTCGCACGGCTCCCGTCGGACCCGTCAAGTGTTGCCTGGAACTCCGCCGATGCGGTCTGGTCTTCCGGCAGAGTGGATTGTGCACGGGCCGCGGGTGCGAGCGTCAGAGCAGCCACCACGGCCATGAGTTGAAGGTTGGTGTCTTTCATGGATCCAGATTGCGCGTAAAATGGAACGAGCGGAAGTTGCCAAGGGTTGCCGGAGGGCCAAACGACGGTTGTTGATCCTTTAGCGCCATGAACTTACCGAGACCTCATCCCGACCCGAGGCTGGCCGAGCTCGAACGGGTGCTCTCCAGCCAGGAGTTCTCCGGGCCAGGCCGGCTGAACCGGTTTCTCCGGTTCGTGGTCGAGGAGACTGTCGCCGGACGGGGCGACCAGATCAAGGAGTACTTGATCGGCGTTGAGGTTTACGACAAGCCAGAGTCGTTCGATCCTAAAGTTGACTCGACTGTCCGCAGCGAAGCCACCAAGCTCCGCAACCGTCTGGCTGCCTACTACGAGGGACCCGGCAGGCCGGCGCCGCTCATCATCAGCATCCCGCGCGGGGCCTATGTTCCCCGCTTCGAGGCCACTAAGGTAGTGGAGATGCCGCGCGAGGCCCCACCGGCGCCCGTGCTGGTCGAAAGACCCAAACCTTCTCCTCGCCGGCTCCGGTTTCCACTCATAGCCGCCGCCGGTTTGCTGTTGACCGGTGCCGCCGCCTGGTGGATGAGCAAGCCGCCACCCCAGCCGGTGCTCACCCCGATCCAACTGACCGCGGATCTGGCGCTCGCCTCAACACCTTCCTTGTCAGGCGACGGGAAGCTGGTGGTCTACGCGTCAACCCGTTCCGGACGTGGTGACAACGACATCTGGATCCAGCAGGTGCCATCCACCGGAGAACCGCTCCGCCTCACCCTTGCCCCCGAAGACGACTCCGACCCCGACATTTCACCCGACGGCAGCCTGGTGGCGTTCCGTTCGCAGCGGGACGGCGGGGGCATCTATCTGGTCCCGGCGCTCGGCGGTGCTCCCCGTTTGTGGGTCAAGGACGGACAGCGCCCGCGCTTCTCGCCCGACGGGACAAGGATCGCTTACTCCGTTGGAAACGAAGCGCTCGTCACGAACGCAATCCACGGAGCCACACGGGTCATGGTGGGCCCCGTGACCGCCGGCGAACACCAGCGGGTCGCGGCGGACTACAGCGCTGCGCTACAACCGGTTTGGCTCCCCAATGGCAAGGTTCTCTTCCGGGGATACCCCGGACCCGACCCCGCCGGCGTGAAGCTGGATTGGTACGTGGCTTCCCTGGATGGAAGCCCACCGGTTCCCACCGGACTGAAGTCACAGTTCGAATCGCAGCACAACTGCAGCATCTACAACAGTTTTCCACCCGGGTCCTGGGACGGCGGCGGAGTCGTCTTTTCGGCCACCTGCAAAGGGGTGGCGGATCTCTGGCGGATCCCCCTCTCGGCCTCGACCGGCCGGGTGGCCGGGCCTGCGGTACGGCTGACCGTCGGGGGCGGGTCCGCGTTTTCTCCGGTCTCCGACGCCAGCGGCAACATCGCGTACTCGAATGCCGCCGGCCAAAGCCAGATCTGGTCGTTGAAGCTCGACCGGCCAGGTGCTCCCGAACGGACTACCCACACGACCGCGTGGGACCAGCACCCGTCCATTTCAGAGGATGGCCGGACCCTCGCCTTCAACAGAACCAAGTCAGGGGAACTGGACGTCTGGACACGCGACCTGAATTCCGGCAAGGAACAACCGGTGGCCGCCGGTCCCGGCGCGCAGACCTATCCGGTGATCAGCCGGGATGGAAGCGCGATCCGGTGGACCGAACTGATCCCGGATCCTAAAAACGAGGTCGGCTATAACCATGTGGCGTGGGAAGCACCGCTCGCTGGCGGACCACCGAAGAAGATCTGCGAAAACTGCGCGGAGATGGGCCCGGGTCCGGGAGGCGTAGGACACCTGGACCTGGACGGGCGGCCGGTCCGGATCGTCGTGCGGCACGCACCTGGAAAGTACACGCCCTACCTGCACCATCCGAAACAGGACGTGCTGATGGCCGCGGTGAGTCCCGGCCGCCGTTGGATCGCGTTTCAGTCACGCCACGGCGACACCCTGCATCTGTACACCGCCGCCTTCACCGAACCGGCCGGGCAATGGATCCACTGGGGGGAAGGCGAGATGCCGGTCTGGCGCAGCGATGGCAATGCGCTCATCTTCGCCTCGCGCCGTGACGGCAGCCTGTGCATCTGGACCCAGCCGGCCAACGGCGGGCGTCCTGTGGGCGAGGCCATCGCGCTGGCGCACTTCCACGGGCCCGCGCGCCAGCTTGGTCCAGTGTCGCCCGTTTTTGCCTGGATGAGCGCCTCCCGCGACCGGCTCGTGATCCCAGTCCGTGAGCGGACTGGCAACATCTGGCTGCTCAGGAGGCAGTAACAGTGGCGCTCAACTTCAATGTCCAATGGATCCACGGCGCGGCGAACTGCGCGGCCAGCACCGATCCGCGGATCCAGACACATGCGCTCGACCCGGATACTTTCGTCCTGCGCGAGAGCAAGTGCCTGAGCTTCGAGGCGCCATTCCTGTATCTGCTCGCCGGTTCCCAGCGCGCCTTCCTGCTCGACACCGGCGCGCGTCCTGAATCTGGTCCTCTGCCGGTGCGCGAGACGGTGACCCGGCTCTTGTCCGGCAGGAATCTCGACCACGTCGCCGGCCACTCCCATAGCCACGGCGACCACCTGTTCGCCGATGAGCAGTTCCGGGGCCGGCCCCGGACGCGAGTTGCACCGGTAGACTCGCCCGCGGCGATCCGCGCGTTTTACGGCTTGAGCGGTTGGCCCGACGGATCGGCGTCGCTTGACCTGGGCGGGCGCAAGCTGACCATCTTCCCGATCCCGGGACACGAGCCACACCACATCGCCGTCTTTGACCAGCGTACGGGGATCCTGCTCACCGGGGACGTGCTGTATCCAGGGATGCTCACGGTCCGGACGGCGGACTGGGGCGAGTACAAGAAAAGCGCGAAACGGCTGGCCGACTTCGCCAACGCGAACCCGGTGGCGCATGTTCTCGGTGCCCATATCGAGATGACGAAGACCCCGAAGGTCGCTTTTCCGCTGGGAACGCGGTTCCAGCCGAACGAGCACGTGCTGCAACTCGGCAAGCAGCACGTGATCGAGCTGAATCAGGTTTGCGAGTCGCTCGGACCAACGCCTGTCCGGACCGTCCGCGATGATTTCATCCTGACGCCGCAGTGACCGAACTAAAGCGGCTTCAACAAGACGTTCTTCAGCCGGTCCCGGTAGCTTCGGCTCAGAGTCAAATTCGTCCCGTCCTGGAGGATCACCTGGTAGTCTCCGCGGAACCAGGGGCGCATTTCCTTGATCCGGTCGAGATTGACGATCGTCGACCGGTGGATGCGCAGAAACCGGTTTGAATCCAGCCGCCGCTCAAACGCGTTCATCGTCTCGCGCACGACGTGGGTCTCGCCCGCGCAGTGGAGGCAGACGTAGTTGTCGGCGGCCTCCACCCAGTCGATCGCCGGAGCCTTCACTAGAATCACGTGGCCGCCGGTTCGGATCGCGATCCGTCCCTGGCTATCCTGGCGTCCGCGCTCCAGGCCCTCGAGCAGCTCAACGAGCCGCGCATTCACCTGGTCCTTGCGCAGGAGATCGATCTGGCTCTTGGCGCGCCGTAGAACGTCCTGGAATCGCTTGCGGTCAAACGGCTTGAGCAGATAGTCAAACGCGTGCGCCTCGAAGGCGCGAAGTGCGTACTCGTCGTAGGCGGTGACGAACACGACCACCGGGAGGTTCTCGGGCGGTAGCGCCTGGAGCACCTCAAATCCCGTCATGCCTGGCATCTGAACGTCAAGGAAAAGGAGGTTGGGCGCCTTCTGCTTGAGGGTCTCCAGTGCCTCCTCGCCATTGGAGCACTCGGCCTGGATCTCGACGTCGGAGTCCAGGGACAGCATCCGCCGGATCCGGTTCCGGGCCAAACGCTCGTCATCAACAATTACCGCGCTAATCGCTTGCATTTGCCATCCTTGTCTGCGGGGCCGACTCGCGCCGGTAGGGAATCACAATCCTCACCTCGGCCCCAGGCTCCCGGGCCTTCAATTCCATCCGCTGCTCGGATCCGTACAGGCGCTCCAGCCTTCCGCGCGTGGCCGACAGGCCAACCCCCTCATGCTGCGGTGCGCTCCCGGCGAATCCGGCGCCATTGTCCGCCACCGAGAGCCACATCTCGCCGTTCTCCCGTCCGGAGGAGATCGTGATCTTGCCTCCCGACAGCTTCTTCCCAATCCCATGGCGGATGGCATTCTCCACCAGCGGCTGGAGAATCAAGTTCGGGACCATCGCGGTCTCCGTGTCTGGCGCGATGTTGCGCTCCACCACGAGACGATCATCGAACCTTGTCTTCTCGATTTCCAGGTACAGATCCAGAAAATCCAGCTCTTCCCGCAGCGGGACCTCTTGGGATCCGGCGTTGTCAATCGACCGGCGCAGCAGGTCGCTCAGCCGGGCGATCATCCGCTCGGCGGCCTCCGGGTCCTCATGGACCAACTCGGAGATGCTGTGCAGCGCGTTGAACAGGAAATGGGGATCCAGCCGCATCCGCAGCGCCTGCAACTGGGCCTGGACCAGTTGGGTCTGCAGTTGCGAGGCCTCGACAAGGCTTGCCTGGTAGCGCCGGTAGTAGTCGGCCGCCAGCACCGCCAGGACAATGCCCCAATAGATGGCGAACGGGGCGTCGAAGCCCATGCTGATGGCCTCGAACAGGCGCTGGAAACTGAAACCCTTCAAGAGGTAGTCGGGCTTCCGGAGCGCCCCGAACAGGTGCCAGTTGATGTTGATCGCGGCGATGAACACCACGCTGAAGCCCATATGCAGGAGCCCGTTCCAAACCCACCCGGCGCGGTCGAGTGGAAACCGCTTTGCCAACCAGACGATCGCCGGAGTGAGCAGAAGCCCTGGAACCGTCCAGATTGCCTCCGCTTTGAAGCATTCGGCCCAGGTCAAAGGCCGCGAAGACAGCGCAAAGCGGTAGTGGAGCCAGACGGCGGAATAGATCGTCTCGGCGCCCCAAAAGGCCAGGATTCCCCCTGCCTGCCGCATGCTTTTCGCGTCCATGTACACCTTCCCCTCTGAAGGTATTATCGGTAGACGCGCGAAGGTTAAGAAACGTTCGGGATTTGTGGTGAACCGTCCTTGGCCTGGGGTGAACCGGACTTGAGCAGTTCCACCATGAACTCCGCCTCAATGTCCAGCACTCCGACCGATTTGCGTGCATCCATGATCATGAGGATGCTCGCATAAAACAGCGCGAAGCTGCCCACCAGTCCTGGCAGCACCGGTACCCAGTTGTAGCGGCCCCCAGCGATCGTCAATAGTCCGATCAGCACACTCGTCAGCACGAAGCTCATCGCGGCGGTATACAGAATGAAGAGGCACCGCTGGAGCAGATGCGCCCGCTCGCGCTGGAGCGCCAACTGGCCGCTCAAGCTCTTGTACTTGGCGTCAATCAGCTCCGGTACCGTGTTGTCCGGCAGGTGCTCAATCTGCGCCATGATCGCGCGGACGCGGTCCACCACCCGTCCGAGCCGGAGTGACGTCGCCAGGATGAACGTCCCGCTCGAAGAAATCAGCAGCGCCGGAGTCAGGAGTCCGGTCAGAAACGCTGTCGCCGATGGCAAGGAGGATAGGAAGGGAACTTGGATCTGCATGCGCAACATTCTCGCCCAAAAATGTTTTATACTGGTCCCATTCCAGGATACAGGAAACACTGGACACAGAGGCAAGAGGCCGAGAATGAACAATCTGCTGCTGGTCGAAGACCATACTATCGTCAGGAAGAGCCTGCGCGCGATGATCGAGAAAATGGGAGAGTTCCGTGTGGTGGGCGAAGTCGAGAATGGAGCTGAAGCGGTCGAGTTCTGCCGGAACCACCGCCCGGATCTCATTCTCATGGATCTCTCCAGGCCCGTGCTCAACGGGATCGAAGCCACCGCCGAAATCGCGCGTCACTGGCCGGAGACCCGGGTCGTCGTATTGTCGGCCTCCGACGGAGAACATCACGTCGTTGAGGCGATCCGCGCCGGCGCGCGCGGCTACCTGTTGAAGCGGGCCGGGGCATCGGACCTCCGTGAAGCGCTGCGCACGGTGATCTCCGGTGGCTCCTATCTGAGCCCTGATATTTCCACGGCGTTGATGGCGCGGCTCCAGACGGGCGGCGGCGCCCCCGCGCGGAAGTCCGGACGCGAGGGACTCAGCCCGCGCGAGACTCAGGTGATGCGCCTCATCGCCGAGGGACTTACGAGCAAGGAGATCGCAGTATCCCTGAACCTCGGCGTCGAAACGATCCGCTCCTACCGCAAGACGCTCATGAAGAAGCTCGGCGTCTCGAATGCGGCCGGCATCACCCGTGTGGCCGTGGAAGCAAACGGCGGACCGGTGCCCGTTCAGTAGACCGGGAGCTAAAGGTGCGCGGCCAGGAAATCGAGGGCCGCGCTACGCATGGCCGTGGTTTCCTCGTGCCCAACGTCGTAGCGGAGCAGACACCAGTTGCCGGAATGGCCACGCCGCCGGTAGACGTTCCGCAAGTGCCGGTCGATCCTGTCAAGGCCCGCGGGCGGAGTGAGCGGGTCCCGAGTCCCGGCGAGTGAGAGGTGTGCGCGTGGCGCGATGAGTTCATTGATCCCGCCGCTGGTGAAGTGTTTGCGCAACCCGGGCACAAAGTAATAGAGCCCATGGCCGCTCAGCCCGGCCGCCTCAACCAGCGCGTCGAAATCGGTCAAACAGCACAAGTCCACGGTGACCTTGATGCGCGTGTCGAGCGCTGCTGTCCACCAGGCCATCGTGCTCCCCATGGACATGCCGAGAGTGGCGATGCGCGTGGAGTCCACATCAGGCCGCGACACCAGATAGTCGAGCGCGCGAAGCGAATCGTAGACCATCATGCCCCACATCACTTGCCCTTTCCAAAGCATGTCCTTGAAGATGTCGGATTCGGTCCGCGCCGCACGCCCGCCGAACGCCCACGTATCGATACACAGCGCGCAATAGCCGGCGGCGGTGAGGTCATGGGCGTAGCTTTCGAGGCCCGCGCCGGGCTTTGCCAGCAGCAGCTCGTCCTTGCCGAGCTGGTACTGGCCGCCGTGATAGTGGTTGTACAGCACGGCAGGCGCCGGACGCCTCATCCGGCGCGGCTTCACAAAATAGGCGGGTACGGTTTCCTCACCGTTGAGGTCGAGATCCAGCCGTTCGAGGAGGAAGGCCCCCCGGTCTTCTTCACGCGGCTCAGGCTTGGGAATGGGCCGGCGGCGCGGCGGAAGATCCCCGAGAAGCGAGTACAATTGGCGGCGTTTCGTCACTGGTGAATGCTATCGTAGCTAAAGATGGGAACACGAGCCGCCATATTTGGCGCTACTGGGCAACTGGGCACCGAACTGGTCAAGGTTTTCCGCGGCAGAGGGGACGAATTGCTGTGCTTGTCGCGCGCTGATGTCGACATCACCGACGCGGCCAGCGTGGAACGCGCACTCGCGGCGTTCGATCCGGACGTCGTAATCAACTCGGCCGCGTACAACCAGGTGGATGTGGCTGAGCGCGAGCCTCAGGCCGCGTTTCAGGTCAACGCGCTGGCGGTGCGCAATATCGCGATCGCGTGCCGCCAGATCGGCGCGCGCATGGTCCACTACTCGACGGACTACGTTTTCGACGGCGCGGCGGAACGCCCCTATACCGAGGACGACCCCGTGCGTCCGCTCGGGGCCTATGGCTTGTCCAAACTTGCGGGTGAGTTCGCGGCGCGGGCCTATCTTGACGGTGTGCTGATCCTGCGCGTGTGCGGCGTCTTCGGACCCGGTGGCCAGCGCACGGCGCGCGGCAACTTCATCGAGACCATGTTGCGGCTGGGCGGTTCCGGGCAAACCGTGCGCGTGGTGCAGGACTCCACGGCCGCGCCTACGCCGGCACCTGCAATCGCCGAGCGCACCGCCCAGCTTCTCGACCGCAACGCTACGGGCATCTTCCACTGTTGCGGCGGCACTCCCATCACGTGGTTCGATTTCGCCGCCATGATCTTCCGCCTGTCGGGTCTCAACGTCGAGTTGCGGCCATCGACGGAGCGGGAACACCGGACGCCGGCCCGGCGGCCGAAATATTCAGCCATGTCGAACGCGAAGATGGAGGCGGCCGGGGTGGCGCCCATGCCAGACCTCGAAGAGGCGGTAAGCGGCTACTTGTCGGCAACGGGCCGCATCTGAGCCATGGCGTCGAAGTAGCGGCCACTGCAAACCAGCACCACACCCGGCGCCGAAACCGCTTGCTGTTTTGCGCCGGGTCTCACGTGGAACGCTTTGGTCCAGTATTCCCGTCTCGTGGAGCGGTCTCCATATCAAATCCCGAACAGACCGGAAGCGGTACCGTGCATGAAACTGCAGCCGCCACTACGGGATCTTGGGAAGTAGCCGGTCCCGAATGCGGTTCAGTTTACGGCTCTAATTTAGCGGCAGCGATCTTCGACGGCAGCCACAGTGGCGATGAGCAACGCTGGGTCACCATCGGAAAGGACGAGGAGGGACGCTACATCTTGCTTGTTCATACGTTCCAGGAGGTCGAGCCGAACCGCGCGTCGATGCGCATCATTTCGGCGCGCCGCCCAACCGAAACGGAAATCGCTCAGTACGAAGGGACATACCAATGAGGCCCCAATACGATTTCAACAACGCCGACCGAGGGAAGTTTTTCCGCCCTGAAGCCGCCTTGCGGCTGCCCATCCATCTAGAGCCAGAAGTGCAAGCTATCTCGCTGCCAGGCCCAAGCCAAGAATATCGACCTTGACGACTTGGTTAACGATCTGTTGAATTGACGCGGGAAATCCGCATCGCCGAGTCTTTGCGGCAACGATTGATCGTGCCCATAACCCGTTGATTTGATGGAGGATGGCAAGCCATAGCGTTTAGCGTCGGGCGAAGGGGTGTTCGCACACTCTACGTGCAGTCTGCAATCCGCTGATTCACAAGGTCCAAATTGGGCGAAAGCGTATGGGCGAACGCCGGGACCCCACTCGACCCGAAGTGAAGGTTGCACAAACGACCGGTTTGTGCAACGATGCGGCGCGCAGTTCGTTTCTTGGGGTTCGTGCGTTGCGAAAAGGTATTGCGCTACCGGATCGAAAGGCGATTCATTTGCGCAACGCTGATCTCGCGCTAACGTTCCAGGGATAGCCAGCATGGGCAGATCCTGGTGTCGAGAATCAAATCTCAGCTTGGTCGTCCATGAGTTCTTCAAGCTCTTCGTTCGTCAGCGGGCGCCTCGCCCAGTGACGAATGTGGAGGACTCTCACGATGCCGTCTGATGGAGCTTCGTAGCGGATGTCGAAATAGATCTTGTACGCTCGATGTCGCCGCCCATGAAGGAGAAGACGAACATCGTGGCCGAGTTCCGCCGCTTCAGGAGCGAGCGAACAACGGGCGGCATTTCACGGAGCGTTGCGATGGCCGCGATCATCCCGTTGAACCACCTCTCGGCAGTTTCGAAACTGCTACCGGCCTTGATCCAGTCGGCTATCTCGTCGAGGTCTTCGAAAGCCTGGGGCTCGATCTCAACGCGAAAAGCCATGCTTCTTCCGTAGGCGCTCTTCGGCTTCTTCAAGAGGAATGCCCTCGCCGCGCTCAGCCTGCTCCATACCTCGCCGAATGGCGGCGAGAGTTTCGGCGCGCTCGAGCCGGTCGAGCATCTCCTGGTAGCTCTCGGCGTTCTGCACCACGAGTTCAGCCCGTCCGTTGACCGTCAACACGAGCGGAGCCTTCTTCGCCTTGAGCTGGCTGACGTAGTCTTTGATATTCCGTTGGAACTCGGTCACGGATCGAACTTCTCTGAGATCAATCATGGGCAGCGTCCATCATATCATGTTTAAAGCAGACAATTGCACGATAGTACTCCGGCAGCCCCATGTCCACAGAACGGGTGCTCGGGGGCCCTTGACGCTCCGCCGAGAACCGGTCATAAAGGACGCTGTGCAGCGTTTTTGAGGCCAGTCATAAACCGTTGGAGTCGCACAGGTTCGGGCACCGTGAGATCGACAGAACCTGATAAGGCCGTGGCGTTGACTCCGGGCTCTATGGTTTGTTTAGCCCGCTGCGCATGCGGGCATGAGCGGATTCTGAACGGCTAAATTAGCCTCGGAGGTTCTCGAAGGCCACTTCGATTTCCCGCTTCGCGCGGCGGAACGCCCCTATACCGAGGACGACCCCGTGCGTCCGCTCGGGGCCTATGGCTTGTCCAAACTTGCGGGTGAATTCGCGGCGCGGGCCTATCTTGACGGTGTGCTGATCCTGCGCGTGTGCGGCGTCTTCGGACCCGGTGGCCAGCGCACGGCGCGCGGCAACTTCATCGAGACCATGTTGCGGCTGGCCGGTTCCGGGCAAACCGTGCGCGTGGTGCAGGACTTCACGGCCGCGCCTACGCCGGCACCTGCAATCGCCGAGCGCACCGCCCAGCTTCTCGACCGCAACGCTACCGGCATCTTCCACTGTTGCGGCGGCACTCCCATCACGTGGTTCGATTTCGCCGCCATGATCTTCCGCCTGTCGGGCCTCAACGTCGAGTTGCGGCCATCGACGGAGCGGGAACACCGGACGCCAGCCCGGCGGCCGAAATATTCAGCCATGTCGAACGCGAAGATGGAGGCGGCCGGGGTGGCGCCCATGCCAGACCTCGAAGAGGCGGTAAGCGGCTACTTGTCGGCAACGGGCCGCATCTGAGCCATG
>VFZX01000095.1 GCA_016871015.1 Acidobacteriota bacterium | reverse complement strand
AGGTGAAGCTTCACCGGCGGCCCGCCGATTTTACTGGTGACCCCGGTTGCGCGGGGAAGACAGCATGAACACTCTTCGTGGCGGCATTATCGGCTGCGGTTTTTTCGCTCAGTTCCACATTGAAGCCTGGCGGAGGATTCCAGGCGTGGACTTGGTGGCGGCATGTGATCCGGATCTTGACCGGGCGAGGGCCGCGGCTCCACGGGCGTACGCGTCGGCCGAGAAGATGCTTGATTCCGAGCGCCTCGATTTTGTCGACATTGCGACGCGCCCGGACACGCACCTTGAGCTGGCGCGGCTGGCGTTTACCCGGAAGCTGGCGGTGATCTGCCAGAAGCCGATGGCGCCCACTCTGGAGAGCTCGGTGACGATGGCGCGAGAGGCGGAGGCCGCACGTGTCCGGCTGATGATCCACGAGAACTGGCGCTTCCAGCCGTGGTACCGGGTGGTGCGCACCTGCATCCTGCGCGGGGACCTGGGGGATCCTCTGACCTACTGTTTCCGGATCCGGAAGAACGACGGGGCCGGAGCCGAGCCTTACCGCTTGCAGCCCTACTTCCGGCAAATGCCCCGGCTGCTGTTCTATGAGACGATGATCCACCCGGTCGACACGGCCCGGTTTCTGTTCGGCGAGATCGCCTCAGTGTTCGCCGTGAAGCGCCAGATCAATCCCCGGATTGCGGGCGAAGACTGCGGTACGATCCTGTTGACCCACACCGACAACCTCTCCGGGATTGCCGATGGGCACCGATTCATGGACCTCACGGCGGATAGCCCATGCCTGGGTGACGCGTTCTTCGAGGGGACGGACGGGTGGCTCCAGGTGATCGCCTCGGGCGACGTCTTCGGAGACGGAAAGCTTGTGTGGCAGAACACCGCGAACGAAGGCTACCGGGGTGACAGCGTGCTCGCCACGCAGCGCCACTTTATCGACTGCGTCCGAACGGGCGAGGAGTTTGAAACCGGCGCGCGGGACTATCTGCGCAGCTACGCCGCGATCGAAGCCGCCTACCAGAGCGCGGCGAGCGGCCGCGCGGTCACGATTGACGAGGTACTGCGGGTTGAAACTGACCATCCCTGACCTATCGCTGGTGCTTCTCATCGGAGCCGCGGGTTCCGGCAAAACGAAGTTCGCAAACCGCCGCTTCCGGCCGTCGGAGATCTTGTCGATCGAACAGGTGCGGGCGATGGTCGCCGACGACCACACGGACGCCAACGCGCTCGACGACGCCTTTGCGGCCATGAGCTATCTCGCCATGCGCCGGCTGGCCGCGGGACGCGTCACCGTTATTGACGACCGGCACCTGAATCCGAACACGCGGCAGATGCTGGTGGGGCTGGCGCGTGAGTATCACGTCATCCCGGTGGCGATCGTGTTCCACATGGCCGAGTCGGTGCTGCTCGAGCGCAACCGCGCCCGTGGGTCCAAGGCCCTTCCTGGCGAGACGGTGCTTCAACAGGCTCGCGCGATCCGTGAGATTGTCCCCGGGCTTCCCGCCGAGGGTTTCAGGCATATCTACGAGATCCTGACCCAGCACGAGGCCGAGACGTTGACCGTGGTCCGGCAGCCCTTGTGGAACCGGCGCACGGACGATCACGGACCGTTTGACATCATCGGTGATGTCCACGGCTGCTATGACGAACTCCGGCTGCTGCTCCAGAGACTGGGCTACCTCGTCTACCAAGAGGGGGACTCTCCGCTGGCAAGGCATTCCGTGGAACATCCGATGGGGCGGCGGCTGGTCTTCCTCGGCGATCTGGCCGGACACGGGCCGAAAATTGTCGAAGTGCTGCGGCTGGTGATGGATGCTGTCGATGCTGGAATCGCTCTCACCGTTCCCGGGGATCACGACGCACGTCTGGTGAGCTGGCTGCAGAGCCGTGGGACCGACGCGGACCCCGATCCCGGACTTGCGGCCTCGATGGAACAGGTTGGCTCGACGCCCGAGGAATTCCGGCAGGAGGTGCAGGGATTCCTGTCGAGCACGGTGAGCCATTATCTTCTCGATGAGGGACGCCTGGTGGTTGCCCACGCCGGGCTCAAGGAAGAGCTGCACGGCCGGGCATCGCTCCAGGTGCGCAAGTTCGCGATTCACGGTGAGGCGATGGAGTTCGAGCGCTCGCCCTCGCGTCCTGCGTGGCCACAGGGATATCACGGCGCGGCGTCCGTAGTATACGGACACACGCCGGTCACCTATCCGGAATGGGTGAACCGGACGATGAACATCGACACCGGATGCGTCCATGGCGGCCGGCTGACCTGTTTGCGGTATCCGGAAAAAGAACTGGTTTCGGTGGACGCCGTGCGGGCCTACGTCTCGATCCTGGCCGGTTGCGGTAAGCTGTCCCTTTTGGATGAGCACTCTCACACTAGTCCGCCACGGCCAAGCCTCGTTCCTCGAAGATAACTACGACCGGCTGTCGCCGTTGGGCGAACAGCAGGCGCGGCTCCTCGCGGATTTCTGGATCAATCAGGGAACCCGCCTCGACCGCGTTTTCTACGGTCCGTGTGAGCGCCAGATCCGCACGGGCGAAATCATCGCGGACCGCTTTCGCGCCGCTGGAAGGGAGTGGCCCGAGCCGGTCACCGATCCTGAGTTCGACGAGTTTCCCGCCGAGCTGTTGTTCCGGCGGTTCATGCCACGGCTCATGGCAAAGCATCCGCACCTGGCCGCTTCGGTCGCCGAGTTCCAGACTTCCCCGGACGAGCGGGCCAGACAGAGGGCCTTCGACCGCGTGTTGCGCGAGGTGACGCAGCGGTGGCTCTCGGGCGAGGCCGCCGCACCCGACATCCCGACCTGGCAGGATTTCTGCGCCCGCATCGAGCGGGCCGTCGACCGTGTCAAGGCGGCGTGCCCGAAGTCCGGCCACGCCGTGGTCTTCACTTCGGGCGGACCGACAGCGGCGGCCTCGCGGCTGGCTCTCGGTTTGAGCTACGAAGCGACGCTCGAACTCACATGGAGCCCCAAGAACGGATCGTTCACTGACTTCCTGTTCACGACTGGCCGGTTCTCGCTCCACTCGTTCAACAACACGCCGCATCTCGACGATCCGGCATTGATCACGTATCGTTAGGAGATGGACTGGAATCCCGCCGCGCCTCCCCGGCCCGGAGAAGAGATCGATGCGGCGCGGATCGGCGCCTGGCTCGGCAAAGACGTCACAGTTGCGCAGTTTCCGGCGGGCCATTCGAACCTCACCTATCTGGTTCGCGCGGGCGGCGAAGAGTACGTCTTACGGCGTCCACCGTTCGGCACGCAGGTGAAGACCGCGCACGACATGGGACGCGAGTTCCGCGTGCTGTCAAAGCTTCACGCCGTTTATCCGCCGGCGCCAAAGCCTTATGCCTACTGCGAGGATCCATCCGTGATTGGTGCGCCGTTCTACCTGATGGAGCGGCGGCACGGCACGGTGATCCGCAAGGAGACGCCGCGTGAGCTGGAAGAGAGTCCGGACCTGTGCCGGAGGCTGTCCCAATCGATGGTCGCCAACCTGGCGCTGCTCCACTCAGTTGACTTCGAAGCGGCCGGGCTCAAGGATCTGGGAAAGCCTGAAGGCTACGTGCGGCGGCAGATCGAAGGCTGGTCCAAGCGCTGGACGGTGGCGCAGACCGGACCAGTTCCCGAGATGGATGAGTTGGCGGTGTGGCTTGCGGCGCGGATGCCCACCGAGTCCGGCGCGGCGATCATCCACAACGACTACAAGCTGGACAACATGCTGCTCGATCCCACTGATCTGACGCGCATCACCGGCGTTCTCGACTGGGAGATGGCGACAGTTGGGGATCCGCTCATGGACTTGGGCACGGCGCTGAGCTATTGGGTGGAACCAACCGATCCGCCCGAGTTCCTCGAAGCGCGCCTGGCACCCACCGCCACGCCCGGATTCTACACACGTGCGGAGGCCGTCGAGCGCTACGCCGAAATCACCGGACGGGATGTTTCGGGCATCGCCTACTACTACGTCTACGGACTGTTCAAGCTTGCCGTGATACTGCAGCAGATCTACTACCGCTATGCGCACGGCCTCACGCGCGACCACCGTTTCGCTGGGTTCGGCGGCGTGGTGTTGAGCCTGGCGCGGCAGGGTGTCCGCGCTATTTCTTCTTCCCGCTGATCTGCCAGTCGGTGAACGGCGACCTCGCACCGCGGATGTTCACGTTCAGCAAATAGGGCTTGCGCGCGGCGAAGGCCCGCTTCACCGCCGGGATCACCTCGTCAAGCTGAGTGATGTTCTCGCCGGTCCCGCCGAAGCCCTCCATCACCAGGTCGTAACGCGTGGCACGCAGCTCGCATGCGTAGGTGGACCCGCACAGGTCGCCTTGCAGCTCGCGCTCCAGTCCCCATCCGGCGTCGTTGCCAACGATGACCACAACCGGAAGTCCGTAGCGAACCAGGGTGTCGAGCTCGGCGATGTAGAATCCGAGCGACCCGTCGCCGGTGATCATCGCTACGGGCGCGTCCGGATACGCCATCTGCATCGCGATCGCGTTGGGCAGCGCCGATCCGATGGTCGCCAGCGGCCCCAGGCGCAGCCATCCACCAGGCGTTTGAGCGGGCAGAGTTGCGCGGCCCCAGTGAATGAAATCGCCGCCGTCCCACGAGTACAGGACACCGGGCGGAAGCGCCTGTGCCAGCTCGGCGAAGAAGGCCGCGGGGTGAATCGGCGCGGAGCGGTCCGATGCGATGGCCGCCAATTGCGCTCGCCACTCGTCGCGGGCCGAGCGCTGAAGGGCGAACCACTCATCGCGCGCAGGCCAGGTTTCGGAGCCAAGCCCCGCGTTGAATGCAGCCAACGCCGCCCGGACATCGGCGCAAATTCCCAGCTCGAGATTCCGCGTGATTCCCAGTTCGCCGAGCACGATGTCCACTTGAATGAACTTCGCCTCCGGCGAAAACAGGCGGGCGCTGCCGAGCGCCAGGCGGTAGTCGATCCGCTTCCCGAGCACCAGCACCACGTCGGCCTGAGGAAACGCCTTCAGCGCGGCCTTGTTGAGCGCGGCGTCGGCGTAGCCCATCGCGGTTTCGAAGCTGTCCGGTGGAATCCCGCGGGCCATCGTGACGCTGTAGTAGGGCAGCGACGTAGCCCGGAGGAACTGCTCGAGCTCATCGCCCGCGTCCGCCCACCAAAGTCCGCTGCCGCCGATCACCACCGGACGTTCGGCGCCCCGGAGCAGTTCGAGTGCGCGGCTGACTTCGGACGTGGAAGGCGCCATTGCGGGCGGGGCCGAAGGCGCAGGCATGGGTAGCACGGCGCCAGCATTGCCAGCGAACACGTCGACCGGGATCGTCAGATGCACCGGACCCATCCGTCCCGACACGGCTTCCTGATAGGCACGGCCGAGGTAGAACGGAATCTGTCCAGGACTCGCGGGCTGGGCCGTGAACTTCGACACCGGCGCGGCCATCGCCACCTGGTCGATCACCTGAAACACCTGGCGGCCGGCAAGCGCCGTGGACGGCGCGCCACTAACCGTGATGACGGGACTTGCGGCCTGCCATGCCGTCGCGATGCCGGTAAGGGAGTTCGTGTGGCCGGGTCCGCCGGTGACGAGCGAAATACACGGGCGGCGGTAAATCCTGCCGAACGCATCGGCTGCGTGCACCACGCCGGACTCATGGCGGAAATCGGTGATCCGGACTCCACGTGTGCCGGCCACCGAGAGGACTTCGTTCAGGTGGTCGCCGACCAGCGTATAGATGTCGCGGATTCCGAGCCGCTCCATCGCATCGACGAATAGCTCCGCGCCGGTGGGCAAGGCTTAGGCTTTCTTCGCGGGTGCGGCTTTCACCGGCCCCCCGCCCATCGTGTCAATCTCGCTCATCTTCACGCGGCGTCCCTCATCCATGGCGAGGTTCGCAAGGATCACGTTGGCGGAATCCTCGAGGCCAACCTCGAGATCCGCAAGCGGACGCTTGCCGGAACGGCAGTCTGAGAAGAAGCTCTCGAGCTGCACGTCGACAGGGTTCTTGGTTTCTTCGGGAACCATGACACCCTTCTTGTACAACCACATCTTGGCGAACTTGAGCTCCTTCTGGACGAACGAATCGCTTTCCTTCACCTGTTCGTCTTCGAGCAGCACCGGAAGCCCCTTGCCGCCCTTGCCCGTTGTCGCGAGCGAGGCGTTGGCAATGGCAGCTTTTTCGCCGCCCTTCTTGGCAGCTTCGAGCTTTTTCGGATCGGGCTCATAGAACCAAAGCGCGGTGGCGGGCTCCTGGTCCGTACCCACCGTGATGTGGATGGTGCCTTCCGTGCCCATTATCATTTCGCCGAACTCGGTCCGTGAGGATCCGAACATCGCGAGGTGGTTGTTCGTGCAGATGGAGCTGTACATCAGCTTTTGTCCGCCCGGATATTTGAAGATGAGCTGGATGTTGTCGTAGACGTCACGGCCGTCCTTGTAGACGTCGAGACCGCCGATACCGGTGACCAGTTCGGGATGCGAGCCGATCATCCAGTCGGCGACGTCGATCTGGTGGGATGCGAGCTCGGCGGTGAGTCCGCCGGAGTACTTGCGGAAGGCGCGCCAGGCGGGTGGGACCCAGGTCCGCGGCAGGCTCTTGCGGTGCCACTGCCCGGTGACGTGGGTGACCTTGCCGATCATGCCCTTGTCAACCATCTGCTTGGCCGTCTGGTAGAACTTCGAATACCGCCGCTGGAGTCCGGTTTGGAGAACCTGCTTCGGACGGCTGTTCGAGAGGAAGCGCAGCGCATGGATCTCCTGCGCGGTGAACACCAGGCTCTTTTCGCAGAAGACGTGCTTGCCGGCTTCGAGTGCATCGCGGGTGACGGGGAAGTGCATGTAGAGAGGCGTGGCGATGATGACCGCCTCCACGTCCTTCCGGGCGAGAACCTCACGGTAGTCCTTGAACCCTTGCGGCTTGTCCTTGCTCTCTTTGACTGCCTTGTCGAGCGCGGCCTGGTCGACGTCGCAAACAGCGACGCATTTGCCGCTGTCGATTCCGTTCAGGTGGGTGATGTGATAAGAACCGCGGCTTCCAGTTCCGATGACGGCGTACTGGACCTGGTTGTTCGCGCCGAGCGCCCTTTGGATGAACGGCGCCGCAGTGAGCGCGGCCGCTCCAGCCACTTTGGTGGCTTCGCGGCGGGTGAGATCGGAGTTCTGAGACATACAGCTTTCTCCCTATTCTACATGCCCTCGGCGGCGAGCTTGATGCGATAGAGGCCGGTCCGCGCGGTCATGTAGAGAGTCTTGCCGTCGTCGCCCCAGCCAACGTTGGCGGGGACTTCGGTGGGCTGGATCTTGCCGATTACCTGGCCCGCCGGATTGAAGATCCACACGCCACCGGGACCAGTGGCGTAGATGTTACCCTTCTTGTCGAGCTTGAGTCCATCGGGGAGTCCTTCGGTGGTTTCAGAGGTGACGTCGGAGAAGACCTTTGGGTCCGACAGCGTGCCATTCGCGTTGACGGCGAACTTCATCCAGAGCTTCTGCTTGGGGTCGGAGTTGGCCACGTAGAGCGTCTTGTAGTCGGGAGAAAAGCCGAGGCCGTTCGGCCGCGTCATGTTCTGGTGGACCAGTATGAGGCGGCCGTTCGCCTCACGCCGGTAGATGCCGTTGAACTTGAGCTGCTTGCCGGGGTCGTCATCCTGTTTGGGGAAGCCATACGGCGGGTCCGTGAAGTAGAGGCTGCCGTCGGAATGCCAGGCCATGTCGTTCGGACTGTTGAGACGCTTGCCCTGATACTTGTTGACGATGACTGTTTGCTTGCCGGTTTCGTCGATGGCCACAATCTGGCCGCGCCCGTGCTGGCAGATCAGCACGCGGCCAGCGGAGTCGAGCGAGAGCCCGTTGGATCCGCAGTAGCTCCCCGGAGCGCACTCGTCGGCGCCGCTTTTTTCAAGGTACGATTCGGCTTTGTCCGAGCCCGGCGTCCATTTCCAGATCTTGTTGCCGGTGACGTCGCTGAACAGCAGGTATCCGGCTTTCATCCAAAGCGGGCCTTCAGTGAATCCCATGCCTCCGGCGAGCTTCTCGATCGTGGCGCCGGCGGGGATCAGTTCGTTGACCGACGGATCCATGCGGGCGATAGTTCCGGCGCTGGCGGGCGCGGCTTTCTTTTCGTACTGCTTGGCGGCGTCGGGCCCGGGGGCGCAGGCGGCCAGAAGGAGCGCTAGGCCGGTGGCGGCGAAGGTGAAACGGATGTTCATACGTCCTGACAATATACTACGAAGGCGAGGGGGGTTCCTCGGGCGGCGCAACCGGACGCTGGGCGGCCCAATGAGCGCCCGCGAGCACGATCATCGAAGCCATGAAGGCCCAGAGGATGATCGAGGTCGAGTGGACGAACGGCCCCATCTCTTTTTCGAGCTTTTTGTTGAGCAGGGGCCAGGTGAGCAGGTTCAGGTACTTCAACACTTCGAGCAGGACTCCCACCACCACCGCTACGGGGAACACCCGGAGCTTGGGAACCTTGCCGTTCGGCAGCACCGTGTAGATCAGGAATAGCGCGAGGATGGTCATCGGCAGCGCGGCCATCTTGAAGACCACGAGGCTGAACCAGGCGTTCGAGGTTCCGAGCGGGAAGAGCTGCGTGAAGATCTGCTGGTTGACGGCAGTGAGCAGGAACGAGCTGAGCACCATCGCGCCGCACGCCAGAATCAGGGCGAGACTGATGAGCTGGTTGCGCAGGAAGCTGCGGTTGTGGCTGATTCCCCAGGCGCGGTTCAACGCGACCTCGAGCGGCTCGAACACGCCGTTGGCGGTGAACAGCAGCAGGAACAGCGAGGAGAACTGCATCCCCTGCGGCAGCTTCCAGGTGAGATAGGGGAGAAACAGCGGCTCGAACTCTTTGGGGAAGAAGTCGCGGAGGGACAGGAAAATCGCCTGCTCAGCCGATTTCCACTCAAGCACGTGGCGGCACAGCGACACCATCACGATCAGCAGCGGGAAGAACGACAGCAGAACATTCGCCGCCATGGCGAACGCGTACACGTGCACCTCGACTGCCATCAGGTAGCGCAGCGTGGGTCTCCACAGCCGGTACTGCTCGATGGTGGTGATTTGCAGGCGGTCGGTATCCAGCAGCAAGGGGACGAAATTCCAGCTTACGATGGAATGAGGCTGTTCATGCTAGGCACCGCACGGAAATTCGTCAGCTCAGTAGTACCGGCTATTGTCAAACCGCTCCGGGTGCTGTGGAACGAGATCATCGGGTTTTTCTTTATCGTGCTGGCGCTGCTGGCAATCCCTTCGGCCTACCGGAGCATGTCCACCTTCAACGGCGACATCGTGGGGCTCGGCCGCATCGTCCTCACCGCGATTTTCGGACTGGTGATGCTCGCCTACGGAGTGTACTCGTTCCGGCGCGCCCGGCGGATCAACAAAACATGAGCGGCGAGCGTCCCGGCGAGTTTCCGTTCACCCGCGGGATCCACCCGGAGATGTACCGCAGCCGGCTCTGGACCATGCGCCAATACGCCGGGTTCGGCGCGGCGGAAGAGAGCAACCAGCGCTACAAATACCTGCTGTCACAGGGTATCACCGGACTCTCCGTGGCCTTCGACCTGCCCACGCAGATGGGAATGGACTCCGATCATCCGCTGGCGCTGGGCGAGACGGGCCGCGTGGGGGTCGCGATCAGCTCGCTGGCCAGCATGGAACGGCTGTTCGAAGGGATCCGGCTCGACCAGGTCACGACGTCGATGACCATCAACTCGACCGCCGCGATCCTGCTGGCGCTCTATGTCCTGACGGCGCGGCGGCAAGGCGTGGATCCAGCGAAGCTGCAGGGGACCATCCAGAACGACATCCTGAAGGAGTACATCGCCCGCGGTACCTATATCTATCCGCCACGGGCGGCAATGCGGATCGTGACGGATCTCTTCGCCTGGACTTCGGGCGAGCTTCCCCTGTGGAATAGCATTTCGATCAGCGGGTATCACATCCGCGAGGCCGGATCCACCGCGGCCCAGGAAGTGGGATTCACTCTTGCGAACGCGATCGCCTATATCCAGGCCGCGGTCAGCGCTGGACAGGCGGTGGATCACTTCGCACCGCGGCTGTCGTTCTTCTTCAACGCGCACAACGATTTTCTGGAGGAGATCGCGAAGTTCCGGGCGGCGCGGCGGCTGTACGCGACCCTGATGCGCGAGCGGTTTGGAGCGAAGAATCCGAAGTCGATGATGCTGCGGTTCCACACCCAGACCTCGGGCGCGACCCTGACGGCGCAGCAGCCGGACAACAATTTGGTGCGCGTGACGATCCAGGCGTTGGCGGCGGTGCTCGGCGGTACGCAATCGCTGCACACCAATTCGCGCGACGAGGCGCTGGCGCTGCCCTCGGAGGAGTCGGCGCGGCTGGCGCTGCGGACGCAGCAAGTGATCGCGCACGAGACCGGAGTACCAGAGGTGCCGGATCCTTTGGGGGGCGCCTGGCATGTCGAACAGGAGACGGACCGCATCGAGGCTGAGGCACGGGCTCTCATCGAGCGGATCGATGGAATGGGCGGGATGCTGCCGGCGATCGAGCAGCGATTTCCGCAACGGGAGATCGAGGCGTCGGCGTACCGGCAGCAGCGGGAGATCGAGTCTGGCGAGCGGACCGTGGTCGGCGTCAACCGGTTTACCATGGAGGGCGCGCCGATTCCGCTGTTCCAGTTGGATCCGGCGGTCGGGGCCCGGGAGATGGAGCGTCTGCGCCAGATCCGGGCGTCGCGGAGCGCGGCGGCGGTGGCGGACCGGCTCGGCGGGATCGAGTCCGCGGCCCGTGGCGGAGAGAACCTGATGCCCGCGATCCTGGCCGCGTGCGAAGCAATGTGCACTCTGGGGGAGATTTCCGACCGCTTGCGGGCTGTTTTTGGGGAGTATCGCGAAAACGCGTGACTTTCGCCTAATGTTCGCCTATAGTAGATGAGTATGGATGAAAAAGAACGTTTGAGAGCCCTGACCGCGACGCTGGGGCAGATTGAAAAGCAGTTCGGCAAAGGATCGATCGTCCGGCTGGGTGCGAAAGAGGCGATTATCCCGGTGTCGGCGATCTCAACCGGGGCGATTTCAGTGGACTGGGCGCTGGGCGTCGGCGGGTTCCCGCGGGGCCGGATCAACGAGATTTTCGGGCCGGAATCCTCGGGCAAGACGACGATCGCGCTCCAGGTGATCGCGGAGGCGCAGAAGCAGGGCGGCGTGGCGGCGTTCATCGACGTCGAGCATGCGCTGGATCCGATTTACGCGCGGCAGTTGGGGGTCGATGTCGACAACCTGCTGGTGTCGCAGCCGGATTATGCGGAACAGGCGCTCGAGATCACGAATACCCTGATCCAGTCGGGCGCGGTGGATGTCCTGGTGGTGGACTCGGTGGCGGCGCTGGTGCCCAAAGCCGAGCTCGATGGCGAGATGGGCGATTCGTTCATGGGTGTCCAGGCGCGGCTGATGTCGCAGGCGATGCGGAAGCTTACGGGCGTGGTGGCGAAATCAAAGACTTGCCTGATTTTCATCAACCAGATCCGCGAGAAGATCGGGGTCATGTTCGGGAGTCCGGAAACGACAACAGGCGGGCGGGCGCTCAAGTTCTACTCGTCGGTGCGCGTGGATATCCGGCGCATTGCGCAGGTGAAGGACGGAGATACGGTGATCGGCAACCGGACCAAGGTCAAGGTGGTCAAAAACAAGGTCGCGCCGCCCTTCCGGGAGGCGGAGTTCGATATCGTGTACGGCGTGGGCATTTCGCGCGAGGGGGATTTGATCGACCTTGCTGTGCAGCACAACATCGTCGAGAAGAGCGGATCCTGGTACAGCTACGCGGGTGACCGCATCGGACAAGGCCGGGAGAATGCGAAGAATTTCCTGAAGGAAAATCTGGATATTCAGGCGAAGCTCGACCGGGAGGTCCGCAAGTTCCTCGGGGTGGGCGCCGAAGAGGCGGCTGAAGCGGCAGCGGCGCCTGTGGCTGCGTCGGTGGCTGCACCGGCGGGCGCCAAGCGTTAGGCGCGGCTCTTTTTCGCTGGCGCTTCCGGTATGCTTACCTAATCATGCCTCGCGCCATTGCCGGTTCAATCCTGCTTGCGTCCCTGCTACAGTCCGCTCCACTGGTTCCGAATGACCTGAAGCGGTTCCGTGCGGTGGGCGACGTGAAGCTGAGTCCGGACGGATCGCGCGTGGCCTACACCGTCGTCAACAACGACACGGACGGACGGCCCTATTCCCAGGTCTGGATCATGACTCTGGCCGATGGCCGGCAGGTCCCGCTGGGCGATGCCCGGGATTCCTCGTCATCGCCTGAGTGGTCCGCGGACGGCACCCTCATCGCCTACAGCGGGAAACACCGCGGGAAATCCGGCCTGATCATTGCCAATTCCGGCGGCAAGCAGGCGCGGTTCGTCTCCGAGCTTGATTGGACCAACAGTCCGCTCCCCTCCACGGGCAAGCGCTTTGCCTGGGCGCCGGACTCCAAGCGCATCGCGTTCGTGTCCGCCGTGCCGGGTCCGGAAACCGCGGAAGCGTCGGGAGATCCGGTCGTGATCACGCGGTATCTCTACAAACCCGATCACGACGAAGGCCACACGCGTTTCAACGACAACAAGCGGCTCCACATCTTCATCGCGGACCTGTCGAACAACCAGGTCCGGCCGCTGACCACCGGCAATCATTACGAGCACTCGATCGACTGGTCGCCCAACGGCGCGGAGATCGTCTTCTGCTCGAACCGGGAACCGAACGAGGACCAGTTCTTTAACTACGACATCCTGGCGGCCGAAGTGGCTTCGGGCAGTCTCCGCCGGATCACAGCGACCGAGAATATCGAGTACCGCCCGCGCTGGTCGCCCGACGGCAAGCGCATTACTTACCAGGGCTGCAAGCGTGGCCTCACCGACCTCGAGACCACGATGGAGGACACACACGTCTGGCTCATCAACGCCGATGGAACCGGGCGGCGCGAGCTGGGTAAGGCGATCGACAACCGGCAGGGCGAACCGCTGTGGTCGCCGGACGGAGCGAGTGTGATGTTCAGCGTCCAGGAGCGCGGGTCGGTGAACCTGTACCAGCTTGGAATCGACGGCTCCGCTCCGGTGAGGCTCACCAGTTCTCCCGGGACGGTTGGATCGTATTCGAGCACAAGGGGGAAGATCGCGTACGCGTTCGCGAGTCCGTCAGACATGGCCCAGCTCTACGTGATGGAGACCGGCGGTGCGGCGCGCAAGGTGACCGACTTGAACGCCGAAGTCCTGGCGGGCAAGGAACTCGGCACGGTCCGGCCGTTCATGTTCATCAGCAACGACAACAAGTGGGAAGTGGAGGCGTTCCTCACAGAGCCCCCGGGCCGGACCGCGGCCTCGAAGCACCCGTTGATCACCGTGATCCACGGTGGACCCCATGCCCAGCAGGGTCCGGCGTTCAACTTCAGGAACCAGGTGTACGCGGGCCGCGGGTGGGCGACGCTGCTGGTGAACTATCGCGGGTCCACCGGGTACGGGCAGGCCTTCGCCGACGGCGTGTTCGGCGACCAGAACGGCAATGAGGGGCAGGACGTGCTGTACGGTGTCAGCGCGGCCATGCGGCGCAACCTGTGGATCGACCGCGACCGCATCGGCGTCGAGGGGGTGAGCTACGGCGGGCAGCTCAGCGCGTGGCTGGTGACGCAGACGCGCCTGTTCAAGTCCTCAATTCCAACGGCGGCGATCATCAATCTGGTCAGCTACAACTACACCACCTACTACAACCAATACGAGCAGATGACGTTCGGCGTGCTGCCGCACCAGGGGAACCTGATGGACGTGCTGTGGGAGCGGTCAGCGTTGAAGCATGTCGCCAAGGTGGCGACGCCTGTGCTGCTGGTCCACGGCGAGAACGACAACGACGTGCCGGTGTCCGAAGCGGAACAGTATTTCGTGGCGCTGAAGGATGTCGGCGTCAAGACGGTCTTTGTGCGGTATCCGCGCGAGGGGCACGGGATCAAGGAAGTGAAGCACGTGATCGACTGGACCGAACGGTCGATGCGCTGGCACGAGTCCCATTTTCCGGGTGCGAAATGAGCCAACAGGCGGGGCTCGTCCGCGGACTCGGGCTGTTCGCCGCGATGTCGATCAACATCGCCAACATTATCGGCACGGGCGTGTTCCTCAAGGCGCGGATCATGACGTGCAATGTCGAGACTCCGTGGGCGGTGCTTGGTGTGTGGGTGGCCGCGGGACTTCTGGTGACCGCCGGTGCGCTCAGCTTCGCCGAGTTGGGCGCGTCGATGCCCAAGGCTGGCGGCGAGTTCGTCTTCCTCACAGAAGCCTACGGGCGGCGGACCGGATTCTTGTACGGATGGATGTACTTGCTCATTGGAAGGGGCGCGTCGCTGGCGGCGCAGGCGGTGAGTTCGGCGATTTTTTTGAACATCGTTTCCGGGGGCGCGATCGCGCAGGCGGGCGGGCTGCAGGTAACCGCGATCGCCGCGCTGGCGCTGGCCACGCTGGTCAACTGCCTGAGTGTGTCAACCGTGGGCCGTTTTGCGACCACGCTGACTGTGGTCAAATCGGTGATCGTGGCGGGTATGGGTTTGTGCGTGTTCCTGCTGGCGCGCGGCGACTGGGGCCATTTTGCGATGTCCGGCGCGGCAGGTGCGTGCGAAGGCGTGTCCGCCGCGCAACGTGGTGGACTCGGTGGATTCGGCGCGGCGATGCTTGGCGCCCTATGGGGATTCCACGGCTGGGCGAATCTCGCACCGATGGTGGGCGAGGTCCGGGATCCGCAACGCAATATTCCGCGCGCGTTCTTCGGCGCCGTGGTGGTGGTGGGCGCACTGTACCTGCTCGCCAATGCGTCCTACTTCTGGGCGCTGACGCCTGAGGAAGTTGCGAGCGTCCCGCTGAGCTCCTCGGTCGCCACGGTGGCGATCACGAAGCTCCTGGGACCGGCGGCTGCGGGGTTGATGGCGATCGGCATGCTGATCTCCTCTCTCGGTGCGCTGCAGGCGGGTGCGGCGTCGGGGGCGCGCGTGCCCTACGCGATGGCGCGCGACGGAATGTTCTTTTCGATGTTCGGCAAGGTGGCCGAATCGACGAGCGCTCCGGTGCGGTCGGCAATTCTGGTGGGCGCCTGGTCGGCGCTGCTTGCGCTGTCGGGCAACTACGACAAGCTCACCGACTACGCCATCTTCGGCAATTGGATGTTCTTCGGACTCACGGTGGCCTCGTTGTTTGTGTTCCGGCGCCGGCAGGGAGCGGAGGCGCGCCCGTACTCCGTGCCCGGATTTCCCGTGGTGCCCGCGCTATTCCTGCTGATCACGGCGTATCTGTTGATCAACACGCTCATCACATCTCCCCTGTCGAGCGGCATCGGACTCGCGATGATCGCGCTCGGACTCCCGATGTACGAATACTTCTCCCGGAGGAAAGCATGAACTTTCTTGTGTACGCCCTGCTGTTCGCCAACAACTGGACCCAGTTCCGCGGCCCGGGTTCGAACGGTGTCTCCGATAGCGCCAAGCTGCCCACGGGGATCGGTCCGTCAAAGGGCGTGGCGTGGAAGGTGGACCTGCCCCCGGGCAAGTCGTCGCCAGTGCTGGCGGGCAACCGGATCTTCGTCACCGCGCACGATGGGAGCCAGCTTCTGACCCTGTGTCTGGACCGCGCCACGGGCCGCGAGCAGTGGCGAGCCGCGATTCCCGCGCCGCGCGCCGAGCGCCGGCACAAGCTGAACGACGCCGCGGCGCCGACTCCGGTGACCGATGGCCGCAACGTCTACGTGTTCTTCGCCGATTTCGGCCTGGCTGCGTACTCGGTGCAGGGCAAGGAGCTCTGGCGCGTTCCGTTGGACCCGATGCCGAGCATGCAGGGCGTCGCCGGATCGCCCGTGCTGCATGGCAACAGGCTGATCCTGGTGGTGGACCAGGCGCAAGGGTCGTACATGATCGCGGTCAACACGCGCAACGGGGAAACGCTTTGGAAGCAGGAGCGGCGTCCGGCGCCGGGCGGGGCCTATTCGACTCCAGTCGTGTTCCGCGACTCGAAGGGCGAGGAGCAATTGGTCACGTTTTCGCCGTTTGAGCTGGCCGGGTTTTCGCTGACGACGGGCGAAAAGCTGTGGTGGGTGGGCGGACTTCCCCCGCAGCCAAAAGCCACGCCGGTGGCGCACAACGGCGTGATATACGCGCACGCCGTAAGCTTTTTCGGGGATTCGGTTGCGGCGATCCATCCCTTCAACGTCGTCATCGTGCAGAACGACAAGAACCAGGACGGCAAGATTCAGAAAGAAGAAGCGCCGGACGGCCCGGCGAAGCAGTTCTTTGGTGTCGTGGACCGGAACAAGGACGGCGCCGTGGATGGCACGGAGTGGGCTGGGATGGCCGAAGTTGCAGCGCCCAAGAGCGCGATCGTCGCGGTGAAGCCCCAGGGGCGCGGCGACCTGACGGAGTCGGCTCTGCTGTGGAAGGTGGAGCGCAATGTGCCGGGAGTGCCGAGTCCGCTGCTGTATCAGGGAGTGCTGTATATGCTCCAGAACGGGGGGATCCTGACGGCTTTGGATCCGGCCACCGGGACGGTGCGCAAGCAGGGCCGGTTGACGGGTGCATTGGGCGACTACTACTCGTCACCCGTGGCGGGCGGCGGGCACATCTACACGGCGAACCAGGCGGGGCAGGTGTCGGTGGTACGGGCGGGTTCCGAGTGGGAACTGGTGGGCGTGGCGAATCTGGACGAGGACTGCTTCGCGACTCCGGCAATCGCCGGCGATGCGATCTACCTGCGGACCGGCCGGTCGCTGTGGAAGTTCAGCGGTTACTGATCCCGGACCAGGATGCGCTTGGCGAGGTAGCCGTTTTCCACCTCAACGTACCGCACGGTAACCCGCTCTTGTTCCTTGAGCTTGCCTTCGACCTTCGTTTCGCCGGTCACCTGGAATTTCCGGTCCTCGGACGGCGTGCTGGACCGGCGCACTGTGATACTGGCCTCGGTGACTTCCACAATGGTTCCAGACCAGAACTGGCTGTCTGCATCTTCTTGTGCTGACAAGGACTTAGCAGTAACCGAGGACCCCAGAACAAGAGCTATGGCGAGAAGGACACTTGCAACCCGGCCCGCCGATGCCATACTCCCCAGTTTATTCCTTGATGGGTGAAGCTGCGGTGAAAGCGGGATTAAAAACGGTTCATTCTTGCTTGCCGGCTCACAGTACCGTAATCGGATGGTAGAGGTTTGGGAGCTTCAACTCACCAATACAGACCAAGGCGCCGTCGTGTCCAAGTGCCTTCACATAGGGGCTGTTCCGGGTGACCCGGAAAGGGGAGGCGCGGAAGTCCCGGCCATTGCGGATCTGGCCCTCGGTCACCATGTCGACGACCTCGGACGGAAACCCGGGTAGAAGCTGGCCGGCGGGGATCAGTGCTTCCTCCAACCGTTCAGCGGCCGCAAGTTCCGCCAGCCGCTCCAGGGTGTGTGCCTGCTCGATCGTGAAGTCGCCGGACCGCAGCCGGACCAGCCTCTCGAGGTAGGCTCCGCAACCGGCGGCCTGCCCGAGCTCGTGCGCGATCACGCGCAGGTAGGTCCCGGCCGAGCAGTGGACTTTGACGCGCACCTTGTTCGCCTCACACTCGAGCACGTCGGCCGAATGGACCGTCACCTGTACCGGGTTCAGCTTCACTTCCAGGTTCTTGCGGGCGAGCTTGTAGGCCGGCTGTCCGTCGATCTTTTTTGCCGAAATCCGCGGTGGCATTTGCAGGATCGTGCCCCGGAACGAATCGAGCATGCGGTCTACGGTGGCAACGTCGGTGGTATACGGCTGGTCCTCGCCCGCCGGGGTGCCCTCAGCGTCGAACGTGTCGGTGGCACGGCCGAACCGGATCACGGCGTCGTAGACCTTGTCGCTCTTGACGTAGTATTGCGACAGCCGCGTAGCGCGCTCCACCACCAGAGGGAGCACGCCGGTGGCCATGGGATCGAGAGTGCCCAAGTGCCCGACGCGCCGCGTGCGTGCGATCCGGCGCATCTTGTTCACCACATCGTGGCTGGTCCAGCCGGCGGGCTTATCCACCACGAAAGCTCCGTCCATCAAACCTTTACTGTAGCATCGGGCGCTACAATGATTCTTCGGATGAGCGTCGACTGGTTCCCGCTGTGGCTGAGCCTGCGCGTCGCTGTCCTGTCGACTCTTTTATCCGTGGCTGTAGGAGTCGGCCTGGCGTATGTCCTGGCGAATCGCGACTTCCGTGGGAAGGAGGCGCTGGACGCGGTCCTGTCGCTGCCGCTGGTGCTGCCGCCGACAGTGTTGGGCTACTATCTGCTCGTCCTGGTGGGGCGCGAGAGTTTTCCGGGGCGCATCTATGAGTGGATCTTCGGGCAGCCGTTGGTGTTCACCTGGCAGGCGGCGGTGCTGGCGGCTTTCCTGCACTCGGCGCCGCTGTTGATCAAGTCAGCGAGGGCGGCGCTCGAAACCGTCGACCACAGCTTCGAGCGGGCGGCGCGGACCCTGGGTGCAAACGAAACAGTAATCTTCTTCCGGATTACTCTGCCGCTGGTCGTGCGTCCGGTGCTGGCGGGGACAGCGTTGGCCTTCGCGCGGTCCCTCGGAGATTTCGGCGTCACGATCATGCTGGCGGGCAACATTCCAGGGCGGACCCAAACCATCGCCGTGGCCATCTACGACGCGGTGGAAGCGGGCAACGGCGCCGTTGCCCGCGCGCTGGTTCTGGCCGTCAGCGCCATCGCCCTGGTGGTGTTGTGGGTGGCGAACCGGCTGAGCCCGAGGGCGGCCACGTGATCCAGGCGCACATCCGCAAACACTTCCGGGCAAGCCGGGAATCCGCAGCGTTTACATTGGACGTCGGATTCGAAGCCGGACCTGGAGTCTGCGTCCTTTTCGGACCGTCGGGGGCTGGCAAGACATTGACGCTCGACTGTATCGCGGGGTTTACGCGCCCGTCGGAAGGCCGGATCGTGCTCGACGGCACGGTGCTGTTTGACGGCGCCCGTGGGATCGATCTGCGTCCGCAAGAGCGGCGCTGCGGATACGTGTTCCAGAACTACGCGCTGTTTCCGCATATGAGCTTGCGCGAGAACCTGGAGTTTGCCGCCGAGCGGCTCCCGAAACTGGAGCGCCACCGGCGGGTGAGCGAGACGTTGGAGCGGTTCCGGCTGACAGAAGTTGCCGGACGCCGTCCGCATGAGTTATCCGGCGGGCAGAAGCAACGCTGCTCAATCGCACGCGCGCTGCTGGCAGCTCCGCGGATCCTGCTGCTCGATGAGCCAGCCCGCGGGCTCGACCAATCGTTGCGCGCGGAGCTTTACTCGACCCTGCGGCAGGTGCGGCAGGCTTTCGGGACACCGGTCCTGCTGGTAACCCATGACCTGGACGAGTGTTTCGAGCTCGGTGACGAGATGATGGTGATCAGCGAAGGCGCGATGGTCCAGCATGGAACGCCCCGGAGTGTCCTGCAGCAACCGGCCACGGTGGACGTCGCGAGATTGCTCGGCCTGTTCAACCTCCTGCCGGTGGAGATCAAAGCGCTGGATCCATCCCGCAACGTGAGCCGGCTGGCGTTCGGAGAGTTCGAGTTGACCGGACCCTATCTGCCGGGGCGCCTGTTGGGAGACCGGGTGTCGGTCTTCGTCCGGCCGGAGCATGTGTTGGCAGCGCCACGGGACGGGCGTCCCGGAGGCAATCAGATTGCGGCGACTCTCGAGCGGGCCGCCGAGCGTGCCGAAACCGTGAGGTTGGAATTCGCCGGGGGACTCGCGGCGGTGGTCCCACGATCCGACTACGAGCGGCACCGCCACAGCCGGGACTGGGTCCTCGAAGTCCCGCCTCAATTCCTTAGGGTGATCTAGATGGCGCTCAAAAGTTTTGACGAGTACGTGTCACTGGCGGAACAGGCCCATGGGCACATCTGCGCGGGCCAGATTCTCGGGCTGCGGCTGGCGGTGCACGGGCTGGGCCTGTTGGGGCTGGACGACCCACTTGGGGTCCACCGCAAGCGGTTGATCACCTTTGTCGAGATCGACCGCTGCGCGACCGACGCGATCACGGTGGTCACGGGATGCCGGATGGGCAAGCGTGCCTTGAAGTTCCGCGACTTTGGCAAGGCGGCCGCGACATTCTGTGACCTGGAGGCGGGGCGTAACGTGCGGGTGGCGGCACGTGAATCCGCCAAGCGGCGGGCGGCCGAGCTGTTCCCGGAAATCGAGAACCGGAACCGTCAGCAGATGGCCGCCTACCGCGTTATGGCTGATGAGGAGCTGTTCACCCATCAGTGGGTGCGGGTCCGGGTCGAAGAGCACGATCTGCCAGGGTACAAGGGGCCACGCGCGGTTTGCTCGGAGTGCGGTGAGGGGGTCAGTTTCGCGCGTGAGGTGTCTCGCGGCGGGGTGATCCTGTGCCGGTCCTGCGCCGGTGAACGGTACTACGAGGTTTGCGGTTGATCACCTGCTATATCACCGACAGCCAGCGGGCGGGCGGACTCGAGGCGCTGATCGAAGCCATCGCACGGAACCTCGACGAGGGCGTCGACCTGGTTCAGATCCGCGAGAAGGAGATGGACACCCGGCCGCTGATGCGCCTGGTAATCCGGGTGCTCGAGCTTCCCAACCCCCATAACGCGCGAATTCTGGTGAACTCGAGAATCGATGTCGCGCTAGCTTGCGGGGCCGATGGGGTTCACCTGCCGTCCGATTCGATTCCCGCGTCACGGGTCCGGAAGATCGCCCCCATGGGCTTCCTGATTGGCACATCGGCCCACAGCGTGGCCGAGACCACGCGGGCGCAGGAGGACGGCGCTGATTTCGTGCTGTTCAGTCCCGTGTTTCTGACTCCGTCGAAGCCCGGTGTCCAGCCGGCTGGGCTGGACGGGCTGCGGTTGGCGGCCGGAGCGGTGACGATCCCGGTGCTCGCCCTGGGCGGCGTCACGCGGCTTAACGCCCCGCAGTGCATGGAAGCGGGCGCGGCGGGAATCGCGGGGATCTCACTGTTCCAGGGCGAGGGGAGAATTTAGGACATCGCCGACTTGAGTTGAATCATGTAGAAGGTCGCACCCGCGGGATCGTTGATGCAGGTGATCGTGCCAACACCTGGGGCTTCAAACGGCGGGACGCAGACCTTACCGCCCAGCGAATTGGCCTTCTCGATCGAGGCTCCGCAGTCGGCGACGCTAAAATAAACGGCCCAGTGGGAGGGAATCTGGCCCCACTGCTCGTCCATCGTGAGGATGCCGCCCCAGTCCTTTCCACCTGCGCCCCAGATGGTATAGCCGGGCATCGTGTGGGGCCTGGTGGTCCAGCCGAACAGCGCCGTGTAGAACGCTTTGGCTTCTTCGGGCACGCGAGTGTTCAGCTCCGCCCAGCAGAAGGTGTTGTGTTCGCCTATCACCCCGGCGCCCTTGTGCTGCTTCGGCTGCCAAACGCTGAAATGAGCACCGCCCGGATCACGGGCCACGTACATGCGCCCGAAGTCGAACACATCCATCGGCGGGACGGCGATCGTTGCGCCCAACTGCGCCGCCTGCGCGGCGGATGCGTCCGCGTCATCGGCCTTAAAGTACACCATCCAGTGGGGCGGGACGCCCATTTCCTTCTGTTGCGGGTTGAGGTTGTAGGCGCCGCTGATTTCGCGGCCCTGGACGCTGAACAGGGAGAAGATGTCCGCCGGGCCAATGGGGAAGTCGGCGGAAGACCAGCCGAACAAGCCGGAATAAAACGCTTTGGCACCCTCGCGATCGCTGGTTGCGTTCTCAATCCAGCAAGGCGCGCCGGAGGGATAGCTGTCGATTTGAGGAATTGGGGAAAGCTCCTTTCAGACCAGTCTACTCGATCGACAAAAGGTAGTCGGTGAGGTTGTTCAGGTCCTTGTCCGCCAGCTTGTACGGCGGCATCGTGGAGCCGGGCGACAGCTTCTTCGGATCCCGGAAATGCTGAATGATCCATTCCCGTGTCCGCCGCCGCTTCAGCCCGTTGAGCACCGGACCCTGCTTCATTCCGGCGCCATTCACCTGATGGCAAACGCCGCAATTGAACCGTTGGTACACAAGCGCGCCTTCGAGTGCGAACTCGGGCGCGATGGCCAGTGCATCTGCGGTTTTCGGATTGAGCTTGAGCAGGAACGCCGCCAGCGCATTCATTTGCATCTCGGTGAGCTGGAAAGACGGCATCTCACTGCCAGGCACCACCGCGGCGGGATTCCTGAAGTGATCGATCATCCAGGCGGCGGTGCGCCGGCCCGCGGTCTTGACCAAATCCGGGCCAACGGCGGTGCCACGGCCGCCGACCTTGTGGCACTGCGTACAGTTTTCCTTGCGGAACAGGGCCGCGCCAGACAATTCGATCGGCGGGACCTCCTGCCAGCTCTGGGGCTCCGTCTGGGTGAGTCCGTTGTCTTCAATCTGGGGAGGCGTCGAGCGGATCGCCGCGGCGGTCAGCCCCGCCCAGGTGGCTCCAGCGAGCAGCACACCCAGGATCGCCGTGGTGCGCTGAGTCACTTTTTTCAATTGTCCGCGGTCGATGAAGGGGAGCAGGGCAAGGCCGGTGAGGGCCAGTCCGGGAAGAACCATGCTGCCGATGATCTCCAGCGGACCCTCGAAGAACTTCAGAGTTTGGAAAAGAAAAAGGAAGTACCACTCGGGCCGCGGAATGTAGTGCGTGTCGGTCGGGTCGGCGATTCTGCCGAGTGGCGCCTGAGCCGCGACGGCGAGCACCACCAGGATCAGGAACGCCGCAAATATCGCGATCGTGTCCTTGAAGACCTGTTGCGGGTAGAACTTCTTCTTCGGCTTGGCCTCATCACCCGGCGCGGGAGTCACGCCGTGTCTGCGCACGAGGAACACGTGCAGGCCGATCGTGGCGGTGGTGATCAGCGGCAGCAGCATCACGTGCAGGGTGTAGAAGCGCGCGAAGGTGATCGATCCCACGGTGCCGTCCTCGGCGCCCATCAGCCGGGCGAGGTACTGTCCGATCACGGGAGCCTTGCTCGCGATCTGGGTGGTGACCACGGTGCCCCAATAGGCGCGATTGTCCCAAGGCAGAAGGTAGCCGGTGAGTCCGAACGCGAGAACGAGTTGCAGCAGGACAAGGCCGGCGATCCAGGTGGCCTCACGGGGACGCTTGTATGCTCCCCAAACGAGCACCTGGACCATGTGGAGCGCGACCACGATGATCATCATGCTCGCTCCCCAATGGTGGATCCCGCGGATCAAGGGTCCACCGGTGAGCTCGTTCATGATGTACTTGACGCTGGCATGGGCTTCACCCGGCGTGGGTCCATAGTTGAAGGCGAGCAAGAGTCCCGTCACGGTCTGGGTCATGAAGCAGAACAGGGCCACGCTTCCGAGGACCTGGTGCCAGCCGGCTGAGGCGGGGATGTCCTCATCGAGGAAGTGCCGGACTGCGGAGACGGCGCCGGTCCTGTCGTCGAGCCAGTCCAGTATCCCTTGCAGCATACCTAGGAGCCTGTCCGAGAATTGACGGGCGAACGCTCATCGCCGCCGGTCGAAGTGTGGTTGTTGCGTAGCACGATTTTTCGTTGCCAGGCTGCCGGAACGCCTTGGATTCCCGCTTTTGGCCTCCAGAGCGGCCGGAGACGGATTTTTGACCGGAATCCGTCACCCGGTGTGCTTTCTAC